>NZ_JBWQXL010000023.1:0-103228 GCF_056620565.1 Nostoc sp. LEGE 12454
CGCCTGCTCCCCCTACCCATTACCTTGTCTCAGATAGATATTCCTAGCCAATTTGATGTCTTAGTAGTCGGCGCTGGTGCCGCTGGACTATACACAGCGCTATGTCTGCCAGAATCCTTGCGAGTCGGTTTGATTACCAAAGAAACCGTTGCTTTATCCGCCAGTGATTGGGCACAAGGTGGCATTGCCGCAGCGATCGCCCCAGAAGATTCTCCCACGCTGCACATTGAAGATACGATCCAGGCGGGTGCAGGTTTATGCGATCGCACCGCTGTCGAATTTCTCGCCCAACATGCCCCTAGCTGTATTCAATCCCTAGTTAACTTGGGAGTAGCTTTTGACCGTCATGGTCAAGCCTTAGCTTTAACTTTGGAAGCCGCCCATTCTCGCCGCCGTGTTCTCCACGCTGCTGACACTACAGGTAGGGAAGTTACTACTACCCTCACCGCTCAAGTATTACGTCGCCAAAATATTCAAGTCATTCAGCAAGCTTTGGCTTTGAGTTTGTGGATTGAACCCGAAACTGGTTCCTGTCAGGGAATTAGCCTGTTTTATCAAGGTAAAATCACCTGGATAAGAGCTGGTGCTGTGGTACTAGCAACCGGTGGCGGTGGTCAGGTATTTGCCCAAACCACTAACCCGGCAGTGAGTACCGGTGATGGGGTAGCGATCGCAGCTAGGGCTGGGGCTATCCTTCGCGATTTAGAATTTGTCCAATTTCACCCCACTGCTCTCACTAAACCTGGTGCCGATCGTTTCTTGATCAGCGAAGCTGTACGCGGTGAAGGAGCACATCTCATCGATAATGAAGGGCGACGTTTTGCCTTTGACTACCACCCTGCGGGTGAACTTGCACCTAGAGATGTGGTCAGTAGAGCAATTTTCAGCCATTTACAACGTACAGCCCTTGATTTGGCTACTGCTCATGTGTGGTTGGATATGCGCCCCATCCCCGCTGACAAAATTCGTCACCGCTTTCCCAACATTATCAAAGTTTGTCAGCATTGGGGTGTTGATGTCTTCCACGAACCAATTCCTGTAGCGCCAGCTGCCCATTACTGGATGGGTGGAATTGTTGCGGATCTGATGAATCGCACAAATATCCCTGGTTTGTATGCAGTGGGTGAAACCGCTAGTACTGGCGTGCATGGGGCAAATCGCCTTGCCAGTAATTCCCTGTTGGAATGTATTGTGTTTGGGGCCCAGATGGCTAATATTAAGTTAGAAAATATTGGGTTGTCCTCAGAAACACCAGTGCTGCCATTACGGAAATTTAGTCCTGATGCTAGTGAGTGGCATATCCAACAAGCACAGCTAGAAACACTCAGGGAGAAGTTACCGCGTCTAGTGTGGGAAAGTGCTGGTATTTGTCGGGAGCAATCAAGGCTGGAAACTGCGATCGCTACTATTGAATCTTGGCAGCAAGATTTCGCTGCCTTATCTTTAACTCAATTCTTGCTTGCTTTACGTCCAGCAGAACCCGCTAGTTTTGACCTACCAGATGTTGAACGGCAATTGGGACTTTGGGCAGAAACTCGCAATTTAATAGATGTAGCTGATTTAATTCTCAAAAGTGCTGCTTTTAGAACCGAAAGCCGAGGCGGACACTTCCGTTTAGATTATCCTCAACCAGACTCAAATTGGCAAATCCACACATTTATACAAACAAATCATTGGTGGAAATCTCCACTGTTGTCTTGAACAAACTACCTTAAAGAGCCTGACGGTTTTCGCAACCCTAAGCACAACATCTTGTAATGAGCCGCTAAGTAAAAGATGTGGTGTCCAAGACGGTAGTTAACTCATCGCGCTGCTCTACCAAAATCTAAAATCTAAAATTGCCATCAACGGGTACCGCTACCATTATGACTGTCGGGACCACCATAATTTGGTGGAATGTATATGTCTTGTAGATTTTGAGAATTGGCCTTACGGGCGATTAAGGTGCTACTGGTAGTAGGACCAAAAGAATTAGCACTTGCAGTACTGAATATACCTGTGCAAGCAGCAATTTTTGGGATCAGTATATAAGCACCTATGCAGAATATCATAAACTTTGTGATTCGGAAGTTAGTCTTCATGTCTTTCAGTAAATTTACTAATTTTTATTCCAAAACGTATTTTTTATTTACTACCGTATATTTACTGGGCTTTTTGAAAAAAGGATTTTAACTTTATGAAATTATTGCTGGTAGTGTAGAAATCATTGTGGTATTCGCTTGTCGATTAACCTTAAACTGCCGATATAAAAAAGTCTTTATACTTAAGTGGTATTCTTAATAAGCCATTTTTACATCAGTCTCAGGTTAGATATGTCAATGATTTACTGTGAGCATTTTGCCTAATTTACTATTTATTAATAATATCTTAATACTTTTAAGTGTAAACACTATGTTTGCTTAATCAGAAGTTCAAAAAAAAATGGAATAATACTTATTTGATTGTATAGTTTAAATTTTGTGGGTAAAGAACTGTAAAGATAAAACAACATATTTATCGTATTAAAAGGATTTTTAAACCTATTCAACAGCGTAATCAACGAATACGTATAAGTATAATTTTTATTGTAAATAAAAATACATTTAAAATTTATTTTCCTAATTATCTCTGATGACTAATTACTTTCTGACATCAGTTATGAAGTTTAATCTTAAAGCCAAAAATCCTTACCAGGTCTACATCTTGGCTAAGAATTTGTCTCGCGGGATATAGGCTATACTTTTTCAATACAGTGTCTTAGAGGTATCTCCAGTTTAAATTCCTAATTTGAAGGTAAAAATTATAACTATAGGAAAAAAGCCTGGAGATTAAACTCTTAACTAATTAAGCAAACTCGTAGCGATTTTTACCCAGGCGCTTGGCACGGTACATTGCTGTATCAGCTTGTTTCATCAAAGTTTCACTGTCTTGACTGTTGTATGGGTAAACACTAATGCCAATACTGGCAGAGACTCGGATTGTATAGCCGTCCAAAACAATTGGCTTGGTAATACTGCTTAAAATTTTTTCGGCGACTTTAGCAGCTATTTGGACATTAGGAATTGCCCGTAAAATCACAGTAAATTCATCGCCACCCAAACGAGAAACTGTATCACTAGCGCGTAAAGAGTTGCTGAGTCTTTCAGCAATAGTCATTAGCAAGCGATCGCCCGTCTCATGTCCCAAAGTATCATTGACTTGCTTAAAGCCATCTAGATCGATAAACAGCAGTCCCAGCAACAAGTTGTTGTGTTGCGCCCAATGTAAGGACTCGTAAAGTTGTTCGGCAAAAAATTTGCGATTGGATAAACCGGTGAGGGGGTCGTGATACGCTAAATAACGTAAGTGGTCTTCTTTGAGTTTTAATTCATTGTTAGACCGGGATAGTTCAGCAGCAGTACGCTTCAGCTGTTCTTCCATCAACTTGCGCTGAGTAATATCTCGGATCACACCAACTAAAAAGAAATTGCCAGCTGAGTCTTTGTGGAGCGATCGCTTAGTGGCAATTTGATGAGTCTGACCATCGGCATTTGTAAATTCTTCTTCATGTTCTTGGGGTTGCTGGGTCCGAAAAACAAGATCGTCTTGTTGTCGAAATACATCAGCTTCATGTTTTGGGAAAAAGTCATAGTCTGACTTTTCAATTAATAACTTATTTGGATAACCGATAAATCGACAATACGCCTCATTTAAAACAATCCACTGATGTTGTTCATTTTTCACAAAAATTGGATCGGGGATCGTGTTGATAACGTGATGCAAAAATTCTTTGGAACGTTTCCACTCTTCCTGCATGTGAGCAATATGACTAGTCATCCAAATAGCTGAAGTGCCAAAGCAAACCAGTGAGGGAATGAGTGGTATCCACCAACCGTATAAGAAAAAAGCAAGGTATGCACTCACGGACAATACAAAGCAACAAACTATGATCGAGAAGAGACTCCTAGTTGCGTGTCGTATCCGCCATATCATCACGGCTCCCAGATAAGACCAGACAAAAACCCACAAGTATTCCACCAAGTCAGGCCAAACTTTGAGTAATGGTCTTCCATCAACAGCAGCAGAGATTAACTCACTAATAAAATAAGCCTGCAATTGAATACCAGGTACACTCTTTGCCATACCCATTACACTGCTGGAGTAGGGAATAAATGCAAAATCTTGGAGACTAGGTGCAGTGGAGCCAATAAGTATAATCCGATCTTTGATTAAGTTTGCTTTAACTTTATCTGCCAGTACATCTCTCATCGAGACCTGGCGAAAACTACAAAATTCTCCAGACGAACTTTGACATTTGGGCTTGGGAAAATTGCTTAAAATTTGGTAGCCTCCATCATCAGCTCCCACATAAGCACCATCATTAGCCTCAAAACGAGTAAATGCTGCCTTACCCAATTGCAAATACTTAGGGTTACTTTTTGCTTTGGTGGGAGTAATTCCCTTTGACTTTAAATACAATAAAGCCAACTTCAAGGCAAAACTTTCGTGTACTTGATTTTTAACCTGCGAATACAACAAACTGCGACGCACTTTACCATCAAGATCGTACAGCAGGTTATTAATGCCCACTTGATCCTGATTCAGTCCCAGTGGAGGCGGAACACTAAAGTTTTTGTTTTTTAATAGTAGTTCAATACCAATTAAGTTGGGCATTGACTTATAAGCATTGCGAAGTTCTTGATTACCAGGCTCTACTGGCAAATCTCGGTAGATATCTAAGCCAATAGCACGGGGTTTGTGGACGTTCAATTTTTGTAACAACTCGGCAATCTTCGCATCTGGAATCGGCCACGAACCTACTTCCTTTAAATCGGCTTCATCAATCCCTACGATCGTAATCCGGTCTTCTGGCGGTTCATTTGGACGTAAGCGAAAAAATTGATCCAAAGCCGCCAACTCCAAAGATTGCAATAATCCAAAGGAGTGCAAAAGCAGGACGCAGACTGCAATGCTGGCCGCAGTAATCAATTCTCTGTGTCCTCGACTAAGCGATTGTTTCAGTCCATAGGTTAACTTCACAAAACGCTTGCCTAGCTGCTGATTCATTGCCATTACCTAGTAGGCAGAAATATTCTCTATTTCTTATAGCTATTAACTATCGGACTAACATAGCTCAAGTAAGAGCTAAATAGAATTTCTCAAAATTTTTTCAACTCAGCAAGGTTCTTCAAAATATCGTGGTATTTGTGATGGATTACCATATATTGAGGTCAATTATCTGACTAAAGAGCAACTGGGACTCTTGTGCCTATCAACACAGATGAAAAAATATTGAAAGTGAGTTCAGTAAATTTAACTCTCAAAGCCTTCTCTAGTAGAGCCTACTCAATTAAACTTACATTTGCGATCGATTAGGTATTTTACTGAGAATTACGTTAACTTCCAACAGCTACACCTCTCGGTTAGAGTTTGACATGATTACATCCCAAGGTGGCTCTCAAGTGTTATAAAAAGAAATTAAAATATACATTAACTTAATGAAAATATATTTAGCTAATTTACTTGAGCTTAAGTATTTGCAGATCGAAGCCGCAGTAAAATTAGTAGTTGGGCATTGGATAAGACCTATTATCTGTTACCAAAAACAAAAAAGCCAACTGGAAACAGATTTTACTGTATTCATCCAGTTGACTATGGGGTGTGAACTACTGAAGATCGGTGTAGGTACTTTACTTAAAATACTTGAAGTTCCGAGGGCCAGTGTAACCAGAAACTTTTGCTAGTTCCTCTAAGTTTTGAACTCCGCTATAGCTTTTACCATTAACGATCCAAGTAGGAAAACCTTCAATTTTTGCGGATTTACACAGTTCTGGTTGAGCTTTGAGTCCATCAGGGGCACACTCTACCTTAATACCATTATTGATTATTTCCTCAGCTTCTTTACCAAAAAGCAGCTTTTGTTCGTGACAGTGAGGACACCAATAAGCACTGTATTCCTTTGCACCTACCTTTGCCAGATGGCTTGCTAATGCTATTTCTGCCTCACCAGAAGTAGTGGTAACTTCCCAACCGAACGCTGGGTTAGGGTCTCCTTTAGAATTAAAGGTAATTTTTGTAGGTTGTCCAGGAGTTCCAGGTGTCACATCTGATTGATTCACGCCAGCATAAACGCCTAAAGTACCAATCAGCGTTACCATCCCGACAATCAGGGCGGTAAACAAGATTTGTCCAATATCCTCCCAAGTCCGACCGATAATCGTTAGTACCAAAAGACTCACAGAGAACAAAGCTGAACCGATACAATAAAGACAAATCGCTTTGATTTGAGATGTCAGCACATACATTAAGTAGCCGCTAAATACAGACATAGCGATCGCACCCACCAGCAGCAGCCACCACGTCCAATTTTCCAATTGTTTGCGGTTATTGTTTTCCCCTGAGTTGAATACCAAGGGAGCCAAAGCCAATATCACCATACTGGTGTATGCCAAAAACCCAAACAAAGCTAATGGCTGTCCAAAAACCGTTGCCCAAGGACTGGAAAGCACATCATTACAGCCCTTAGCACCAGCCTGTGCCACACAAGCGGCACTGCCTCCAGTTAACTTTTCTATGGTGAGATAACCTGTTATTAGGGCACCACATCCAGCGATCGCGGCAATCAACGGACGTGACCATTTATGAATCCAAGGAGTAGAACGACGGCGAATCATAACTATTGGGGAATGGGGATTAGTAAAAGTTAGAAGTTAAGAGTGAGGAGTGAGGAGTTAAGAATGAGGAGTTAGGAACAATTAATTTAAAACTCATAACTCCTAACTTCTAACTCCTAACTTTCTTTCCCCACTCCCTAAGAATGTAACTTTACTTGTTCTGCTGATTTGCTTTCACCTTTGGAGTTCCAATTGCGACGTGCAACTTCCACAAATTGGCTGACGCGAATTGGGTCAATTGGTTGCTCAATGCGTCCGTGACGTTTCAGTGAACTAGAAACTATTACACCATCTGCTGCCTGCATCAATGTATCAATATTTTCCCAATTGGCCCCACTACCGATAAACACTGGCGTGCCATTTGCTGCGCCACAAGCTAATTCCAAATCTTCTAAGTTAGGAGGGCTACCAGTAGCCCAACCAGACAAAATAACTCCGTCTGCTAAACCCCTTTCAATGGTGTCTTTCACAGCGACTGTGAGATTTGGAGAACTCAAAGGACGGGCGTGTTTCACCAACACATCGGCCAGGATTTTAACATCACAGCCCAACTCCCGTCGATAGCGGAGTAGTTGATGGGCTTCTCCCTCAATTAATCCTTGGTCGGTTGCCATCACCCCTGTGAGAACGTTGACGCGGATAAATTGCGCCTGTACGCAGCTAGCGATCGCTATTGCACTTTTGGCATCGTTTCGCAAAACATTTAAGCCTATAGGCAAAGTCACCAAATTCTGTATTCGCTGCACCACAATGGTCATGGCACTCACAACCACCGGATCGACTTGGTTTTTGGTAAACGGCGCGTCGAAAAAATTCTCGACAATCAGACCGTCAACCCCTCCACTTGCTAAGGCTGCGGCTTCTTGTTCGGCACGGTCAATCACCGCTTTGAGGCTACCTCCCCAACGGGGTGAGGTAGGCAGTGGTAGCAGGTGAACCACGCCAATAATTGGTGAGCGAGTTTTAAATATCTGATATAAGTCCACGTCTTTAATCCGCCTCGCGGAGTCCAGAGTCCAGAATTTTTTGACTATTGAACGCCAGTTCAACACCACTCCCCCAAAGGTCGGGAACCTCTATATAAGGGTGGCTCTTCAACGGGGAAAATCCCGCACGTGACTGGCTCCTTTTGACCCTTGACTCTTGACTTTTCATTAACTAGTCAAATGTGTTTTATGATAGTCGGTTTATTGCCTCTTTCCTCAGATGGAAATTGGCGTGAAACCTCCCATAAGATATGTTAAGATAAAACCTGGCTACAAGAGGAGTTTGCCACTCACTAGACGCAAGGCAGCTTTCCGTGGTTTAGGCGTCTTGTCCGCGCACCGTCGTAGGACTTGCCAATCGCCAGGGTAGCATTACTGCTTTATAGGCGTAGTCGCTTTCGTCGATTTCCCTGAGGGTAGCGACTTCTCACAACAAGCCCTTTGGGCGGCTTCCCGATGGGTAGGTTAACAACGCACACGCTGTGGTAATGTAAAATACCAATAGGCGAATTGTTAAAAAAGATTACAAGTGTCAAATGTACCCAAAGACACTTCAATTTACCCTGGGGAACAGATTGATAAAAATATCATAACATGACCTCTATTTTTATTATTGATAGGGTCATAAGTCCACGGACAGTTGCTGACAGTGGGAATCTGCCATCGTACTGTTATTAGAAGGATAGCGATCGGAAAAAAGCGAAATTAGCGCCAGAATGTTGACTACAAGAAAAAAATGAAGATATTTTCAAAATATGGGTGACAAGCCAACAATTGCCATTTCTCACCTGGGCTGCGAGAAAAATCGAATTGATACAGAACACATGCTGGGAATGCTCGTAGAAGCGGGCTATGGTGTAGATACAAATGAAGAGTTAGCAGATTACGTTATTGTTAATACTTGTAGTTTTATTGAAGCGGCCCGGCAAGAATCTGTCAGAACTTTAGTAGAACTGGCAGAGGCAAATAAAAAGATCGTAATTACTGGCTGTATGGCGCAACACTTCCAAGAACAACTTTTGGAAGAGTTGCCTGAAGCAGTAGCCGTTGTGGGTACAGGCGATTATCACAAAATTGTAAATGTAATTGAGCGTGTTGAACTTGGCGAGCGGGTCAAACAGGTTAGTATAGAACCAACCTACATTGCCGATGAAACTACACCGCGCTATCGTACTACAACGGAGGGCGTTGCTTACCTCCGGGTTGCGGAAGGATGTGATTATCGTTGTGCATTTTGTATAATCCCTCATCTTCGAGGAAACCAGCGATCGCGTACTATTGAATCTATCGTCGCCGAAGCGGAGCAGTTAGTTAGTCAAGGGGTAAAGGAAATTATTCTAATTTCCCAAATCACTACTAACTACGGTCTAGATATTTACGGTCAGCCAAAATTAGCCGAATTACTTCGCGCTTTGGGGAAAGTAAATATACCGTGGATCAGAATGCACTACGCTTATCCCACGGGACTGACCCCAGATGTGATAGCGGCGATCCAAGAAACACCCAATGTCCTGCCTTATCTGGATTTGCCTTTGCAGCATTCTCATCCAGAGATTCTCCGCGCCATGAACCGCCCTTGGCAAGGGCGCGTAAATGATGGGATTATAGATCGCATCAAAACGGCGCTACCAACAGCCGTACTGCGGACAACATTTATTGTTGGTTTCCCAGGAGAAACACAAGAGCATTTTGAGCATCTACTAGAGTTCGTTCAACGGCATGAATTCGATCATGTTGGTGTCTTCACCTTTTCCTCTGAGGAAGGAACCCCAGCTTACAAGCTACCAAATCAGTTGGCTCAAGAAGTGATGGACGATCGCCGATACCAACTGATGGAACTCCAGCAACCGATTTCTCAAAAGAAAAATCAACAGGAAGTAGGCAAAATCGTCGATGTCCTGATTGAGCAAGAAAATCCTGAAAGTGGTGAATTAATAGGTCGTTCAGGTAGATTTTCCCCAGAGGTTGATGGTCTGGTGTATGTCAAAGGCCAGGCAAAGTTAGGAACCATCGTGCCAATAGCGATTCACCACGCTGATACATACGACCTCTATGGTCAAGTAGTCAATAACTAAATTGTCTTTTGTCTTTTGTCCTTTGTCTTTTGTTAAATGACCCTTACAGATTTACCCTTATCCCAATATCGACACTGCATTAATGGCAGTTTTCATGAGGGTTTACCTGAAATTCGGGGACTCACTCGTGGGCATAGCTTCTCTAAAAGTTGAGGCTTTGCTATCGCCCTTGGCTGACTAACTAGCCAATAACTAATGACTAATGACTAATGACTAATGACTAATAACTAATGACTAAATGACTAATCCAAAAATCCTTACATAAAATTTAGGACGAATTAATGACTCTTTCATTTCAAGAATTAGGCATTTCCCAAGAACGTGTCGAACAACTAGAAAAAATTGGTTTTACCGAACCAACTAACATTCAAGTGCAAGCAATTCCCCAATTGCTAGCCGGTCGTGATGTGGTAGGTCAATCTCAAACTGGAACAGGCAAAACGGCAGCATTTTCACTGCCAATTTTAGAACGGCTAGATATTAATCAAAGAGCCGTACAAGCCATAGTTTTAACACCAACTCGTGAATTAGCGATGCAAGTTCACGATGCGATCGCGCAGTTCATCGGTAATGAAGGATTGCGGGTGTTAGCAATCTACGGTGGTCAATCAATTGACCGTCAAATGTTGCAACTCAAACGTGGCGTTCACATGGTCGTGGGTACTCCCGGACGCGTGATCGATTTACTCGATCGCGGCTGTTTAAAGCTCGATCAAGTGAAGTGGTTTGTGTTGGATGAAGCTGATGAAATGTTGAGCATGGGCTTTATCGACGATGTGATAAAAATCCTCTCACAAGCACCCGTGGATCGCCAAACAGCTTTATTCTCAGCAACAATGCCACCATCGATTCGGATGTTGGTGAACAAATTCTTGCGATCGCCTGCAACTGTCACCGTTGAACAACCAAAAGCCGCTCCCAACAAGATTAATCAAGTAGCTTACTTGATCCCCCGCCATTGGACAAAAGCCAAAGCTTTACAGCCAATTCTGGAAATGGAAGATCCAGAAACAGCTTTAATCTTTGTCCGCACCAGACGTACAGCCGCAGAACTTACCAGTCAGTTACAAGGTGCTGGTCACAGCGTCGATGAATACCACGGTGACTTGTCCCAACAAGCACGGGAACGGTTATTAGTTAGATTCCGTAACCGTCAAGTTCGTTGGGTGGTAGCAACCGATATTGCAGCACGAGGATTAGATGTCGATCAACTCTCCCATGTAATCAACTTCGACTTACCCGATAGCGTAGAAACTTACGTCCATCGCATTGGTCGTACAGGTCGTGCTGGTAAAGAAGGAACAGCAATTTCTTTAGTACAACCATTTGAGCGGCGCAAGCAGCAAACATTTGAACGTCATAATCGCCAAAGCTGGCAATTGCTGACGATTCCTACACGCGCCCAGATTGAAGCGCGACACATCCTGAAATTGCAAGAGCAGGTACGGGAAGCTTTGACAGGCGAACGTTTGGCTTCATTCTTGCCAATTGTTAGCGAACTGATTGAAGAATATGATGCTCAAGCGATCGCCGCAGCTGCACTGCAAATCGCTTACGATCAAACTCGTCCCGCTTGGTTGAGTTCAGATGTGGAAATTCCCCAAGAGGAATCCTCTGCTCCCAAACCCAGACTCGGCAAACGTCGCGAATCTTCTAGCGATCGCCCCCGTGCTGCCTGGAAATCAGATAACAGCAATGGTGAAGAAAGACATTCTTCTCCCAAGCCCAAACTGCGGACAAGTGGACAGGATTCTTCTGCATCTCCTAGTAAAAAGATAGGTTCACCTACAGCTAGGGAATCAGCTTCTTAGTCTAGGGTTAATTAATTTTGGATTTTAAATTTTTCCTTTAATCCAAAATCCAAATCTAAAAATTAGCAAAGTTGAGAGTTGAGAGTTAAGAGTCAAGAGTTAAGATTTTGACTTTATACTCTTGACTTTTTGGCTTTTTTAGAAAAATCAAAAATACTACAGCCAAGGACGACTAACTTGTTCTAACTCTCCAATTTCATCGTCGCTCAATCTCCAGCCCAAAGCACCAGCATTCTGACGTACCTGTTCGGCTGTCTTCACCCCAGCAATGGGAATAACGTTCCCCTGAGCAATTAACCAGTTGAGAGCAAGTTGAGCAGGAGTGCGATCGTATTTTTCTCCAAAATTGCGTAGCAAAGATATAACTGGGGCAATTTTTTGCAGACCTTCTTTCTTAAATCGCGGATCTACTTTCCTTGCACCAGTGGGGGTTTCAGTACTATCAATACTGTACTTGCCTGTAAGTAAGCCCTGTGCTAGAGGACTATAAGCCAAGATAGTCACACCCAACTCACGCGCAGTTGCCAGAATCCCCTTGCTTTCAATTTGGCGACTGAGTAAAGAATAGCGTACTTGGTTCACAGCCAAAGGCACTCCTCGATCCGCCAATATTTGATGCGCGTCTCGCATTTGCTCTGCTGAGTAATTACTCACACCGACTGCCGCAATTCTGCCCCGCTTCACTTCATCCGCTAAGGCATTCATCAAAGTTTTTTGGCTTAAAAAGAAGGCAAAAGGCCAATGCACTTGATACAGGGCGATTCGCTCAAGTTGTAGGCGTTTGAGGCTGGCTGTTAAAGCATCCGAGACAGATTGGGCTGTAAATCGCCACGGTACGGGGCCAAATTTTGTGGCGATTTGTACAGATTGTTGTGTGTGTTGCAGAAATTGCCCTAAAAATTCCTCGCTCTTTCCCATTCCGTAGATTTCGGCAGTATCAAAGAACGTAATACCAGCTTCTAAGGCTGCGGTAAATGCTTCTTGTAACTGTTCTGGGCCGTAGCGATCGCCATAATTCCAAAACAGCTTATCACCCCAAGCCCAAGTGCCTAAGCACAAAGGTGTAACAACTGGGCCATTTTGCCCCAATGTGATGTTTTCCACGGTTGCAAAATTTAGTTTATTTACATTTCTTTACTTTTATAGTGTATCGTTACAGACAAGATTAGGTGTGGGGAAGTCGATCTAATCTTTTTAAGGATCTTCACGGTGCGATCGCGATTTAAACCCTGAATCAAACGCGCATAAACAAGATCCCCGACAACTTTTACGAAGTCGGGGATCTGCGAGCTGCAATTCTCACAAATCAAATAGGATTGCTATAGTTGAGTGTATTTACTTGTAATTATGAATTAGATGATTTCTCCTGTTTGACTTTTTTGATTAATTGCATATAGACATTAATCTCACTAATTTCTACATCATGCTCAACTCTGGTTACTTTCCATTTCTCTTTTTTTAGGTAAACTTCCTCTCCTACTCTGGGAGTAAATTGGAGATCGTAGAACTTTTTTAGAAAATCTTTTTGATTTTCTTCCCATAATATTACTTTGACTGGTTCTTGACTCATTGCTTATGCCTTTTTGATTACTAGATGAAGCTAAGTAGTTTGATGACATACATACGGCAAGTTTATCTTACTAATTCAATGAAATAGCGTAGTTAAAACCACATTTTCACATAGATATTTTTATATTACTTGATTGCGTTTGATAAAGTTCCAGCGCAATACCATAACTCTAGTAAGTATTACTCTTAGGTTTACTTTAAAATCTTTTCATGTCAGCCAGGCAGTATTTGCTACGATTTTGAATACAAATTTATCAACGGTTCAAAAGTAGGAAATCGGTCAGAAGCATCCTAGTCGTACTGCTCTTAAGCTGTTGCACCTAGTTAAGAAACGAGAATTGAATAGCGTGATTGATTAAGGGGTTAACCCTGGACGATCTGCACTTATAGTCAGAGTTTCTCCAAAGCTCAATGCTACTAATGATTTACGCTATCAACACAGCGACAGGTTACACAGCTACTTGATAGGATGTTTTAGAGTGTCGCACTTCTTTCTTCACAATATTTTGAATAAATATCATTATTGCTACTGATGCGGTTAGCAGTAATAGTTAGTGAAGCTAGAGAAGTGTTTGAAGCTTGGATCACAAAAAACTATGTCTATTCCACAATTTCTTGCTGCTGCTAATGGCATAGCTCAGTTATGGTCTTCTGCTGACGGACAATTTTTAGGATTGCTATCAAGTGACCGACATGATACGAACTCCATTAGCAATCTTTATGGGATTTATGGCAGTTTGCATGACACCTATAGTATTCGCAACCCGCATGGTTTATACGGAGGTATTCATGGAGGCCACAGTCCTTATAATCCTTACTGTGGCAAACCACCTGTTGTTTTTTATCAAAATCAAATACTGTTAGTTATTACAAGAAATACTAATATTCAAACGAATGGATTACCAATAATTGATCCAGATTTTCTGTTAGGTGTGTATATGCAACTTGGTTATTCACCAAATATATTTTACCCTACATCAACCCCAATGGATAGCTTAAGTCAAGCTGCTTGGAATACTCAACAGTCTTTAAATCAATCAGCAGTAATTACTGCATCCATGTTTCGATAATTGTTATGTCAATTGTCTTCTGGAAAGGGAATAATTTCTCAAAGATGCGATTACAGCAGGTGATTGAAAAGCCAAAGTAATAAGTAAAAGCTGGCGAGTTAAGCGTGCCCATGTAGAATAGTACGTTGATAAAATGTTTTAAATTTGTTGATTAATTTTGCTGAATACTAAAGATTAAAATTAATTTATTTCTAAAAGTTACTTATTAACTCGTCTAGTTGCTCAGACCCTTTGTCCCGTTCTTTAAAAACAGTAAGCACTCGCAATTTGGGTCAGGTCGATCTACTAGTTCGTTATTCATTAGCTTAATGATTTCTTGGAAAATATAAAAAGTAATACATAGTTTTAGTATTCCCCAACTCAAGTGAAAACTTAGTTGTCCAGGACGCAGCATAACAATTTTTCGGGGGAGTGAGTGTAGAAGGGCTATGCAAACTTTAAAGACTGGAGTCCCATCCTACCAAGTCCTAACTCCGATGAAGTCATGAACATCTTAATCTGTCATATTTTGGCGCGATCGCTCTGGAAACCATAAAGGGGGAATTGAGGATTTTAATTAAGTTTTCCTTATTTTGCCAAAATTATGATAACAGACATGAAATGTCCATTCTATATACTTGACTGTGCGGCGATCTGGACAGCTTCTATATCAACATTGAGGTGTTGAGCAATCTGTTCCACACTCATCCCTGTTTTTAGTAACAGAGGTACAGTAAGTTTCAACATTTCAGCTTTCTGTTCTTCTCGACCCTCAGCTTTCGCTTCCTGATAAACCCTTGTTTGCTCCAAAGTCAATCCCAGCATAGCTTCAACTTCCTCTCTACTCAAGGTCGAAAACTTATAAACGGCGATTGTGGTTATGATGTCTAGTATTTCGTTTTTCGGCAGTGTGTCCGTTTCCTCTAATTTTACCCGCTCAATCAATTGCTTTGCTTGCTCTGCCATCACTTCATCCGATGCTAGAGTCAACTGCATCAAGTTGATGCCTATTGGCTGCTGATTAGTCGCGCCTAACTCATCTAAATAGATTCGCTGCACTTGATCGCTATTGAGAAATATTCGATGAGTTTTTTGATCGCTTGGTTCCAAAGAGCGTGATGAAAAAATTACCACACAGAACCAGTCATCGTACTGAAAACGATTCCGGTTCAGGTACATCAACGACTCGGTAAAGAACCGATGGTAGAGGGCTTCATCTTTTTGGAATTGAACTTCAGCAAAAAAAATCGCTTTGGATGTTGCATCCTCTGGAGGTAAAAACACACCATCGATGCGAAAAGCAGTTTCTTTGACTTCAAGTGATTCAAATCGATAGTTTTGCCCTTGCAAAGGAGGATTATCAATCAGTTCAAAGAGTAACCCAGGAAAGCGCTTAAAAATTTGATAGTAAATGGAGTCTCGTTTCACTATTTCATCCTAAAATTCTCTCGTTATCCGTAGGCGTAGCCCGTCGTAGACATCGCGGATTACCACCAAGCCATAAAGATTAATCCTAACTAGGCGCTAATCAAGGTCTATAACTGCTTGCCAAATAAGTGCGATGCCTGTGGTGGGCGTTCGCGTAGCGTCTCGAAGAGAAGCCATCGCAACTTCCACTTTTCCTTAGCTGATTTCGAGCAAGTAGGGTTTATCTTTATCTAAAGAGAGAGATTAAATCCTAATAAACTATACGAAAAAGTAGCTATGGCAAGCGGTGAAGTATTTGATACCAAAACAAAATCCCTATCTGTGCCGAGGGTAAACCTGCTGACCATGTTCCGGCTGGGTTTATTTCAGATGGGGTTGAGCATGATGTCTATTTTGACTCTGGGGGTACTCAACAGAGTCATGATTCAAGAAATAGCAATTCCGGCGACGCTGGTATCAGTAGTTCTAGCACTGCCTTTATTTGTTGCTCCTTCCCGTGTCTGGTTTGGCCAGATTTCCGATGCCAAGCCGTTATGGGGATACCACCGCACAGCTTATGTTTGGGTAGGCGCAGCAATATTTGCGATCGCAGCATTTTTAGCTGTACAAGTAATGTGGCAGATGAATGTTGCTGGAAATAGTGCAGGTACTTGGGTATGGACAACCCAAACAATCGGCTGGACAGCACTTTTGGCTTTAGTTTTCGCTATATACGGTCTAGGAATTTGTGCTAGCGGTACTGCCTTTGCTGCTTTGTTAGTGGATATATCTGAAGAAGATAACCGTTCTAAAGTAGTCGGTGTGGTTTGGTCGATGCTAATGGTGGGGATTATTGTTGGGGCAATTATTAGTGCCAGCTTGCTGAAACAGTTAACGCCAGAAGCAACTGTAGAAACCTTGCAGCCAGCAATCAACAGATTGTTTACTATCGTCCCAGCAATTGTATTTGGTTTAGCGATCGCAGCAACACTCGGTGTAGAGAAAAAATACTCCCAATACTTAACCCGTTCCACGCTGGTGAACCGAGAAGACAGCATTACTCTAGGCAATGCTTGGAAAATTTTGACAGCTAGCCCGCAAACAGGTATATTTTTTACCTTTTTACTGGTGATGACTATCAGTTTGTTTATGCAAGACCCGATTTTGGAACCTTATGCGGGTCAAGTGTTTAAAATGCCCCTAGCGGAAAGTACCAAATTAAATATTTTTTATGGAACTGGTCTACTAATTGCCTACGGGGTTACGGGCTTTTATATTGTCCCGCGTTTAGGTAAGCGTAGAACTGCACGTTTCGGCTGTATGTTGGTAGCATTCTGTGCAATATTGCTAGGTATATCAGGATTCACAGCTAATGCAGCAGTTCTCAAATTAGGTTTAGTATTGTTCGGTTTAGCCACAGGTTTCTTAACTACAGCCGCAATTAGCTTGATGTTGGATCTCACCGCAGCAGAAGCCGCAGGTACATTTATTGGGGCATGGGGATTAGCGCAGTCCATCTCTAGAGGAATCGCGGTGGTAATCGGAGGTACAGTTTTGGATATTGGACGGAAGCTGCTACCTAGCTTAGAACTAGCTTATGGACTGGTATTCGTTCTAGAAGCCGTGGGAATGGTGCTGTCGATTTGGTTTTTGAATCGGGTGAACATCACAGAATTTCAAACAAGTACCAAGCAAGCGATCGCTTCAGTTTTGGAAAGCGATTTAGACTAAACTGTATAGGGCATTGGGCATTGGGCATTGGGCATGGGACAAATGACAAATGACCAATGACCAATGACAAATGACAAATGACAAATGACTAATAACCAATGAATGATTTTTGGACAACAATTCTTGATTTTGCCCAAACTACCACTACCAGAGTAGGCAAGCAATTAATACAAGATTTTGGGAAAGTACAGGCTGACCAAAAAGCTGATGGTAGTTTGGTGACGCAAGCCGATAAATGGGCAGATCGAGAAATTCGAGATGCGATCGCTTCTAATTTTTCTGGTTACGGCATTTTGAGCGAAGAGAGCGATCAGTCATTTCCCGGTACGGAGTGGTGCTGGGTAATTGACCCTCTAGACGGTACAACCAACTTCACACGCGGCATTCCCATTTGGACAATATCTCTGGGTTTACTGTATCGAGGTACGCCCATCTTTGGGTATATTTACGCACCAACTTTGAATCAGGCTTTTCATGGTTTCTGGGCAGGTTCATCTGGGTTAACACCTCCAATAGGAGCATTTCTCAACAACTACCCCATCCATACCAGTGTAGATAGTCCCAGCAATAATCACTTTTTTAACCTCTGTTCCCGTAGCACCGCAGCTATCAAAAACGGCTTTCCCTGCAAAATTCGGATGTTGGGTGTAGCTAGCTATAATTTTTTGACAGTTGCCACTGGGGCTACTCTCGGTGGGATTGAGGCAACACCAAAAGTTTGGGACTTAGCGGGGGCTTGGGTAATTGTCCAGGCTGCTGGTGGGGTCTGGTCATCGCTGAAGTCAGAACCATTTCCGTTGTCACCGGGAGAAGATTATAGCGATCGCTCTTTTCCGACCCTTGTAGTTAGTCGTCCCGAATTAGTTTCGGTATTTCAACCTTTTCTCGAAGGCGTAAAAATTTAATTTGTAAACCTATATCTTCAAATAGCGCTTTTGTCAATCAGCCTGTCGGAGTATTGCATGGATGACATTAAACTTAACAAAACCCTAGTTAAACAAAGAATTGAGTATAAATAAAGCTGGTAAGATTCCTGATTTAAGCGCAAGACCGGTGTAGTTATTAATTTAAGTAGTGTTGTGGCTTTCATCACACTGGTTAATTTAGTATAAAAAATTTTATGTTGTCTAATCTAGATTTAATTCGAGAGTTTGTACAAAACTCTATTCAGAAAAAAGACGTTTTGTTGTCAAATCCTGTTTTGACAGCGCAAACAGTGTATAAAATCAACCAACTGACAGCAAAATCTGAAGGCGTAATTGCCACTGCTCAACTATCTAATACCCGATCTGAATTCTCGATTTCTCCAAAATCAACCCAATGGGAATTGATAAATCAGGCATTAGCAGAATATAGTTATATCCTCAAAGGAGAAGTAGATAGTCGGGGTTTCTATCAGTATCAATACTGCGAAGTTCCCAAAGGCTATCAGATGAATTGTACTAAATGTGTCATTCTCTGGCGAGCCTGGTGGAAATATTGTAAGTATAATTCCAGGGCAGGGATTCCGTTGGAACTTCTGATTAGAACACGAGATTCATGGTATCCAATTAGAGATTTAATTATCAGTGACGGACTTCTCTATATCAAAACCTTGGGAAGTGAGATTGCACTTGGTTCAGACGATTTAGTTACTTGGTTAAGCAAAGTTGATGTAACCAAAATTAAAGAAATACCTTCTACAGAGACATAGGTGTAGGTATGGGGTTACGGATGTATGCCCCTATATTTGTAAACATTTTTCAAAGTGGTATTGACAACATAATTAGGCAAAGGACGTGAAGAGAAATGAAAGGACTTTGGCTCGAAAATAACCAGTTGCAATTACGCACAGATATTCCCGTTCCTGAACCGCCACCAGGAGAAGCCTTAGTACGCGTCTTGCGTGCAGGTATCTGTAACACTGACCTGGAACTACTCAGAGGCTACTATCCTTACACTGGTATTTTGGGGCATGAATTTGTCGGCATTGTCGAACAAGGGCCAGAACACTTAGTGAACCAGCGCGTAGTTGGAGAAATAAACGCTGTGTGTGGGCATTGTCGGTTTTGTCGTAGTGGACAACCAACTCACTGCGAAAATCGTACAGTTCTGGGTATTGTCAACCGCAACGGAGCCTTTAGTGAATATCTCTGTTTGCCGGTGGAGAACCTGCATCCCGTACCTGATAATGTGCCGACAGAAGTAGCAACATTTACTGAACCTTTAGCAGCAGCTTTGGAAATTCAGCAGCAAGTGCGATTGCATCCAAACGATCGGGTGCTAGTGGTTGGAGATGGCAAACTAGGGCAGTTAGTAGCTCAGACACTAGCTCTAACTGGCTGTGAACTCTTAGCTGTGGGGCGTCATCAAGACAAACTGGCAAACTTAGAAGCACGGGGGATAAAAACGAGTCTAGCTGACGCTGTTACAGATGGATATTTCGATATCTCAGTAGAATGCACTGGCAACCCAGAAGGATTTGCGATCGCCCGCCGCGCTCTCCGTCCCCGTGGTACGCTTGTACTGAAAAGTACTTATGCTGGCAACCTCAGCCTAGATGCTTCCTCCTTAGTAGTGGATGAAATCACCCTCATCGGCTCCCGTTGTGGCCCCTTTGCCCCAGCCCTCCAGCTATTAGCCACAGGACAAGTTGACGTGCAATCCCTGATTCATGCCACCTACCCCCTCAATCAAGGGCTTGCAGCTTTTGAACACGCTCAGAGTCGGGGTGTTTTGAAGATATTGTTAGAGATTGGTTAATAGTCATTTGTCATTTGTCATTTGTCATTTGTCATTGGGCATGGGTTATTGCCCTTTTGCTGTTGTCTCCCTCATCTCCCCCAGTCCCCACTTCCTCATTAATATAGATAAGGATTAGTCTTGGGTTGATAGTCACGACAATCGATCGCTTCTTCTGTATTGGCAATAGATGGGCGTACAGTACATTTAAGACGGTAATTGTCGGTAAAAAATTGGCAACCAGTGCAGGGGATTTGATGCATTTGCTTGGCAGTAGTTACACTATCTCGCGCCGCCGTCCACAGACTCAAAACAACGAGAATAGTTACAGTCCAAGCAACGACAAAACAAATCGGGACTAACAAAGGTTGAATCCCATGAATGAGAAAAGATATCAGTTCCAACACAGCATTTCCTGATATAAATTAGCAGCTAGAAGTATATTAACTCCTAACTCCTAACTCTTAACTTCTTACTATAGAAGTATAAGTTAAACGCCAGCATGACCCAGTGCTAAACCTGTTACCAGCATTCCTAGCACAAGGAAAGGTTGAGCACTGGCTTGGTACTTAACATCATTTTTCACGGGGTCACGTAGGAAATACATATCCTGCAAGGTGATTTGCGGGATGATTAACAGTACTAGTATTGCCGCATACAAATTCTCATGGATGCTGACGAGATAAGCTGCGATAAATCCTTGAAATATATCAATTGTCGCTACACAAATCCATGCCGCAGTAGTGATGCCAAACATTACAGGTAGTGAATTTAATCCTAGCTGGCGATCGCCTTCTACACTCTTGAAGTCATTGACAATGGCAATACCCAATCCAGCCAAGCTGTAGAACATTGTCAAAATCACAATTGTGGAATTCAGTTCACCAAATAAAGCGTGTCCTGTAGACCAAGGTAGAGTAATGTAGCTTGCACCCAAGGCGTAGCTACCTAGCCAGCCGTTTTGCTTGAGTTTCAGGGGAGGCGCAGAATAAATATAAGCGATGAAAGAACCGATAATCGCGATCGCTGTAATTGTTGGGAATTCATGACCAGACCAGACATCTAGCGCAAATGCCAAAGCAATACC
Source organism: Nostoc sp. LEGE 12454 (assembly GCF_056620565.1). Taxonomy (NCBI): domain Bacteria; kingdom Bacillati; phylum Cyanobacteriota; class Cyanophyceae; order Nostocales; family Nostocaceae; genus Nostoc; species Nostoc sp. LEGE 12454. Next base: position 21,069 of record NZ_JBWQXL010000023.1, read on the forward strand.
AGCAATCAGTAATACCCAAATCTGAATAATTACCTGGGGTAAGGGAATTGCGCCAGAGGGAATCGGGCGATAAGGTTCATTGATGGCATCGATTTCGCGATCGTAGTAATCATTGAGAATTTGGGTGTAACCTGTCATCAATGGCCCAGCCAGTAACATACAGGCTGCTACCTTCAACACATTTTCCAGCGTCCAAGTATAGTTACCGGAAGAAGCCGCACCACAGATTACACCCCAAATTAGGGGAATCCAGGTGATGGGCTTCATGAGCTGCAAACGAATTTTCCAAATTGAAGTTTCCCCAGACGCTGCACCTTTCATCCCCAACATTTGCCTAGTTTTCGCACTGCGATCGGCAGATGTCAGCACTTGCTCATTGAGATTATTGGCCACTGAGTCTAGTGCTTCAGATGGGTTAGGGTCTGGGGGAATGGGAGTTGATTCTGACATAAGATTTACTGATTAATTGGGCATTGGGAATAGGGCATTGGGGAGGCAGTGCGGTCTTGGGGTCTTCCCAAGTGGAGCAACTGCCGTCATTGGGGAGGCAGTGCGGTCTTCGGGTCTCCCCAAGTGGAGCAACTGCCGTCATTGGGCATTGGTGATTAAGTTTTTTCCCTATTCCCTATTCCCTATTCCCCATGTTCCATGCCCTACTCCCATAAATTAAAACGAAATTATCAAATAATTATTTTGAAACTTTGCTCCAGCAACGGGTCTGCCACTCAGAGCTGAGGGTAAAGGAATATTGCGCCGCTGATCTCCTGCTTCTACCGTGACTTCTGGCCCATATTGGGTAAGCTTGACCTGCTTTTTGTCAAATCCTGGCAAGAATAAGCGTACTTGACGATTGGGGATGTCTATTTCAATAGGTTTGGGAGCCTGTAAAGCTTGTGCTTCAAAGTTGGGTAGAGCGTCTATCAGTGGTTGCCAATCACCCGTGGGCGAGTTGGGAACGACGCTCACAGGTAAGGGTATAAATTCCTCTGGCAGATTGATATTTGTCTCAGTAGACACAAGCAAAACACCACCGACAGTTAAACCGATTTGTTGAGCGCTACCCCATAAATAACGAGCATTTGCTACCTCAATCGGATCTCCTGTAGTCACTAAGAAAGCAGCAAGACGTTTGGGATCGGCCAGAGCGGCTCTCCCCTTTTCTAAGAAATTATTGACTTGGTTAGTGGGAGCGGCAAAGTTATCTGCTGTCCAGTTGATATTGAAAAAACTGCTAATCAGCGGTTGAATCAAAGGCGATTCAGTAATCGTCTTCCCCAAGTCGGAGTTGACAAACAATTGCCGAAATCGCCGGACATACCAACTCAGAGATTCTGGCAAACCCAACATTCGCAACGTTAAAGAGTCGCCCGTGCCATCGTAGACGATCGCATCATATTTGCCACTGGCATCATATTCGCGGATAGCATTCAGTGCCAGGGCGTTGTCCATCCCCGGCAAGACTACCAGTTCTTGACCAAAAACGTCTTTGAAGATGGGCGTGCGGAGATATTGCGCCTCAAGTTTCTTCACTTCGTCCCAGTTTCGTTCTAGCAGTACAGATGCTTGGAACTGGACTACTTGTAAATTGGGAGCGATTTCCTGGGGATCGGCAGCAATGGGAGTACCTAGCAGGATTTGCAATGTTGGTTCTGCTTGTCCTGCCAGGAGTACGCGTTTGCCTTGACTTGCCAATAATTTGGCGGCGGCGATCGCAATTTTGGTACGAGCGGTGCCGCCTTTGCCCAAAAATGTCAATATTAGAGCCATTAGTTGATTCCTATTTTCACCGCCGATCTTTTCAACTCCAACTTAGCACTCAACAAAGACTCTCAACCTGTGCTTTCAACTTCAGAGTCAAAGAAAAACCCGGATCTGAGTTTTTTACTACTACACAGGTTTGATTTCATCTTCAAAAAACCAAGTAGAAGTATTGTCGTCAAACAGCACTACTACACCGATTCCAGCACCATCGGTGACTTTATAGCCTTGAATGGTACCCACTTGTCCGAGTTTTTTTACAACTGGGGCAGAAACGCGATCGCGCAAACGAAAGACTTTGACCTTTTGTCCGATTTCCATGCCTGATTACAATTCAGATAAACCAAGTCTCAGTGTAGCGGAAACCGTGACTCTGCTCTCACAAATTCAGGGTAAATGGGGGAGAGATGAGAAAGCATAACTCCTAACTCCTGACTTCACAGCTTAAAATTAAATCGACAACCAAACAGGTACATACTCAATGTTTGTCTTTTTTTGGTCAAAGACACCCAAAAGCGATCGCGTACTTCTAACAGAGAAAATTGCTATTTTAGGGCAACAATAGACACCGAAAGTACAATTGCGGTTGTCACAAGAACGGCTGCGATCGCACAACTTCGCTAGATAGAGGAGCGCTTTGATCGCCCCATGAACAGACATCTGAATAAAAGCATTTTTCTTGACTATAAAGCAATTCTATGGTACAAACAGCCAAATTATTTGCGGGTAGCTAGTTCTAGGAACCAATTGATAAATTCATTGGTCTTGCCCGGATAGGATGTGATTAAGAGTATAAAAATGGTAACTATTAGGACTTCGATTTGATTTCTGAAAACATACTGAGACTGAAAAGCTTGTTTTATAAGGGTTTTATCTGAAATCTTGTTCAAAAATCAGATATGAGTCCTATAGTAACTTGTGTTTAACAATGCTTTTTAAAATAAAGTTTTTATTGTTAAAGTAATGCGGTAAAGTAGCCACCAATAGTATAAAATCTGCAAATAATTTAGCTATGATCTGTAGCGGTGTGTAAGGATGAAGCTTTCGATTAAAAGTAATTCAACTTGGTTGCAAGTGTGGCGCTACTGGGAATTGCTGCACGTCTTGGTAGCGCGAAATCTTAAAGTGCGTTACCGGGGTTCATTTCTGGGGGTTTATTGGTCACTCTTGAACCCGTTGATTATGACCGGGCTATACACTGCAATTTTTGGGACAACATTTTCGTCATATTACAATAACTCAATACCAAACTATGTATTAGCAGCATTTACAGGGCTGGTGGTAATCAACTTTTTTTCAGCTTCCACTTCTCAGGCACTGAGTAGTGTAGTAGGTAACGGCTCACTTTTAAATAAAATTCGTCTGCCAGTCAGTATTTTCCCAATATCAATGATTGCAGCAAATGTATTTCAGTTTGCCGTCGGAGTGTTGCCCTTGTTAGGAATTATAACTTTTGTTAAATCCAAAAGTTTAGTAAACGTGGTGGCATTGCTGTTTCCATTTTTAGCGCTGGTTTTAGTCTGTATGGGAGTTGGTTTTTTAGTCAGCGCTTTATATGTATTTTTTAGAGATTTACCTTATTTTTATGAGTTAATTATATTTGTAATTTGGATCAGTAGTCCTGTATTTTATCCGCCAGACATTGTTCCAAAAACAGTAAAAGCATTTTTAGGGTTAAATCCTTTATCACCAATTATTGAAAGTATCCGTCAGATTACACTATCGGGAGTGCTACCAGATTTAAGTTTAATTTGGGGAGCATTGCTGAGTGGCATAATTATTTTGTCACTGGGATGGGTTTGTTTTCACCTGTGGCGGCATCAATTTATGGATTTGCTGTAAATAAATGGAAGTAATTCGCCTAGATCGAGTTTCGCTGTGGCGACGGACGCAAGAAGAGTTTTCTTATGACCTAAAGAAAACACTCTTATCTGTTTTGGAAGGTAAATATCACCAGCCTGCGAAGAAACAGGTGCTAAATGAAATTGATTTAGTTGTTGAAAGAGGTGAAAAAATAGGTATTATAGGGGCAAATGGCTCTGGTAAATCAACACTATTAAAGATAATTTCTGGGATTTTGCAACCTACCAGCGGATTAGTGCGAGTACGCGGTCAAATTGCTCCATTGATTGAACTTGGAGCGGGGTTTGATGCAGAAATTTCTGTGATGGATAATATTTTGTTGTATGGCGTATTACTGGGATATTCTCGAGCAGAAATGCGGAAAAGAACGCTTTCAATATTAGAGTTTGCAGAGTTAGAAGATTATGCATTAGTACCAGTGAAGGGATTATCTTCTGGAATGGTAGCGCGATTAGGGTTTGCGATCGCCACCGATATACAACCGGACATTTTGATATTGGATGAAGTATTGTCGGTAGGCGATGAAAGTTTTAAAAACAAGTGTAAGCGAAGAATTGAACAATTTTGGAATCATAACGCTACTGTATTAGTAGTTTCTCATGATTTAAAATTTATAAAACAGTCTTGTGTTAGAGGAATTTGGTTAGATCAAGGAAAAGTACGTTTTATGGGAAACGCGGATGAAACTGCCGACTATTATTTAAAATCAGTAAGTAAAATTTAATGTGAATTATCTAATATTAATTATTTACCCATCAGTGGTAATTATGCCTTAAAGAAAATTATCTGATAAACTATGCGAATTGGACGACTATATGATTAGATAAACTTAGGCAAAAATTATAGTCAGGCTTTAAACAAAAATGTATTCTTTTGGGAAAAATGATTGATGATAAATTTCAGGAGAATCAGATGGATTACGAAAAAATACTAGAGCGTATTAGTGATGTTTATCAACAATCCGTTAGATTTGCTCGTCCGGCTGGAAATGAGGAAAACGAATCAAGCAAAACAATAAATCTACCTCATCAACTATTAAATAATAGTTATGTTACAGAAATTGATGGAAACTATTTATTATTTTTTAATGAGATATATACAAATACTATTCGTAAATGGCTAAAAAATATTTTAAAGAAAATAGCATGGCCTATCTTTAAAAGACAAGTTTATTATAATTCTGCTGTTAGACAACTTTTATACAATTTAATCCAAAAAAGTGATGAATATTCTACAAGGGATAAAGAAGTAAATAAGAAGTTTTTTCAGCTTGAGCAGAAAATAGACCAACTTTCTCAGCTTAAGCAGAAGATAGACCAACTTTCTCAGCTTAAGCAGAAGATAGACCAATTACCTCAACTTGAACAGAAAATAGATCAATTACCTCAACTTGAACAGAAAGTAGAACAGCTTTCTCAACTTGAGCAGAAAATAGAACAGCTTTCTCAACTTGAGCAGAAAATAGAGCAAATTTCTACTGAATTACAAGCCGACAACAGTGTAACGAACCAAGCCTCTTCTAATGAAGAATCTAAAATTGCTAGTGGTTTATGGTTCAATGAACCAATAATTGTGGGTTATCGCGAAAATGGCGAAGCTTATTGGGCAGGAACTAATGAGAGAATATTCGAGAAGACCTTTGTTTTACAATCTCTTGCCCGTTTGTATGAATCAAGCAGTATAACAGTCTTGGATGTCGGGGCTGCCGAGAGTCTCCTTTCGTATGAGTTAGCGAGTTTTAATTATTCAGTTACAGCGATAGACATTCGCCCCATAGCTTTATTTCATCCCAACTTGAAGTTTGTTAAAACTGATATCTGCAACCCTGTATTAGCGCCAGCTAGTTTTGATTGTGTTATTGCTTTATCAACTTTGGAACATATTGGCTTAGGATGGTATGGAGATAAAACGGGTGAAAATTATGATGTTAAAGCTGTTCAACAGATTAGTTTACTTTTGAAACCAGAAGGTAGTTTTATTCTTACAGTTCCCTATGGTAAAAAAGCTTTAACACCAGTACATCGAATATATAACCAAGAATCACTACAAAAACTAATTCAGGATTTCAGGATAGTTCAAATATCCTATGGAGTACGTAAGGATGATTTTACTTGGGTTATCACTGAAAATGAATTAGAAGCATCTGAAAAAGAACATAATCCAGATAATTACCTTCCTGGCGCAGTAGCTATGTTGGTATGTAAAAAAAACCTTGTATAAAAAATTAAATCTCAAATTTACGCAGCATGAAAATAGCCATTGATCTTCAAGCTCTGCAAACAAATAATTCTAGAAATAGAGGTATTGGTCGTTATACCCAATCTGTAATAGAAGCTCTATTTAAACAGCAAAATACTCTCAGTTACCAGTTATATACGAATAGTAATCTACCAGTTCCAGAACTGGATGATAATTACTTTAAATATAATTCTGTAGATTACCCTTACATTGGTAGTTGCGACATCAATGAACTACTATTAAAAACTGTTTTAATGGCAGAAGATGTTGATACAGTATTTATACTTAGTCCGATGGAGGGTTTAGACTCCACAATACCTGACTATAGCGATTTTCCTAAAAAAGTTTTTGTCATTTGCTATGATTTAATACCTCTCATCTTTTCTGATAGATATTTAAATGAGTCAAATATGCGCTCGCTCTATATGAAGCGCTTAAAAAATATACAAAATGCTGATTTTATATTTGCAATCTCGGAAGCTACACGCCAAGATGTAATTAAATTCCTCGATATACCCCCTGAAAGAGTTTTAAACGTTTCGGGTGGTGTTTCTGCTTTTTTTACTCCCATTCCTGCTCATGAACATCAAGCTTGGCTCGAAACTTTTGCAAGCAAGTTTGGTATCTACAAAAAATTTATTCTTTATACTGGAGGCGAAGATTGGCGGAAGAACATTGAAGGGTTAGTCACTGCTTTTTCTGCCTTACCCAAGAATTTGCAAGAATGTTACCAATTAGTAGTTGCCTGCAAAGTTTCTGAGCATTTTAGTAAAGAAATAACTAGCTTTGCGTCAAAATTAGGAATTAATAAATCTATAATATTAACAAATTATGTTACAGATGAAGAATTAAGAGCTTTATACTCAACCTGCTCTTTATTCGTTTTTCCTTCTTTTTATGAAGGCTTTGGTTTACCGCTACTAGAAGCTATTTCATGTGGCGCACCATCGATTGCAAGTAATAGCTCATCTTTGCCAGAAATTTTAGGTTCTGATGAATTACTGTTCGATCCATACTCACCTTCTGATATGGCTGGCATCATGCAAAAAGTTCTATCTGATGAGAACCTTAGAACAAAAATCTCAGAGGATGCACTTCAGCAATCAGCAAAATTTTCTTGGCAATCTGTTGCTAAAAATATACTTGATGTGTTTCAAGAGCATCAGCTATTAAATAAAGTATCTATTTCAGTTAATCAAAAACCACAAATTGCTTTTTTTAGCCCATTCCCACCAGCTAAATCTGGTATAGCAGACTATAGTCGGGACTTGTTACCATCATTGGGAAAATATATTAACCTTGATTTATACCATGATGATAGTTATTTACCCGATATTAATATCAGTAATAACTTATTTTCTCATAGTGAATTTGAAGAAAAGCTAAAGTCTCAAGTATATGAAGGTATTATTTATCAGATAGGGAATAGTAGTTACCATTCTTATATGTACTCCCAATTAATGAGATATTCTGGAATATCCGTGTTACATGACTATTACTTGGGAGGCCTAATTAATTATATGGAAGCTCGTTGTCCAGAACTTGGGATTAAATTTTCTAATGAATTAGAACACTGTTATGGAAAAGATAAAACATTACAAATTTTAAACCTTTTAAAAACAAAAGATTTAGATATTAATGAGAAATTATCAGAAGTAGGTCTTTATGTAAATAGAAGAATTTTTACGCGCTCTCTAGGAGTTATATTACACAGCAAATGGGCTTATAACTGTGCTATTAAAGAATTTAGTAATGATAATAGCCATATTGTTCATATACCTCAGATAGTGCCAAAGTATGTTGTTAAAGAAAAATCACTAAGAGATGAATATAAAGAGTTGGGTCTTCCAGACGATAAACTTATAATATCAACCTTTGGATTTATCAATAAAACTAAACGTCCCCTAGAAATTATTTATGCATTTAAGAAGTATCTTGTAACTCAACCTAATGCTTACTTAGTATTTGTGGGTGGTACTGATTACCTTGGTACAATTAATATAGAAAATGAAATTAAAAAACTAAGTTTACAAGATCGAGTAAAAGTTACTGGCTATGTCAATATGCCAGATTTTTACCGTTACATAGAAGTATCAGATATATGCCTCAACTTAAGATTTCCTTTTAACGGAGAAAGTTCTGCATCACTTCTGCGAATTTTGTCTGTTGGTAAACCTACTATTGTTACAGATATCGGTTCCTTCTCTGATTTCCCCAATGATGTGGTGTTCAAAATACCCCATTCTGGACAAAGTGATGAAGTAGAAGAGATATTGAAATCTCTTATTTTACTAACTCAAAACTCAGACTACAGAAAATCTCTGAGCGAAAATGCATACAAGTATATTGCTAAGGAACATTGTCCAGATAAGTGTGCCAATTTATATGGAGAGTTTATCCAGCAAATCCTTTCTTCACCTCAAGCAAAAAGTAAAAAACTTGCAGACTATGTAGGACGTGAATTAGCTAAATTTATACCTAATGCGTCTAAAAAAGTACTTACTACTTTTGCTAGAGCTATTGATGATTCACATCAAGAAGAAAAGCAAGTAGTTGACAATTTTGATTTCAACAATACTGCGATACTAATACAGGCTCCTTTAAGAAAAACACTCAACTTTAGTGATTTTTTACACGAATGTCGTTCTATTTGCCTTGCAAAAATACCACAATCTAAAGAAATATTAAGTATTGGATGTGCTGGAAATTGGTACTTCGAGTGGTTCGATAAATTTTATCCTTACTCTATTGAAAATCACACTGGTATAGATTTAAATTCAAAGCCACTAGATTTACCAAATAATGTAACTTGGATTCAACATGATGGTGGCGATCTAAAGTTAATAGAGTCACAAAGTTTTGACTTAGTGTTTGCTGGCCAATTTATTCAACATCTATCTTGGAAATCACAACTAAGTTTCTTATTAGAAGTCAATAGAGTACTTAAACCAAATGGAATTTTTGTACTTGATAGTCTTAATTATACTGTTACTAATAGATATGGATGGAAACAGCCAGAACACTTACATGAACTAAGTTTTCAACAAGTATGTGAGCTTTTGCCAAAATCAGGTTTTAAAATTCAAGATTCATCCGGTTTGATTTCAAAAGACTTGTTAGGAATCCCACCTAATTTATTTGGCAGATATATTGAACCTTGTTTCGACATAAATTTCTATCAAGAAGATACTGAGAAAGCAATTAATCAAGATCCGCAAAATTGCTTTGTTTGGTGGGTAACATCTCAAAAAGTTCAAGAAATTGATCTTGCAGATAAAACCCTAATGAAGCAAATGCAGAAGTTTTATCTGGAAAACCAAAAAATTAAAAATGAGGTAATTTTTCATGGCATTGGTTCAATAATCGAAATCAAGCAAGAGTATTTTGTGATTGTAAATCCTGATGATGGACAAGGATTTGCAATCTTTGGTCCTTACGATTCTTATTGCAAAGGTAAATATTTAGTTGAATTTGAAATCTTTGCTTCTGGTGAGGATAATGAAATATATAAAAAGAATCTAAATTTAGTTGTAGCGATCGCAGATGTTTCTACTAATTCTGGTGCGCTAGTTCTAGCCAAAAAAGAACTTACTTTAAGAGATATCTTAAAGAAAGAAAAAACAAAACTGAAGTTTATTATAGATACAACATCTATACTAGAGTTTCGAGTTTTATCGTTAGGGGTATATCCAGTATTAGTCGGTATTAAACCAAAAGTAACAATGCTATAATTCAGTATTTCCAGAAAAGAAATATATTGTAAAAAAAAGTGAGCATGACAACAAAAAAAGCCCTAATTACCGGGTTAACCGGACAGGATGGTTCATATCTTGCCGAACTACTCATAGCAAAAGGCTACCAAGTCTTTGGTCTAGTCCGCCGTTCTAGCACCAGTAATCTAGAGCGTATCACCCACCTTTATGGCGACATTCAAATAGTATCTGGCGATCTCCTCGATCAATCATCCCTCATGGATGTAGTGAGCGAATGCCAACCAGACGAAATATACAATCTTGCCTCTCAAAGCTACGTTCCACTCTCTTGGACACAACCTGCTCTGACTGCTGAATATACAGCTCTCGGTGTCTCCCGCCTCTTAGAATCCATTCGTCGCTGCAAACCTGATGCGAGATTCTATCAAGCATCCAGTAGTGAAGTTTTTGGTCAACCTGACGAATCGCCCCAAACTGAACGCACTGCCTTTCGTCCCCGGAATCCTTATGGTGTTGCCAAAGCTTATGCTCATTGGATGACTGTCAACTATCGGCAGAAATACAACCTTTACAACTGTTGTGGTATTACTTATACTCACGAATCACCTCGACGTGGGACAGAATTTGTATTCCGCAAAATCACGCACGCAGTTGCCCAAATTAAATTAGGTTTGGCAAATGAATTAAAATTAGGCAACCTAGATGCCCGTCGTGATTGGTGCTACGCCAAAGATGCTGTCTACGCTATGTGGTTGATGTTGCAGCAGGAACAACCCGATGACTACCTCATTGCCAGTGGTGAAACGTACTCTGTTAAAGAACTTGTTGAGTGTGCTTTTGACTGCGTTGGGCTTAATTGGCAAGATTATGTCTCGGTTGACCCCGCTTTTTATCGCGCTGATGAATCAGTGCAGTTAGTTGGTTGCATTGATAAAATTAAAAATGGAATAGGTTGGCAGCCTCAGCACTCTTTTAGTCAATTGGTCGAGTTAATGGTTGATTATGACCTTAAGAAATTAAGCAGTTAGCTCATTTAGTTTCTTAATCATAAATAACCATTAACTTGTAACTAAGAAAAAGTAAAATAGCTTACCTAAGAATGTAACTACTAAGTTTTTTAGTTATGGCTTTTCTTAGGTAAATTTTTTAAGTAAAAAACTTAGTAAAAATTTGCATAAAAATAGTTTCAAATAGGTTTTAGGATGAATATATTTATAGATTGTACTCACACTGCAAAACATACATATAAAAATACCGGAATCCATCGAGTAGTTCGAGAATTAACTTCTGAATTATTGCAAATAAGCTCAAACCGCACAGATATAGAAATAGTATCGGTTATGTTTGATGGTAGTTTTATGCGGAGGGTGACTAATCTTAATCAACAGCAAGACGACTATTTGCTCGATGTTAACAAATATTTTGCCTTAAATAAAATAAATATAAAATTTCAAGCTCTAGTTTTGAAGCTGAAAAACAAATTTATCAATTTTTTTTATAGATTAAATTTAATTGATTGGTTTGATTCAAATTCAGAAAACAAAAAAATTTTCCTTGAATTTGAAGATTCTATAATCCAGTCAGGAGATATTTATGTAATAGCTGATGCTAATTGGGATTTACCTAAAACTTACTACCGATTTTTACAACTTTTAAAAAGGCATAAAGTTACTATTGTAGTTATATGCTATGACCTCATTCCAATAAAATTTCCAGAATTTTCTTCTAAGAGATTTACAAAAGCTTTTACAAAATTCTACAGTGATTATTCGACTTTATTTGATAAGGTATTATGTATCTCTAAGAAGAGTGCTGAAGATTATAGTAATGCAAAAATTCAAGGAATATTAGCTAATAATAATTCACAAATTATTATTAGCTTTCGTTTGGGTAGTAACTATTATAAACAGGATTTGTTACTAAGTGAACAAAATAATAATCTTGATATAAAGTTGCAACAATTACTTAATAAAAAATATATTTTAGTAGTTGGAAGCTTAGTGCCTCATAAAAATATTAAAACTATTATTGCAGCCTTTGATTTATTGATAAATTCTAGTCATGATGATGTATTTTTAATTTTTGCCGGTAATAAAGGTTGGGACTTAGAAACTGATAACTTGATAGAATCTAATAAAATGTATGGCAAGCTCATACAAATACTAGGTTCAGTGAGTGATGCTCAACTAGATTTTCTCTATCAAAACTGTTACTGTTTAGTTCAAGCCTCCTTTTATGAAGGATTTGGATTACCTGTGGTAGAAGCACTTCAACACTGTAAACCTGTAATTGCCAGCAATGGTGGTTCTTTGCCTGAAGTAGGAGGTGATTTTTGTAGATATTTCTCTCCTACTCAACCAACAGAACTGTATGAAGCTTTAAAAGAACTACTTGATTCAGAGATTTACTACAATAATTTGGTAGAGCGCATCAGAAATGAATATATACCATTCTCATGGCAAGAATCTGCTGAAGAATTTCTCTCTTGTTTGTATAATTAAATTCAGTTTAAATAAAAGCTTAAAAATTTGTTGGTCAATCTATCTTTTTTGTCTAGTCTAAGAAAGCCACAGATATAACAACCTAAGCTTTAAATATTATTGCAAATCTGAAATCTCTCAAACTGACATTATTAACTTCACGGTCAATTTTTAGTATGAATGCTATGAATATGAAATTTCATCAGATTAACACCAGACGCAGATTTACAAAAGAGAGATATTCCCCTATTGTTTGTTAAATAAATTACTAACAAACCTGTTTATTGTTAGTAATAATTCTGTTAAAAGACCAAAATTAAGTAATTAAGCTTTACACAACAAACTAAAAAGCGAGCCGAAAATTATGTTAGATAAAATAGCGCAAATCGTAAAAGCTATATTGAATTTATCAAGAGTATTGAAAAAAAAATATGGCGTTTCTTATAAAAGTAAAGCAATGCTGAATATAGAAAGCCAGGAAGTCCTAAATGCAGAAAGTCAGGAAGTTCTGAATGCAGAAAGTCAGAAAGTCTCGAATATAGAAAGTCAGGAAGTTCTAAATCCAGTGATAACAACAAATGAACAGCAGCCTAACCTTACTTTTTTAAATTCAAGACTACTTTTAACAGCAGATGCTATAAGCTTGAACATTAAAACTTTCGGCTATGAATATGCTCGTAATTTGCGCAAGCAGTTGACAATACCTACTAATTTATCACCCCAAAAAATTAACTTACAATCAAAAGCTTGTCAACAAAATGATATTGAATCAGATTGGTTTTTCTACTGGTGTCAAGAAATGAAAATTCCTGTAGCTTACCATCGAAAATTGTGGGAATTTTGCTATATTTTACAAGCATTATATGAATATGATTTACTTACTCCTGGACGTAAAGGTTTAGGTTTTGGTTGTGGGGAAGAACCTCTGCCAAGTATTCTTGCTGCTTATGATATTGCGATTACAGCTACAGATTTAGATCCAACAGCATCAGCTGCACAGGGGTGGATAGAAACTAAACAAAATATGTCTTCTTTAGAAAAGATATTCCGTCCTGAGTTATGTACAAAAGAACTATTTACTAAAAATGTGAGTCTAAAGTATGTCGATATGAATGCCATTCCTGCTTACTTGGAAGGTAAATATGATTTCTGCTGGTCTGCTTGTGCATTAGAACATCTAGGTAGCATTAAAAATGGACTTTTATTTATCGAAAATTCTTTAAAAACTCTAGTTCCTGGAGGAATAAGTATACAAACGACAGAATTTAATTATTTAGAAGAAGAAGAAACTATTGACAACAACGGAACAGTACTTTTTAGAAAAAAAGATTTTGAACAAATTGCTAAAAAGCTAACTGCGGCAGGACATCAAGTAGTACCCCTAGATTTTAATATTGGTTCTTGTGTTTTAGATAAATTTATTGATATTCCTCCATACTATAGTCAAGTACATGATATACCACAAGAAGCGCATTTAAAACTATTAATTGATCGCTTCGCTTCCACATCCTTTGGTATGATCATCAGAAAAGCTATGTAACGAAGCTACGGTTCCTAAGTTGCTGTAGTATTCTATTATTTGTATAGCCAAAAAAATACTAAATGAATATAGTCAATAATGTTTCCTCTAGTCAATTAATTATTAACTTATCTATTCTCTTGTCTCAACCAACGGGTATAGGCAACTATGCTCAAAACATTTTTTCTTATTTAAAATCTTTGCAACCCACTCTATTAGTAGCGCAAAAATATCTCGATTTTGACTGCTATCCAATACCGTCAAACTTAACCCCAAACCACGGTACTAAAGGCCATTTTAACCGTCTACTCTGGACACAAGTTAAACTACCACAAATATATAAAAACCTTAAATCAAGTCTTTTATTCTCTCCGCTACCAGAAGCACCCCTTTATAGTAGTTGTCGTTTTGTTGTCACATCTTTTGATATGATCCCGTTGCGTTTTGCCAAACGCTTCTCACCACTCACAGCCTATCACCGCTACTACACTCCCCAAGTTCTTAAGCAAGCACAACACATTATTTGCATCTCCCAGACTACGGCTAAAGATATCACCGATTTTTACCAAATTCCCGCCAGCAAAATTACTGCGATTCCTTTAGCGCACGATCGCACTCACTTCCTTCCTCTCAATCTACCTACCCGCAACTACTTTCTCTATATTGGCCGCCAAGATCCTTACAAAAACATCCAGCGACTCATCAGTGCTTTTGCGGCGTTACCTAACTGCAAAGACTATGAACTATGGTTAGTAGGGCCAATTGATCCGCGTTACACCCCGACTTTAAAAGTGCAAATTGCAGAATTGGGTGTAACTGATCAGGTGAAGTTCCTTGACTATGTTCCTTACAGCGAATTGCCAAAAATCATCAATGAAGCGATCGCTCTGGTTTTCCCCAGTCTTTGGGAAGGTTTTGGTTTACCTGTCCTCGAAGCAATGGCTTGCGGTACTCCCGTCATTACCTCCAATCTCTCCTCCTTACCTGAAGTGGCTGGTGATGCGGCGATTCTAGTCAATCCCTACAACGCCGGAGAAATTACAGAGGCAATGCAGGCGATCGCAACTAATTCAGAATTGCGATCGCATCTACGTACCCTTGGCCTCAACCGCGCCAGCCAGTTCAGCTGGGCAAAAACAGGACTTGCTACCGCCGAAGTTATCAAACAGTACCTATAATGGCTGATTTCTAAAAAATAGAGAGACTGCGAGGTAAGCTTTCTTTAACTGCAATAGCATTCCAGTTAGCGATCGCTTGCTCTTCGGTTAGAGTCAGATCGGCATTACACACATACTCAAGTTTAGCTAACACGCTTTGATGGGCAAGAGCAATCTCTTGAGCAACGGGTGCTATAAGAAGCTTCTTCCAGAGAGCATACTTTCCTTGCCAGAAGTGATTGTTTGTACTCATGGTGCGGAGGCGATCGATGGAATGCGACGAAACCACATCTAATATAGGCTTGACTGGGGTCAGCCCCAGTTGTTCGTTAAACTGGGAAAGTTCCTTGACCGCATCATTCACCAGATTTTCGTAACGAACTTTCAACGTGTCTTCTCGCCTCCACCATTCCGGGCTAATCGAGAGAAGTGCTGCTGCTCTATTTCCAGTGGCATAGTTGATAAACTCTGGGCTAAGTGGGGTTTTCTCAAGGATGGATATCTCTGTTCCCCCGTCCCCTTTTAGCCACTTGGCAGTTTCTGGTTCGTAGCTGGCAAAATGCAGAATAGAAATCAATACATCCAAGGGATGGCGGGCAAGAGCTACCACACGAAATCCTTGCTCGGCTAGCAATGAAACTAAATCATCACTTCTGTGCCAATGAATCTGAAGCACTAATCTTGCTGGTAGCGAGTGCCAGCAAATGTCAGCCGGATGATGCACCGCCAGTTCAGCCATTTCATAACTGGCTGCCAGCATTTTTCGTAGCCAAGTGTTACCCGATCGGGGATTGCTAATTATTGCCAGACGTAAGGAGCCTAAACTGCTCAAATTCTGTTAATCCTTTCAGCTAAATTAGGGTACATCCAAAGTAACACCATACTAACACCATAACTTTAATCCAATCATTTGGGATTTTGTCAAGTTTTCAGATTATCTTGACTAATGACTTGTAATTAATCCTAAATCCTGATGAAAGCACTATGAAAGCACTAATTCTTTCTGGCGGTAAAGGTACGCGCTTACGTCCTCTTACCTACAGCGGAGCAAAACAACTCGTACCAGTTGCTAACAAACCCGTTTTATGGTATGGCATTGAAGAAATGGTCGCGGCTGGTATTACTGATATTGGCATCATTATCAGTCCAGAAACGGGGGCAGAAGTCCAAGGAAAAACCGGAAATGGAGAATACTTTGGAGCGAACATCACATATATCATACAAGACCAGCCACTTGGACTTGCTCACGCAGTCCAAATTGCCCGTCCCTTTTTAGGTGATTCTCCCTTTGTCATGTACTTGGGTGATAACCTGATTCAATTAGGTGAGTTACGTTACTTTTTGCAACAATTTAGCCAACAACAGCCAGATGCTTTGATTCTCTTGCGTTCGGTTGCCAACCCTAGCGCCTTTGGTGTGGCTCAGGTAGATGAAACAGGACGGGTATTACGGCTAATTGAAAAACCCAAAGTTCCTCCTTCAAATCTGGCATTGGTAGGAGTTTATTTCTTTTCTCACCTTATTTTTGATGCGATCGCCAATATCCAACCTTCTACCAGAGGCGAGCTGGAAATAACTGATGCCATTCAATACCTAATCAATCAAAAAAAGCAGGTTGTAGCCCACAATCTTCAAGGTTGGTGGCTAGATACTGGTAAAAAAGATGACTTATTAGAAGCTAACCGATTGATTCTCGATACCTATCTGACAGCATCAGTTGTGGGCGAAATCGATTCTCAAAGTCAGATTATTGGACGAGTGCAAATTGGTGCAAAATCTCAAGTAATTAACTGCACAATTCGGGGGCCAGTAGTCATTGGTAGCAATTGTTATTTAGAAAACTGCTTTATTGGCCCTTATAGTAGCATTGCCAACAACGTCACTCTTATTGATACCGATTTAGAACACAGTGTTATTTTAGAAGGTGCTAAAATTGCCGGAATCCATCAGCGCATTATTGATAGTGTGATTGGACAAAGGGCACAATTGAGTCTTGCACCCCGTCGCCCTAAAGCCTTGCGATTTATGATTGGTGATGACTGTCAAATTGAATTAACGTGATTTACTTGTTAAAAATAGGACAAGCCACAGTCAAAGTTGGAACACAGTGCTTGTAAAATATGAATGCGAAATTCATCTAATAATCACAACACTGCGTCACATTCGATAAATAATATTAATGAGCATTGTAAATACCAAGATTCCTGAAGTTCTGCAAATTGAACCCCAAGTATTTGCAGACGATCGCGGTTTCTTTTTTGAAGCTTACAACCAGCAAAAATTTGCTCAAGAGATAGGGATTGTTACGAACTTCGTCCAAGATAACCACTCTTGCTCTAAACAAAACATTCTACGTGGATTGCACTATCAAATCCAACAACCTCAAGGAAAACTCATCCGTGCTGTTGTCGGTACTATTTTTGACGTAGCTGTAGATATTAGAAAAAGCTCTCCTACCTTTGGTAAATGGGTGGGTTCTGAACTCAGTGCTGAGAACAAACGCATACTGTGGATACCGTTAGGCTTTGCTCATGGTTTCCTCGTACTTTCAGAAATAGCTGAAGTTCTCTACAAAACTACAGATTATTATGCGCCCCAAAGCGATCGCACAATTCTATGGAACGATCCAGATTTAGCCATAGATTGGCCCTTAAATGCGCCACCGATTTTATCAGCTAAAGACCAAGCGGGTAAACCTTTGAGAACTGCTGAAGTATTTGATTAAGCAATCAGCATGAGTAAATCAATTCTGCTCATTGGTAGCAATGGTCAAGTTGGTAAGGAACTACAACAAATCCTCACATCCTACGGCGATGTTATCTCAGTAGCACGCCCAACAGTAGACCTTGCTCAACCCGATACCCTTTGCAACGTTATCAGATCCAATCAACCGCAAATCATCATTAACGCTGCTGCTTACACTGCTGTAGATAAAGCCGAAAGCGAACCCGAACTTGCTACTGCTATTAATGCTACTGCACCCCTAATTCTTGCTCAAGAGAGCCAAAAATTAGGAGCTTTTCTACTTCATATTTCTACTGATTACGTTTTTGATGGCAATGGCTGTAGCCCTTACCAGGAAACCGATGCGACTAATCCCTTGAGTGTCTATGGTAAAACCAAACTCGCCGGAGAAGAAGCTATTCGGGAAGCTTGCGCCCATCATCTCATTCTCCGCACTGCTTGGGTTTATGGAACCTTTGGCAAAAGTAACTTTGTCAAAACCATGCTGCGACTAGGTACAGAACGTCAAGAACTGCGTGTTGTCGCCGATCAAATTGGTAGCCCGACTTGGGCGCAAGATATAGCCGCAGTTATAGCCCAGACGATTCCCCAGTTAACCCCAGAAATTAGCGGCACTTATCACTACACTAATAGCGGCGTTGCTAGCTGGTATGATTTTGCCGTCGCTATTTTTGAAGAAGCCCAACAACTAGGCTTCCCTTTGAAAGTTGAACGTATTGTCCCCATTACAACTGCCGAATATCCGACACCAGCCCGTCGCCCTGCTTATTCCGTCCTTGCTTGTGGAAAAATTTCCGCAATTCTAGGGACTTATCCTTCCCATTGGCGACAAAGACTTCGGCAAATGCTTGCAGATTTGAAAATTGAGCATGGGGCATAGGGCATTGGGCATTGATTATTCTCCTCTGCTCCCCTGCTCCCCTGCTCCTCTGCTCCTACTCTCTATTTCTTTTGACTTTTTAATACTCCTGTTTCATGTTGTATGGGCAAGACATCTAAAATATCAGTTTGGGAACAATATTTTAAATCTTCGTGACAGTCAAGACGCAATAATCGTTGACCGTGACTAGCTTGGTGAAGTAATCCTAATAAGTTATCTTGCCATTGAGAGTAAAGAGCGATCGCACTAATTACTTCATCGTTACCAGCGAGTTCTTCAGGTGACAGCTTGGTTTGTTGCAAAATACTATGAGCGATCGCACCCGCACAAACTGTATCCTCTAAGGAATAACTGCCTTCCCAACCTGAACCGACAATCCACACTGTCTCTGGTTGCTTATCTAAGAGAAATTGCACCACCGCAGCCCGGTTAATCAAGGCTGCTGCTAAGACATTTGGGGAGTCTTGTACCCGTTGTAAAGCACGAGTGCCATTTGTGGTACTGATAAACAAACGCCGCCCTTGCACTAATTCTGGCGTGCAGTCGAGGGGAGAGTTACCCAACTCAAAACCAGCTACTTTCGCGCCACCGCGTTCTCCAGCCCGCAGACGTTTTTCAGGGGGCCATTTTTCGCTAACTTCAATTAATTGATCTAAATCGCTGAATACTTGTACAGCTTCGCCTCCAGATGCCAAGACAGTCGCAATTGTGCTAGTGGCTCGCAAGACATCGACTGCGATCGCACATTCTGGCGCTTTATCCGTTGGAGTCAATTCAGGAGTGTGGTATACGAATAACTTCACGGGCTGGATACACCTGTTTTAATACTACTGCCGAAAATAACATTCTACCTAGTTGGTGTCACTAACTATAGTCACAATTGCTCCAGGAAAATTTCTTACCATCAAAATACAAAATGTATCTTATTCAATACATAAGTAGATCGGTGTTGAAAATTGTCGTTATCACAAGGCAGGAGGCAGAGGGCAGGAGGCAGGAGGAAAGAGCTTTTTGAGCAACTTTACTTTTCGTTATATATTTTAGTTTTTTTGCACCATGTTATTTAGATGGAGTCGGGGCAGGAGAGACAAGAGGAATTATTAAACAAATCTCTATCTTGTCTACTTTGTCTCTTCTCCATGCTCAATGCCCAATGCTCCTTTGCACCTCTGCCTCTTTTCCATCCTTAATAAATACTCAAAAAGCGCATTTTATGCTTTTAGACTTTCAGACTTGCTGCACTATCTTGTAATCTAAAACAAGAACAAACCTTCTAAATGGGGAAAAAGTTACAGTTATAAGGTTACAGCCCAAAGGGACAAATATTTACTTATTCCCTACTCCCCAGTACAGACGCAATTAATCGCGTCTCTCCCACTCCCCACTCCCCATTGAAATCGCTATGGCACCTTTACCCGACTACCGCCCTAAACAACTATCTTTAGGCCCGTTGGAAGCGGAAATTTTAAATATCATTTGGGAACTTGGTTCAGCCACAGTCAAGGATGTACACGATCGCATCCTCGCCGATCCCAACCGCGAATTAGCGTATACTTCTGTCACCACCGTTTTACGTCGCCTCACTGATAAAGGTTGGCTGGCCTGCGACAAAAAGGAGCGGGCATTCTATTGGCGGCCAATGTTGAGTAAGCAACAATCAGAAGTCATCAAAGCTCACGAACAGTTACAGCGATTTCTAGCAGTGGGAAACCCTGATGTTGTTGCTGCCTTTGCTGATAGTCTGGATGAAGCAGCTAGCGAGCAAATAGCAGCGATCGCCAAACGTATTCAATCTGCACGCCAAGCCAGGGAGGAACAATGATGCATCTGATAATGATTTTGAATGCTTTGGCAGTTGCCTGGTGGTTAAGATCCGCTCGGAATCAACCCCAAGGCAATTGGAATCTGCGATGGCAGCGATCGCTATTTTTGTTTCTCTTCCCGCCCTTGCTAATTTTCATGACTGCGATCGCTGTGCTGTTCATGGGGCCTCAAGGACAAATGGGCGGGATGTATACAGGCTCAATTAGCTATTTACTAGCATTAATTTATTTAGCATTTTTTGCCATTTCATGCATTAAACTTGCCTTTCAGGGTTGGCAGTCAGTAGAATCTGCGCGTAACTGCCCTTTAGTGAATGTTGGCGACAAACGAGCCAGACTGCTGCAAACAGGCGCGTTGTTTGCAGGTCAAATCGGTTTTTGGCAACCAGAATTAGTGGTTAGCCAAGGATTAGTGCAAACTCTCTCACAGGCTCATTTAGAAAGCGTCTTAGCCCATGAGCAAGGGCATCACTATTACAGGGATACATTCTGGTTTTTCTGGCTGGGTTGGGTGCGTTCCTGCACCGCTTGGCTGCCGAATACAGAGCCTTTGTGGGAAGAACTGTTAGCTTTGCGCGAACTTCGTGCCGACGGTTATGCAGCATTGCAGGTAGACCCTCTGGTGCTAGCAGAGTCACTTTTATTAGTAGTTAGTAGCGGCCCCGTTTTATCGGAAATTTGCTGTGCTGCATTAGGTTCCTCTGGTGCAGATCGTTTAGAACAAAGAGTAGAAGCTCTATTAGCACCACCAGAACCAACCCCAGAAGCTCAATTGCAATCCTGGCATGGCTTTTTGTTGGCGTTCCTGCCTTTACTGACTGTGATATTTCATAGTTAAGTTTAATTTATAGCAGGGAACAGGCAATAGGCAACAGGCTTGCAAGTGTCTTGATGTCGGCGTTTTCCGATCGGTTTATGTTCTAAACTATATTTCAACTGCTATAAAAAGCTACTACAGCTCAAAGCTGCAACGGTAGCGACATCGGTCGTGTCTGTAGCAACTTCTGCTTTCCCTGTAGTAACTTCCGCTTTGACGTTTCCGTCTTTCGCGCAAGCTGTAGCAGCTTCCGCTTTGACGTTTCCGTGTTTTGCTCAAGCTGTAGCAACTTCTGTTTTAACGTTTCCGTGTTTTGCTCAAGCTGTAGCAACTTCCGCTTTGACGTTTCCGTGTTTTGCTCAAGCTGTAGCAACTTCCGCTTTAACGTTTACGTGTTTTGCGCAAGCTGTAGCAACTTCCGTCACGACTGTAGCGATGTCGGTTGCCACATCACGATGAAAATTTTGAATATAGCGGTTCCCAATTGCATGGAATACAGACCTAACCCCCAGCCCCTTCCCTTCAAGGGAAGGGGAGTAAGATTCAAAGCCTCTCTCCTAAAAGGAGAGAGGTTTGGAGAGAGGTCAAAAATGTACTGCACCCAAGCGAGAACCACTATAGGGTTGTTATATTACTCTTCTTCTAGCAACTGTTCTATATACTTTTGTACTAAAGGCACTTGAAAAGCATTGCCTTCTGGAGTCAAGATTTCTTTTCGCGTTAGTTTGCGAATAACACCTTTGTCTTGCGGTGTGGGAGTTTCCCCGTGGATTATCCGGCGCAGGAGAGAGCGATCGCTATCTGCTAAACTCCTCCATAATTCCCGAAAATACTGATCGCCTCGCTCAAGCACAACAGGTATAACTTCTTTAACATCCTGTGCAGTAGCTTTTGCTCTATCTGCTTCTCGCCTGTTTCTTCTGATATCACGGTTTAGCAACTCCACCACCTCATAACATACCAACTGAACGAGATAAGGTTGACAGCGAGTAACTTGGATAATTTCATCTACAGCTGTTGGTTCATAGATATCGCGGAAGTTCTCTATTGGCTGTAGAATCAAATCGCGGGCTTCTGACTCGTGCAGGTAGGCCATTCGCAAAGCACGGGTGTTAATTAGATAGTCACTCCAGTAATCATCAAGTTCAGATAATTCGTGTGAACCACTAAAAAGTAAAATCCACTTGCGTTGATGTTGCAGCAGGTTACGGATAAAATTGAGTGGCGCACGGCTGCTTGTTGCTTTCACT
Source organism: Nostoc sp. LEGE 12454 (assembly GCF_056620565.1). Taxonomy (NCBI): domain Bacteria; kingdom Bacillati; phylum Cyanobacteriota; class Cyanophyceae; order Nostocales; family Nostocaceae; genus Nostoc; species Nostoc sp. LEGE 12454. The sequence continues at coordinate 43,312 of NZ_JBWQXL010000023.1, forward strand.
ACCTCACCTAGGCGTTCATATTCATCTAAACAGAGGAGAAATTTCTTACCAAAGTTGTTGCGTTCTATTTCTGCTAACCAAGTTTGCAGTGCAGGAAATGGATCTTCAGCTAGTTTACTGGCATCTGGATTAGGCAAATATACTTTACGGGGTAATCGCCGTGCAGCTTCGATAATCTGTTGAGCTAAATTTTCAGCCAATCCTTTTAAGGTTGTAGCTGCTGCTACTCCTTGTATGTCTACAAGCAAAGGTACAATATTTGCTTGTATTCTGTAAGGTAGATATTTCAGTGCTGAAGTTTTCCCTGTCCTCCGCCCTCCATAGAGTAACAACACTGGCATCTGCTCAGAAAGTGTTAAAGATTCAATTTCTCGAAATATATCAATTCGCCCTTTGAAACGATTCTTCGCTGTTTCAGGGTCTAGTGAATTACCAGCAATATAAACTTGCGGAATTTCTTTTGATTGCTGTGCCTGTTCGTTTAAAGTGCGCTGCGCCGTTTCTAATATAGTTAGCCAGCTTTGTGCAGTGTTGCCAAAAGAAACAGCAACGCGAGCATCTTTTGTCAAAGCTATACTTTGCACCAGTTGGCGTAATGCAGTGATGGGAACGTTCAGTAACTCATATTGACGATAAAGTGAAGTTGCTTCCTGTGATGCCCGTACATTCTGGCTAATATCCAAAAATTGGGGCAGCACAGTGCCAAGTTCCTTTGGTGCTAGTGAGGGAATCCACGCTAGTTGGTTGGCAATCTCCACAATATCGCTAAACCTCTGACAACGATTGAGAATATCTATAGCAATACTAGAAATTGCCTGTGCTGCAACTTTTTGCTGATTGGTGGATGTAATTAGATAATTAATAGTCTCAAGAGCAACATTTGGATTCTTTTCATAAGCTTCTACAATCATCACATCCATGAAAGGCAGAGGCAAAATAATCAATTCATCAAAGCGAGGGGGCAGATATCGCAAACAATTTACCCGTTTTTCATTTGGAGACAACAAGAACAGGGTGAGTATCCATAGTAATTCTGGCAACCAGAAGTAAACCCGCAACACACCCAAAATCCACACCACGCCGAACGCCACGCCGAACGCCACGCTTCCCTCGACACCTACCGCCACACGGAACACCACCATGCCGAACGCCATACCGAACATCATGCCTAGCGCCACGCCGAACGCCACGTTTCCCTCCAGTCCGAACGCCACACCGAACGCCACGCCGAACGCAACGTTTCCCCCCACGCCGAACGCAATGTTTCCCCCCACGCTGAAGAACGCAACGTTTCCTTCTACGCCTCCCTCCATACCGAACGCCACACCAAACGCTATGCCTACCGCCACGCCTACCGCCACGCCTACCGCCACGCCTAGCGCCACGCCGAACGCCAAGCCTAGCACCACGTCGAACGCCACACCTGATAAAAATTGAATTGCAAGAAAAATGCTAAAGACAGCAACAAGGACAAGAACTAACCTATTTTTATTACCGCTACGGTCTATAACCCTTCCTATAAACCAGCCAACTAAAAAAATACAGCTTAATAACCAGTTAAATGATTCACCACTAACCAGAGTGTAAACTTGCGCTACTAGCAACACAGCAAACATTGGGACTACAGCAGTTAGCCACCAAACTTGCCCACCATAGTGACGTAGACGGAAGTTAGTACGAAACTCAGCCTGTTCATCAAAAGGGTTATTTGTTGGCTTCAATTCTGGATGAATATCACGCAGCCAACGTTCAAAGGTAAAAGGTTTGAAGTAAGCCCAATACAAGAGGCGCGTGCATTCAGCCACATAATTCCAAAAGCCTGATGTTAGCGGCCTGTTACTCATTGCTACTTTATCCCCAGCTTGTCACGCACAAAATCCCAAACTTCATTCCAGTGCAGCACACCCACCCAAACCAAAACTGGTAAAAGCAGGATGACTAAACCAGTAATCCAGTTGCCTATATCACCTACCGTTGCACCGATGAATTTGGGTATTTTCCCTAGACGCACTGGCAAATCCCAAACTAACCAACGCAGCCATAATTGCCATCGTTGTCCTTTTGCTTTAGATTTAGGATTTGCAAGCTGTTGTTCAAACTGCTGTTTCGCCCACTTGATTGCCTTGCCTTGTTGACGTGCTTCCCACAAATAGTAACCAGCCAATTGCAACTTGTAAGGATGACGATCGCCCCATTGCTGGGCATGATTCTGTTCATCTACACTCAAAGCTGCACCATTTGTAGAGAGAGTTGGTAAGCGCGACAGTTCAATAGCCTCATCTGTAGTTAGTTCATTCAAAGAAATCGTGTGACCAATATTGAAAAAACTAGAGACAAACCGATGCTCGTTAGCATAAACATCCAGTGGTTTACGGGAAGCCACCACTAGCATCAAGGCATTGCTATCCATCAGCGATCGCAAATTGTCATAAAATCCATTATCAAATTTATCGGGATATTTCAAAAGGCTTTCAAAATCATCCAGACAGAGAACAGGTAGCTTTCCTTGCTGTTTCCATTCCTTAACCGCATCTGAAAATGCTTGACGATTAAGCGGTTTAGTCTTCCAACAATTTTGCAGACTGCGTTGTTGCCATCCCTGAACATGACTCAGTAAACCTTCAGCTACAGCCTCATAGAAACCCGTTTCAGTTTGGCAATCCACACCCCGTAACGGTAGGTAAATTACCACATAACTACTGTTGTTTAATACTCGCTGCTGCCAAGTCAGAACGAAATAATGCAGCAACGAAGATTTACCAATGTGCTTGTCACCAACTATATTTATACTTGTAGGCTGATCGCCCTTCATCCGAGATGCGATCGCGTGTAATTCATCTTTACGACCGACAAACAGCCTGGGATCTTCAATCATCCCCGCAGCCACAAAAGGATTGGCAGGCAGCGCTCCAGAAGTCATGTAAAGCGTTATCCTAGTTTCAGCAATTTAAGTGCAATCACCTAAAAGAATAGCACTAGCCCCATAATCTCTTTGCAGATCGCAAAGACGCGATCAATCACCGTCTCTACGAAAGACCGATTTGTAGAGACGGCGATTCATCGCGTCTCTTCCCTTAAACGTGGTATCTGATAAAAATATTTATTTGACAAATACGCCAATACTGCTAAAAGTGCAAAACAGACACTTGATGCGATCGCAAATGTTGCTGAAACTCCAGCACTTGTTTAGGACAAGCACCAAAAGACCCATCATTCAGAAACGTCACAGCATAGTCAAGCGACCATAAGTCTCTGATGGGTAATCTAGAATCTAAAATCTAAAATTTTTAAACTCCCCAGGCTGGATTCGAACCAGCGACCAATCGATTAACAGTCGATCGCTCTACCACTGAGCTACTGAGGACCACTCACGATTTATAATCTTAGGGCTAAAAATAGTATTTGGCAAGTACTTTCGCCAATATTTTTTTTAGATAGTTAATTTATAGAAATTTTTCAGCCAAAATCTATTCAGGAACTTAAGCAGAGACTCTTAGATACTAAATATCTATTACAATCCCATTCGTAATTCAGCCAGACGCTGCCGCGCTTTAGCATCAATGGCATTAGCTAAAAACCGACTCTTAGATTGTTTGCGCGTATGATACTTTTGTCGCATCCGGCAGACAGTGGCTTCCACTTCCCCACAAAGTTGTTGTGCTGACAACCATTCAGCCCCATATCCTTGTATCATCAACTGCTGTGCCCGATCTGATGTAGCAACAATCACACGAGAAATCAAAGATTGGGCTATTTGGTGGCGAAAAGAAGCGCAGGATTTTTCAATATAAGTATCTGCGGTTTGCCCAAAATCAGTGTAATAAACAGATAAAAGCTCAGTAATAATTTCTTTATTACTAGAGGTGTTTTGATATTGGGCATCAAAAACTATCTGAGTTGTGTAACCTTGAAACGCACTATAACCAGTCATTGCTTCCACAAGTTCGCCCCGTGCGGCCTCTAATCCAACGCTATCACGCGTTTTTTTAAGGCAAGGCCAAGCGCCTATGATATTGTAGCCGTCCACTAACAAAACGGCTTGGAGTAAGGAACGGGGCATGGTTTTTAATCACAATTTTCTAGAGTTAACAAAATTCATTCATAAGTTTTATAATAATTGATGCATAGTCTGTAACACTATGTTACACAGAATAAAAAATACGGCAGCCTCACAAAACTCAAACTTCAGATAGACGCACCAACTTAAAACGCGCCCTTGTTTAAAAGGCGCGTTACAGTTCTTTTTTAGTAGTATTCAGGAGTGCTAAGTACAATGAATTTTACTTATTAACTCATCACTCAGCACGGGCTAAACGCCCCGCTATCGCTAACAGCACTGAATTAAGAGGCTTCGCTGTGTACCTCCATCAGACGTTGTTTGAGACGTTCGGCTTCACCACTATCAACCAAAGAGCCTTTTTCTAGCAAGAAAGCGCCGTCACAATAATTTAGCTCATCTAATCGATGTGTCACCCAAAGGGCTGTAATACCTCGACTTTTGACAAGGCGGCGGACACCAGCAACTAAATCCAATTGGCTATCTGGATCTAGTAAGGCAGTGGGTTCATCTAATAATAAGACTTCACAGCGACGGGCGATCGCACCTGCGATCGCGACTCGCTGTTTTTGTCCCCCAGAGAGTGCATAAATAGGGCGTCGTTGCAATGTAAGCAAATTCACCGCCCCTAATGCCTCCTCAACCCTGGCTCTGGTAGCAGCAGGTGGCAACTTTTCTTCCACCAATCCAAAAGCCACATCAGCACCAACAGTTGGCATAACCAGTTGATGATCTGGATTTTGGAAGACAAAGCCAACGGGTTGCAAAACCCGAATTTCGCCAGATTCAGGAGCTAATAACCCCGCCAGCAGTCTCAGTAAAGTAGATTTTCCGCTGCCATTTGTACCCAAGAGCATCCAAAACTCACCCTTGGGCACTTCTAAAGAGCAAGATTTGATAACTTTCTCTCCATTAGGCCAACTGAAATTTAAATCCTTGACCTCAATGCCCACTTGAGCCATTTGTCAACCTTGGTTACTCAGCAGCTACAGCGAAAAAGCCAGGTGGTCTGCCGCCACCAGGGGTTGTACCATCTTTCTGAACAATCTGCACCCCAGAAATTTCACTAGCGCGGACAGCAATTTTTTTCTCTGTCTTGCCTTCGCACTTGAGTTCTACAATGTCAGGGTTCCCAGAACGGATTGCTGCCAAAATTAGCTGATAGACAGCTTCAGCATCCTCTGCTGACTTACGTTGTACTGAGATTGGGAAAGCAGTGTTTCTGATGCTTAAATCGATGGTAAACATTTAGCAATAATCAAATTTAACTGTGGACTCATTTTAGCGTCAGCTGAGTGATTCTAGGGAAATGAGGATTGGGCATCGCTTCTCTGCCAGACGCTACGCGAACGACTCCGCTCAGGGCAAGTGGGCATTGGGCATTAGTTATTTCTTCCATCCATTGCTCCTCTGCCTCTCTGCTCCTCTGCCCTCGGTCACTGAGCGTAGCCGAAGTGCTGCCTCTCTGTTCCTCTGCCTCTCTACTCCTGATTCCCTACTCCCCATTTATCACCTCGTCTGAATCAAAAAATAAATTTTATGAGAAAACCCCTAGAAAAATTAGCAATTTACACCTAATATAATTAAAGGTGTGTAAAAAATTGTAAACTTGGTTAACAACCTGGTTAACTTTCTGCTTATGGAAGGCTTTTATATCGCCATCTATAATACAGATACAACCTGTACTTATAAACATTTGGAGATTTGCTTTAATGACCATCGCAGTTGGACGCGCCCCCAGTAGAGGGTGGTTTGACGTTCTAGACGACTGGCTCAAGCGCGATCGCTTCGTATTCGTAGGTTGGTCAGGGATATTACTATTCCCCTGCGCCTTCCTAGCACTAGGCGGTTGGCTGACCGGCACCACCTTCGTAACCTCTTGGTACACCCACGGATTAGCCTCCTCCTACTTAGAAGGGTGTAACTTCCTGACAGTGGCAGTATCCACCCCCGCCGACAGCATGGGACATTCCCTATTGCTGTTGTGGGGACCAGAAGCCCAAGGCGACCTCACCCGTTGGTTCCAACTGGGTGGTTTGTGGCCATTCGTTGCCCTACACGGAGCCTTCGGTTTGATTGGCTTCATGTTGCGCCAATTTGAAATTGCCCGTCTAGTAGGTATTCGTCCTTACAACGCCCTCGCCTTCTCCGCTCCCATTGCAGTATTCGTCAGCGTATTTCTGATGTACCCCTTGGGACAATCAAGCTGGTTCTTTGCACCCAGCTTTGGCGTCGCAGCAATTTTCCGATTCCTGCTATTCCTGCAAGGGTTCCACAACTGGACACTCAACCCCTTCCACATGATGGGTGTTGCGGGTGTATTGGGTGGTGCTTTATTGTGCGCCATTCACGGTGCCACAGTCGAAAATACCTTGTTTGAAGACGGTGATGGTGCTAACACCTTCCGCGCCTTCAATCCAACCCAGTCGGAAGAAACCTACTCAATGGTGACAGCAAACCGTTTCTGGTCACAGATTTTCGGGATTGCTTTCTCTAACAAGCGCTGGTTGCACTTCTTTATGTTGTTCGTGCCAGTCACAGGCTTGTGGATGAGTGCCGTCGGCATCGTCGGTTTAGCACTCAACCTGCGGGCTTATGATTTCGTCTCCCAAGAATTGCGGGCGGCGGAAGACCCTGAGTTTGAAACCTTCTATACCAAAAACATTTTGCTGAACGAGGGTATCCGCGCTTGGATGGCTCCTCAAGATCAACCCCACGAACAATTTGTATTCCCTGAAGAAGTTCTACCTCGCGGTAACGCTCTCTAAGAATTCAAATTTGACCATGACCTGAATTAAGGTTGTGGTTGGCGAAAATTGACACACCCAGATAAAATAATCTCCTTGTAATCAGCCAATAAAGTGTCAATTTTCATTATCTCAAGTAATCTCCCACCTTTTTGATGGGAGATTTTTTATATATTGGTTAATATCTCTAAATTTATGTGTTATGTTAGATGAAGGTTAAGAACCCAGAGTAAATACTCTGCCCTTTTAAAACTAAGACCGCTTAGGCAATAAGGAGGTGATGCCCATGATAGAAAGTAGTAAATGCATGGGTCATCAGGTTGCAGTTAGCCGGCTGCGCGCCGGGGCTGTTCTCTAAAAGTTAGCCTTAGTTATCTCTGAGATACTAAGTTAGCTCAATTAGCTAGGCAAGCTCGGAGTTCCTTCCGGCAGTCTGGTTGCAACCTGAAGACCCGCTAGACCGCCCTGACTTAGATCGTCCGATCTAAATCAGGGCGGATAGTTTTTTAGGGGTGATTTTTGTTTTATCAATGGTTGCTTTTAAAAGATAGATAGCGATGGCTGTCGCGATAAAGGCAAGCTATTTAAGTTTTATTAAAAAGAATAAATCTCTTGTATTAAAGCTTGAAGTATGAGCAAATGTGAGAAATCGTGTCTATCTACTAAGTCTGATTGAAATCTAGACATACGCATTGTGGCTTAATTTATGCTCTTATATTTTCTGTGTGGAGAATAAAAGGGGTTTGCCTTTGTCAGATGCAAAATGTTGTAACAAACATATTAAGTAGGAATTTCTTGACTGATATGACACAACTACTCACCGAAGCGGAAATTCAAAAACAGGCAAAGGTTTTGTCAGATTGGACTGTTAAAGACTCCAAGTTGGAGATTACCCGTACATTTAAAGATTTTATTGAAGCAATTAAGTTTGTTAATAAGCTGGTTGAGCCGGCTGAGTCAGCCGGACATCATCCAAATATAGAGATTTCCTACAATATAGTGAAGATTACACTTACAACACATGATGCAGGCGGATTGACGCAGCCAGACTTTGATGTAGCACGGGTGATTTCCCAGATCAACTAAGTGATTTCTTCTAATATCTTGCAACAGACGACAGGAAGTCACTGCGATATACGGTTTGTATAGCCGAGTCAATGTGTTCTAACTGGCGTGAGATTTATATTAGGGGTAAGTGGAAGAAGCGATTTTTGCTCACAAACTTCTAAGTGTCTAAAGCTTTCAGCAATTTCACCTGCGTAAAGAGCGAATGACCCAAACTCTACTCCCTGCTTAGATATTTAGATAAGTATGTGTGACAGTTATTAAGGCGATCGCTCCAATATTGCCATCTAGATCGGATGTTTTATAATGTTATGATATAAAGATATGTTTTTGCATAAGTTAATCACATCAGTTTTTAACCCAAAGTTAATCGTTTATTAGCTTTGCAAAAACTAGAATTGTAGTAGAGACAATTATGCCTCATCCATAGGTTTCAATGAGATGTCGCATTTTCGAGAATTAGGTGTAACGAAACCAATTATCTAAACAAGGTGTGAGGAGTAAAGGAAAAATGTCTAATCTATTATGGAAATCCTTAGTGGTTAGCCCAGCAGTTTTGGGAGCAACATTGTTAGTTTCGGCAACAGCAATGGCGGCCCCAAGCACAACCACTAAAGTATCACCAGCGAAACAACTAGGTGTAATTGAAGTTGCCCAACAGCCAGAAATATTGGCTCAAACAACCATAGATCAAGTTAATCGCTACAGCAACGAAGGCAACCAAGGTAATTCTCAGTCTCAAGTAACATCGGTTTCTCAATTTTCCGATGTACAACCTACTGACTGGGCATTCCAAGCATTGCAGTCCTTGGTTGAGCGCTATGGTTGTATTGCAGGTTATCCGAATTCCACATATCGCGGTAATCGTGCTTTGACCCGTTATGAATTTGCCGCAGGTTTGAATGCCTGTTTGGATCGGGTTAACGAATTGATTGCCACAGCAACAGCTGACTTGGTGACAAAACAAGATTTAGCTACCTTGCAGCGGCTACAAGAAGAATTTTCCGCAGAATTGGCAACCCTACGCGGTCGTGTAGATTCTTTAGAAGCGCGGACTGCTGAATTGGAAGCGAATCAGTTCTCTACTACCACAAAACTAGTCGGTGAAGCCGTTTTCGCCGTTAGTGATGTATTTGGAGGTAACACTGGTGACGCTAACAATACTGTCTTCCAAGATCGGGTACGTTTAGACTTGCAAACCAGCTTCACTGGTAGAGATGTTTTGCATACACGTCTGGCAGCAGGTAATGCACAAGCCTTTTCAATAAGGGATGACGTTAATAATCCGATCGGTACTGCTGAAGGCACACAAACATATCAAGTTGGTATAGGCAATGGTAATAACAGTGTCAGAATTGACCGCTTGACTTATGAAGCTCCCATCGGACCAGCTCAAGTTTACCTCGCAGCTAGTGGCGGACGGCATAGTCAGTATGCTGCTGTCAACAATCCTTACTTTTTTGACAACACTGACGACGGTGGTAACGGCGCTTTATCTACCTTTGCTTCTGAAAGTCCCATCTATCGGATTGGTGGCGGTGCTGGTATAGCACTCAATGTACCCCTTGGCAAAGGTGGCGGCATCTTGGGAAATAGCTCAATCACTGCGGGTTACTTAGCATCACAAGCTAATAATCCTGGTCTTAGTCAAGGTTTGACCAACGGTGATTATGCTGCTTTAGGGCAGTTGAACTTTAGTGTTGGCGATCGCTTGGCTTTAGCTGCTACGTACGTCCACGGATATAGTGCCAGTGGTGCTTTATTTGACTCTGGTACAGACGGAGCAACTGGAGCTTTTGATGTAGGTACTGGACAAGCTAACTTTTTAGGTAATGCAGCAGGTGTAACCCGATCTAACAGCAACTCCTACGGTGTGTCGGCTGCGTTTAGACCTAGCGACAAACTGTCCGTTAGTGGATTCGTCTCTTACCACGATGTTACAGGTGCAGGTGCAGATGATGATTATCAAGCTTGGAGCTACGGTTTAGGGGTAGCCTTACCTGATTTCGGTAAGAAAGGTAACGTTTTAGGTGTTTTTGCTGGTGCAGAACCCTATTCCTTTAACCGCCCAGGTTTTGGTGGCAACAATGATATACCCTACCACTTTGAAGGCTTCTACAAGTATCGTGTGTCGGATAACATCTCTGTAACCCCTGGTGTAATCTGGTTGACCTCTCCCGGTCAAAATAGCGATAACGATGATGCTATTATCGGTACGCTCAGAACTACTTTCACCTTCTAGAGTGTTGATTATTTGCTGAAAAATTTGAATTTTATTTCTCCCCGCCATTAGGTGGGGTTTTTTGTTTTCGGTAATAATAATGGATAAACCCCAGTAGTTAGCCGGAGTATAATAGAAAAGTTAGGAGTTAGAAGTTATGAGTTATGGCGGGTTTGATATGAAGAAACCAGAGTAATGCCCACTCTGCAAGTAACTTACGCCGCGAGCAGCTTTTTCTGAGTGAGCTTTTTTAGTAGAAGTTGGCGGTATAAAACTACATATTGCGTAGGATTTTAACCTACCAATTTGAGATTTTGAATTTTTGATTTGAGATTGAAGGAAAAAGCGTTCAACTGAGCGCTCACGCCGTACCCCTCCGGGGAAGCAAGCTACGCGTAGCGTTCCGTAGGAAAGTTTCAAATCCAAATTTAATGACTCCTAACTTCTAACTTCTAATTTTTACCCCTAACTTATTGCTGCTTGTGGAACTATCCTGTAAATCGGAATACGCAATTCTCGCCTTGTTAGAGATGGCCGCTCATTACGAAAGTGGCGAACCGCTGCAAATTCGACAAATTGCAGCACAACAAAACATACCCGATCGCTATCTGGAACAGCTACTAGCAACCTTGAGGCGTGGCGGTATAGTTAAAAGTCAGCGGGGGTCAAAAGGTGGCTATCTGTTAACGCGAGAACCCCGAAAAATCATCCTTTTTGAGATTTTGGAATGTTTAGAAGGCCTAGAGGCGCGGGCTGGTGAAGAAAACGTTAATTCCAAAAGCATAGACAGTTCAGTTATAGAAGAAATTTGGCAAGAAGCAAGTCGCGCGGCAAATTCCGTCTTCCAAAAATATACGCTCCAGGATCTTTGTGAAAAACGAGATTCGCGGCGGCAATTGGATATCATGTACTACATTTAGTCAAGAATCATTTGTCATTTGTCATTTGTCATTTGTTGATGACTAATGACCAATAACAAATAATTAATAATTAAGGACTAATTTATGCACATAGCTCGTAACATTACAGAACTTGTCGGTCGTACACCCCTAGTGCAGTTGAACCGCATTCCGCAAACAGAAGGATGTGTTGCAGAAATTGTAGTGAAACTGGAAAGTATGAACCCATCGGCATCAGTTAAAGATCGGATTGGGGTAAGTATGATTAACGCTGCTGAAGACGAGGGGCTAATTACTCCTGGGAAGACAGTATTGGTAGAACCCACTTCTGGAAACACTGGTATTGCCCTAGCAATGGCAGCAGCAGCAAAGGGTTATCGATTAATTTTGACAATGCCAGAGACGATGAGTGGAGAGCGTCGGGCAATGTTGCGAGCTTACGGAGCAGAACTGGAACTAACACCAGGAATGGAAGGTATGAGTGGGGCAATTCAACGAGCGCAGCAAATAGTTAATACTACACCAAATACCTATATGTTGCAGCAGTTCCGCAATCCAGCTAATGCAAAAGTGCATCGGGAAACTACAGCGCTTGAAATCTGGGAAGATACCGATGGACAAGTCGATATTATTGTGGCAGGAGTGGGTACAGGTGGTACGATCACTGGTGTAGCAGAAGTGATTAAAGCACGCAAGCCTAATTCCAAGGCGATCGCAGTTGAACCAGCCAATAGCCCAGTTTTATCTGGGGGACGACCAGGGCCCCACAAAATCCAGGGAATTGGTGCTGGGTTTATTCCCCAAGTTCTCAAGATAAAATTGATTGATGAGGTGATTACCGTCACTGATGAAGAAGCGATCGCTTATAGTCGGCGTTTGGCAAAAGAAGAAGGGCTACTATCTGGCATTTCCAGTGGAGCAGCTTTATGTGCAGCAATTCGCGTTGCCCAACGTCAAGAAAATCAGGGACGTTTAATTGTAATGATTCAGCCCAGTTTTGGTGAGAGGTATTTGAGTACACCGTTGTTCCAAGACTTAGAGGCAAGGTTAGCCGCTAGCGTCAGTTAACGATACATTGAATTAATGGTCAATTCTAAGCACGTTTCTAACCATTACGAAACTCTCAAAGTTAGTCCAAGTGCAAGCCTTGCGGAGATTAAGCAAGCTTATCGCCGCTTGGTTAAGTTGTTTCATCCTGACAGTAATCAGGAAACAGCCGATCGCGAGCAAATTATTCGCATCAATGCAGCTTATGAAGTTTTAGGCGACAACCAAAATCGCCGCAATTATGACCAAGAACTGCAAGATGACTCCCAAAAATTAAATAGCGATCGCCAACAGCGTACAGCATCAGCGCAAAATCATTACCAGACAAGACGAAAAACTGGACGGGATGTTGACGAGCAAGTTGAAGAATGGCTGCGCCAAGTTTACCAACCAGTAAATCGCTTGCTTTGTACGATCCTTTATTCTTTAGAAGAACAAATGGAGCAATTAGCCGCCGATCCCTTTGATGATGAGTTATTAGATGAATTTCAGGAATACTTAAAAACCTGTCGAGATGACCTCAAGCAGGCACAAACTACTTTTCGCTCCCTGCCAAATCCCCCCAGTCTCGCAAGAACGGCGGCTCACCTCTACTACAGCCTCGATCAAGTAGGAGATGGACTCGATGAATTAGGTTACTTTCCTTTGAACTACGATGAGCGTTATTTACACACAGGTCATGAACTATTCCGCATAGCTACGAGATTGCACTGTGAAGCACAAGCGTCTGTTACATAGTTATTGAGTATGGGTCAATATTGCTGGATGTCAAAGGACAAATGACAAATGACTCATGACTAATGACACATAACTTAGGAATTAGTTTATGCTGTAAACAGAAAAAGATTAAGAAATTTTAAATTCTGCTCATAGTGTACTCATGCAATGCATTGTTAATCGCCGCGCCCAGTTTGCAGCAAGTCATCGTTATTGGTTGCCAGAACTGAGTGAAGCCGAGAATATTGAGAAATTTGGTGCTGGTTCTAGATTTCCAGGACACGGGCATAACTATGTCTTATTCATCTCCCTAGCCGGGGAATTGGATGAATATGGCATGGTTTTGAACTTGTCTGATGTGAAACACGTAATTAAACGGGAAGTTACCAGTCAATTGGACTTCTCTTATCTCAATGATGTCTGGGCAGAATTTCAACAAACTCTGCCTACCACTGAGAATATTGCACGGATTATCTGGCAGCGGCTAGCACCTCATTTACCTCTAGTCCGCGTGCAGTTATTTGAACATCCTGAACTTTGGGCAGATTATATGGGAAACGCAATGGAAGCCTACCTCACCATCAGTACTCACTTTAGCGCCGCCCATCGGCTAGCTCATCCTAAACTCAGTAACGAACAAAACACGCTTGTTTATGGTAAGTGCGCTCGTCCCAACGGTCACGGACACAACTACCATCTAGAAGTCACTGTCAAAGGAAAAATTGACCCGCGTACTGGCATGATTATTGATTTAGGTGCCCTGAATCAAGTGGTAGAAGATTATGTGTTAGAGCCATTCGATCACACCTTTTTAAACAAAGATATTCCCTACTTTGCCGAAGTTGTGCCGACTGCTGAAAATATCGCACTTTACATTAGTAATTTACTGCGATCGCCTATTCAAGAATTGGGAGCTAAACTTTACAAAGTAAAACTGATTGAAAGTCCGAATAACTCCTGCGAAATCTACTGTACAGAGTCTGAATCTGATTCAGTGAATGCATCCGCGAATCAGCCAGTATTAGCACAAGTTTAGCTAATTGCAAATTAGGCATAGGACATAGGGAATTTAGATCGTCTCCATGCCCATGCCCAGCTAAAAAAGTTTACTTACTAAGCAATTAAAACCAGGTAACAAAGGACTTTTCAGTTCATCTTGATTGAATAAGGTAGCTGCTAACTTTAATGCAGCCTGTTCGCGTCGATAAACCTCAACTTTCTTTTGTACAGAATCGCAAATCCAATATTCTTGAACTCCTTGCACCGAGTACAGCTTTAGCTTTGTTTCTTTGTCGCGTTTTTCGTTTTTTTCGCCGGGTGATAAAACTTCTACTACTAACTCTGGTGCGCCCGTGAGATGTCCAGCCTCATCTAGCAAGTTTTGTAAGCGTTCATGACTTGCCCACACTACATCAGGAATCACATTGTCAGAATCTGAGAAAATAATTCCAGGTGCGATCGCAGCTTTACCCAGACCAGTTTCATCTGACCAAATCTTAAGAACTGTAGCAATATTGACGCAGCTCGTCTGATGATCCCAGTTAGGCGCTTTAGTTACAAATAGTTCTCCATCAATAATCTCATAGCGATTTCTGCGATCGCCAGCAAATAGCTCTAGGTCAGCAGTCGTCCAACGCACTGGAGTTGTTTGCATAGAAACCCCCTAGCCTTTTCCTAAATCATATTTTAAAAATACCGACGACGGGCGGAATGTCGCAAATAGCGATAAATGCTCCACGCTAAAACTCCAAAAAAGAGATTTAGTAAAAAGCGACTAAATATAAACCACAAGATATAAGTGTCAAAAAGCTTCGATGGACTCAAAGGACTAACAGTCCTGACTAAGAGAAACAGCCCAAAAATAGCATTTCCACCCAGCACGAGGGCAAACAGTACTAAACTCCTCTGCCAGTAACGGCGCTGGATTGTACGGTCTGAAATCAGGGTAATTACAGGTTTACCTTGAACTTTTCGTAGTAATTGTTCCAGCCGCCAAAACATCCACAACAGAAACGGAAATAAACCGTAACTTAGGAAACGTAAGGGTAATGAGTAACCCCAAGCAGTAGATAAGACATTAACTAGGGCATGACAGATGACAGAATTTAGCCAAGCCCTAAAAATAAACTTTTTATCTCGATTTAAGCGATTTTTAGAAGAAATATACATTCCTAATGCATATCCCCAAGGTGCAGAGAACATAGCATGGACTGGCGTGCCGATAGTACGTTCAAAAACTGATGCTGTACCGTGGAAAAAGTAAATCCAGTTCTCTTCGGCAGTGAATCCAAGGGAAACGGCGATCGCGAAGAGGAAAACCGTAGAGTGAAGTAATCGATACTTGCGTTGCAGATAGTAAGTTGGGATAACAACCGCAGCCAACTTGCAGCCTTCTTCAATTGGGCCTATTTCCACAAGCTGTCGCAAGGCTATACCAGGAAGCGTAGACGCGAAGTGGCTTGTCGCCAGACATCGCTTAATCTGATGCCAGCCTACAAAAGAGTTCGCTACATTTTCAAAATCCCATTCCAGTCTAAGGGCTAAAAAACCAGATATTGCCCCAATGATAAAGAACATCAGTAACTTTAACAGAGGTGGGGCAAATGGCATCCGACAGTAGTAGTAGCCTAGCAGCAGTAAGGGTGGTATTGCTGCCCACAACAGTAGAGATAAATCAACCACTCACCTGAGCGATCGCTGTACGGTGACGGTGAGTATTGTTGGTGATAGTAGGAGTTTGGAAACCCGCCTCAACAATAGCTTGCTCAATGTCCAAAGCAAAATATTCATCTAAATACGGTTCAGTACTTTTGAGCAAAGTCAAAATGTAGGCTGGCATTTTCTTGTAAACTTCAGATTTGGGATTCATATCCATGATTGCCAAGTAGCCACCCGGACGCAACACGCGCCGCATTTCAGCTAAAATCTGTCGGGTTGCTGACTGGGGTAATTCGTGGCACATCAGGAAAATGGAAACTAAATCAAACGAGGCATCAGGTAGCCCAGTAGATTCAGCTTGGGCATGAAGCCAGTTAATTTTAGCTTGACGTTGCCCAGCGCGGTAATTGGCGACGGCTAAAAAGTAGGGAGATAAGTCTAAGCCTGTAATTTTGGTATGGGGATAAATTTCTTGTAGGGCAAAACTACTCAAGCCAACACTACATCCTACATCCAAGATGTCTTGCGGCTCATTGGGAATTTGACTTTTCAGGATATTGTGGTAGCTTTGGCGCAGCATCGGATCGCCTTGTGCTTCTTCAGCGCTCTGCCAAATCTTAGCGTGGACAGCGTAAGCAGCAGGTTCTACCTCAAAAGCGGCTTGCCAACTGAGATTTCCGGTTTCGTAGGCATGGAATGAGGTGACGTAGTAATCGGGGTAGGAAAGCTGAGGATTTTGTACTTGAGCGAGATCGTCCTTCCAATCACGCGCTTGTAATGTTTCGACTTCTTGCGTCCAAGGCACACCAATTCTCTCGGCACGTTTAATCATCATTTGTCTAGCTTGATGCTTGGCTAGGTTAGCTAAAGGCTGGATTGCCAGTATGCCATTTACCAAGCGAGAAGCTAAACCAGGATTAGTGTTTACAGCAGCAGTCATAAATTAGTTTGCATTTAACAGCCTTTTCTACTTATGACATAATTGCTGGACGGCAGTCTAGAAATGAATTGAATTGTATAACGGCAGTCTGCCTCCTTTGGCTTGCCCCAAGCAACAAATATTATAGAAGGTTGACATTTGCAGAGCAGCAAACTTCTGAGAAGATTTAAATGATACTGGTTTACATTTTGTATTTATCAGAGAATTTTATTCAAGACTGGTAAAATTTTGATATTTAGCAATATTTGTCTCAACAAGAATGGCAAAAAACTGAGTGTCATTTATAAACAAAAGTACAGTAAGTTCAGCTTATTGAAGTCAAATATGGCCAGAGCAAGAAGAAGAGCAAGTGGCTTTTTAAAAGATTTCCAAGAATTTGCCCTTAAAGGCAATGTAGTTGACTTGGCGATCGCTGTCATCATTGGTGGTGCTTTTGGCAAGATTGTCACTTCCTTTGTTGAAGATGTAATCATGCCATTGATTAATCCCTTGGTTAGTTTTGCTGGCAAAGACTGGAGAACAATCGCCATTGGCCCGGGAATCAAGATTGGTCACTTTCTTGGCGCAATAGTTGACTTTGTAATCATTGCCTTAGTTTTATTTGTGGCAATTCGAGCCTTACAAAAATTCAAGAAACAAGAAGAAGTAGCCGATGAACCCCTACCAGATCCTAACCTTGTAGCCCAAGAAAGATTGACTGGCGCGTTGGATAGGCTGAACCAAAACTTGGAATCTCGGAATAATCAAGTTTTGTGAGTAGGGAGGGGAAATGAGGGAGAAATCAATTCAAAATTCAAAATTCAAAATTGTACCCTTACAGGTAAGCAAGCTACGCGCAGTGTCTCGTAGAGAAGAAAAAGGCTGAGGGAGATGTAGGTTTAACTTCCCGTAGGGTGGGAGATGAGGAAGTGAGGGAGAAATATTCAATCCCCATACTCCATGCCTAATACCCTACTTTAATGCCCTACTTTGCACTAGGCTTAAGAGCTAATAACATCTCTAATTCACTGGTGGATTTATCAGGGCTAATAGCGGTAAAACCAACACCACGAATGGAATTCAAAATGGTGATGGTATCAGCATTAGATGAAACAAAACTATTGATCAGGGGCACAGTTTTAGTTTTATCCATATCTAGGTAGAAATAGCCGCCGTTGGGCTTTTGCAAAGAACCAGTCACGGCTTTGAAAGCGTCGCTAGTGTCGAGAGATGGATTCTTGCGATCGCTAACTGCGTCAGCAATTGGGCCACCAAGAGCTACAAATACAGTATCTTGGTCTAGCCAACCATGTGCTAATAAAGCTCCTTGTCGGGGAATTTGCCATTCAGTTACGTCTTTACCACCGATATTTCTGTTGGCGACGTTGATTTGTTGGGTTTTGGCAAGGGTATCCAATTTTGTCAAGGTGGCTTCGGCAGTTTTGCGATCGCTAGTATCAAATACTAAAGCACCTCCAAAACCAACACTCGCTAATACTCCTTGATTTGATGGAATCGCACCAAAGGCGAATTCCCCATTCATCCAGCCAAAAATATCCTTATCTAAGTCTAGATTGGCGAATTTCAGTTGTCCTCGCGCTTGTTCTAGGGCTTGCTTCATTTCTGGATAATCTTTTGACTGCTCTACTAGCACTTCCCAACCACGGCTGATGCCATTTCCGCTAATCAGGGCAAAGGTATCAGCAGGAAATTGCCCGACTATATTCCCAGGACTTGATTGATACTGAAATTTATTTAATTGCGGATCTAAATTAGCGATCGCTTTTACCCGCACTCCCGCATCATCAACACCAACACCCGCTACCACAGATTTTATCTGCTTCAGTTGCGTCAGGGTTTGTGGCGGTAACTGCTTTGCCTGTGGATTTCCAGCGGTTAATTGCTGTATCATTCCGGCATAGTCTGGTACATAAATTTGGGCGAGGCTGTTTTTAACATCCACTCCTTTAAGAATGCTACTAGCACCTTCTTTATTGGCAAAAGAAGACTGTCCCTTAAAGGTGTCAATTGCTTTTTCTACAGCCTGCTTTTCGGGGGCTAATACCAACTGACTATCATTTAAAACTACGCTATACGTCGGCTTGCCATTTTGTGTAGTTTCGATAATTTTTTGACCTTGATAGTCAGATTCCTGTAGTTTCACCCCTTTTTGTGACTTCAATTTATTTGCAAAATTTAACGCACTGAGTTTGTCCTTGATTCCCACCACTATCAGGATATTTGATTCCTGCTGTAAATTTGTTGGTATATTAGTTGTCCCAGAGAGTACCTTTAACTGTGCTGGTTTGACGGGATTTGGTGGCAATACAGCAATCATCACACCACCAGCCCAAGGTTTTATGTCTTTTTCATAAGAAACGTTACTGTCACTGAAAATTTGCTTATTGAAATCTTCCAGACCTTTTGCCACTAACTTTTGTGCTTCTGGAGTGCCAAACTGCTGTAACTTTGCCCAGGCTTCAGAGTCAGTAGTAATGTAAGTTGCCATCAGTGCTGTTGAAGGTACTACTTTAGCACTGCCTAAAGCATCTGAACTACCTCCTGGTGAGCCTTTAAAGTACGTATAAGCCGCTATACTTCCTGCGACAACGACAGCAGCACCAATAGCAGGAATGAGAAATTTTGATTTACTTTCAGGCATTTTGTTATCCTCTTTTGCTCAGATTGTCACCGAGATTTATACAAGTGTCACTGTAGAGTTTTCGGATTTATAATAATTTCCGCTAATCCATCGCTAGACTAACCCATGACAAAAGGATTCAGCAGCACGCTCATTGACAAGCTGCACATCTACCTCCTATTTGCAGAAAATTATTGCTTTTGACATCCATTATTAATCAGATATTAATCATAAAGATTCTCAGTTAAACGTGATGTCTCAATCAGCAAAGATCCAACTTAAAAGTGATTGTTCACTACAAATGGGTTTTTGCAAATTAAATACATAGCAATCCTATCTGATTTGTAAAAATTGCAAGGGTAAGATTCCCGACAACTCTTATGAAGTTGAGAATCTCATTGTTTACGAATGATTTCAAATTGCTATAGCACTTGGATCTCACAGTCCATCTATGCAGCAAACAAGCTAGCGATCGCCCGCTGATTTGTTAAAGAAGTTAAGAAGATTTGGGAAGCGCAAAATCAATCTACAAGCGTACTCTCTGAGCGACTTTTACAGGCACTCGCCAGTATGGGAGTTTTTACGGAGACAAAAATCAATTATTTTACTCTTACGCAACTGGTATCCTACATTTAGTTTCAACTCCAGTTGGTATTTACTGATAAAATTAGTAATCCTATAAATTAGCGGTCTAAAATTACTCTCAAAAATACTTCAATCAGATGAGGAGCGAATTTGCAAATGATATGCTGTTCATTTTAAACAAAGTAGCGTGTTTAGCAGCAAGCTATCCTAAGTTATAAAAATAATTAGGAGTATTTGTACTTAATGAGAATATATAGAGGGACAAGAGACTCTTGACTCAATGCCAAAAAAGTGCAGAACATCAGGAAAAATAAATGCAGCAGGGATATGGAAAAAAATTCCAGCATCGGTAGCGGAAGTTCGGGTGAGATTAATTTCAATCCCCCAATCCCAAAAGGGAGTTCTCACCTCCATAATGCCCTGTTGATTTGGGAAATACATCAAAAACCGCTATTTTACTTAACTACATCCAACCAAGCCAGACTTTTCAGGATTACAAGGTCAGTAAGCATCAATGTCGCAGTCTTATTTTGATACAGATAATAACGGACACAAACCTTTTGAGTTACCGGGAGCAAGACCACACTACAACCCGGATCGCCCCGGACAGGTAGAGCATATTTTTCTCGATCTCAGTTTGGATATTCCCAAACAAAGCTATCAGGGCAGTTGTAGCATTCGCCTCTTGCCAATCCGTAATGGTATTGATCGTTTGACTTTGGATGCTGTCAACCTAAATATCGAGTCTGTGCAGGTGGACGAAGTGCCACAAAATTTTGACTATGACGGGGAACAGCTTTCTATTCAACTTTCTCAGGCAACCCAGATTGGTCAACGCTTGCTGATTGCGATCGCCTACTCAGTGGCAAAACCGCAACGCGGTATTTATTTTATTCAACCAGATAAGCACTACCCAAACAAGCCTACTCAAGTCTGGACTCAAGGTGAAGACGAAGACTCTCGCTTTTGGTTCCCCTGCTTTGACTATCCAGGACAACTGTCTACTTCGGAAATTCGCGTCCGCGTTCCCAACCCTCTCGTGGCGATTTCCAATGGCGAATTAATCGACACCACAGAAGATGGTGATTATAAAGTCTATCATTGGTTACAGCAACAAGTTCATCCTACCTACTTGATGACTTTAGCAGTAGGTGATTTTGCTGAAATTCGAGATGAGTGGAACGGTAAAGCTGTCACCTACTATGTAGAAAAGGGACGGGAGGAAGATGCTAAACGCAGCATGGAAAAAACTCCCCGAATGATCGAATTTTTGAGCCAAAAGTATGGTTATCCATATCCTTTTCCGAAATATGCCCAAGTTTGCGTCGATGACTTCATTTTTGGCGGTATGGAAAATACCTCCACAACACTGTTAACAGATAGATGTTTGCTGGATGAACGTGCCGCCTTAGATAACCGCAACACCGAAGCTTTAGTCGTTCACGAACTCGCGCACCAGTGGTTTGGTGATTTGGTGGTGATTAAGCATTGGTCTCATGCTTGGATTAAAGAAGGGATGGCTTCTTACTCTGAGGTGATGTGGACAGAACAAGAATATAGTCTAGAAGAAGCAGCTTACTATCGTTTATTAGAAGCTCGTCGTTACTTAAGTGAAGATAGCAGCCGTTATCGCCGTCCAATGGTAACGCACGTTTACCGAGAAGCTATTGAACTTTACGATCGCCACATCTACGAAAAAGGATCTTGTGTATATCACATGATTCGGGCCCAATTGGGAGATGAGTTGTTTTGGCAAGCAATTCAAACATTTGTCCAAGATAATGCCCACAAAACTGTAGAAACAGTAGACTTACTCAGGGCGATTGAAAAGGCAACCGGACGTAATCTTTTGTTCCTGTTTGACCAATACGTTTATCGTGGTGGTCATCCCGATTTTAAAGTAGCTTACTCTTGGGATGGAGATGCTAATTTAGCAAAAATTACAGTCACTCAAACCCAAGCTGATGAAGGTAAAAATGGCACTAAGGATTTGTTTGATTTAAAAATACCTATTGGTTTTGGCTATACGCAACAAGAAAAAGTGAGGAGTAACGGAAAACTCAGCACTTCATTCTCAGCACTCAAAACTTTCACCGTCCGCGTGAATGAACGCGAACAAAGCTTCTACTTTCCCCTAGAAAATAAGCCCCAATTTATTAGCTTTGATGTTGGAAATAATTACCTAAAAACAGTAACTTTAGAATATCCAATCGCGGAGTTAAAAGCACAGTTAGAATTCGATCCCGACCCGATTTCGCGTAGTTATGCAGCAGCAGCTTTGGCGAAAAAAGGTGGGTTAGAAGCGATCATTGCACTGTCTGCATCGCTAGAAAATGACCCATTATGGGGTGTGCGCGTGGAAGTGGCGAAACAACTAGCCCAAATCAATTTAGATCAAGCCTTTGATGGCTTAATTCCTGGGTTAAAAGATAAAAATGCTTGCGTGCGACGAGCTGTAGTGGAAGCACTTACTCAAATCAAAACTGCTGAAAGCTATAAAGTTGTGAAAGGGCTGTTGCAAAAAGGCGATCCCAGCTACTACGTGGAAGCAGCAGCTTCTCGTGTAATCGGGGCGATCGCCTCATCAAACTTGGAAGAAAAACCCAAGGAAGACAAGGTATTAAAGCTGCTGAAAGGCGTTTTAGAAGAAAAGGCGGGTTGGAATGAAGTCGTGCGGAGTGGTGCGATCGCTGGTTTAGCTGAATTCAAAACCTCGGAAGCAGCCTTAAATCTACTGATCGAATACACCAAACTCGGTGTGCCACAACCCCTACGTTTAGCCACAATTCGCGCTTTAGGAAAGATTTCTGTCGGTCAAAGTCCGGCTAATTTGGAACGGATTTTAGAAAAATTAACAGAACTAGCCAAAGAAAGCTTCTTTTTAACGCAAGTGTCGGTAGCAGCAGCATTAGGGCAAATGGAAACACCCAAAGCAGTGGGAATTTTGCGATCGCTAGCTGAACAAACAGCTGATGGGCGTGTACGTCGTTCTGCTGAAGAAGAAATTTCCAAGGTGCAAAAGAACATTGGTTCGGAAAAAACTCTGCGTCAACTGCGTGAGGATTTCGACCAACTCAAACAACAAAACCAGGAATTGAGAAGCCGTTTAGAAAACTTGGAGGCCAAATCTAAATAGCATTACACGATCATTAAAAGTAGATAATTGGTAATAGTGGCAAAGCTATTACCAATTACCAAGGTTTTAGTTGATGCTGTAATTTTATTTTCCACTTAAATCACAGGGATAAATAAACATAGTACCAAGATCCCCGACTTATGTTGTGAGTTGGGGATCTTTATGTTGAAAGCGGTTACTGAGTTTCAATTTGCATATATAAATACATATTTATATTTTTATTTATATAAATTAAAGTTAAGAAAAGATAAAATCATCTAAAACTTGGATAGGTAGTTGTAGTTTTATAAAGTATAATTAAGAAAAAGATAAACAAATCTAGGCAGTAACAGACGCTAAAATCGCCTCGATCGCTACCCCAAAGGGTAGAGTTCTAGTTGTTTTAGACAGAAGACTACCGCTATCCTGCAACTTACAACTAACTTGTAGGTCAGGAGAAAAACAATCATTGTAAATTTTTCAGTTGAAGAGGCAAAAAAAGGCGTGGGTCAGTATCAACCTGCTCAACTAAAACTCTATAATCCAGATGCGATCGCTCGCTACTATAGTTACCGTCCTTGGCTAGCCTGGGGGCGAGTGCTGAGAATTATCTCCTCCTTTGCAGGATTTATATTCGGTCTGAAGTGGGACGAGTGGCAAGATAAAGTTGAGCAGAACAAGGGTAAACGAGCTATCCAGTTGCGAGAACTGCTCACCCGCCTCGGCCCGACTTTTATTAAAGTTGGTCAAGCCCTCTCCACAAGGCCTGACCTGATACGCAAAGATTTTTTAGAAGAACTGATAAAGTTACAAGACCAGTTACCACCTTTCGATAATGCGATCGCTTACCAGATTATCGAAAGTGAACTAGGCCGTCCAATTCACGAAAGTTTTAGCGAACTGTCACCTCATCCAGTCGCAGCTGCTAGCTTGGGTCAAGTGTACCGAGGTCGTTTGATTAGCGGCGAAGAAGTAGCAGTGAAAGTGCAACGCCCTAACTTACACCCGGTAATTACACGCGACCTATATCTGATGCGTTGGGCAGCCGGTTGGCTAGCTCCTTGGTTGCCTTTAAATCTCGGTCACGATCTCACTTTAATTGTGGACGAGTTTGGCACGAAGTTATTTGAAGAAATTGACTATATTAATGAAGGCCGCAACGCCGAGAAATTTGCTAGCAACTTCCACAATGACCCACAAGTAAAAGTTCCAGGCATTTATTGGCGTTATACCAATACCCACGTTTTAACCCTGGAATGGATTGATGGCTTCAAGCTGACGGATACTCAACGCATCCGCGAAGCAGGTGTAGACCCAGAAGCGATTATCCAAATTGGTGTAACATCGGGATTGCAACAGCTTTTAGAATATGGCTTCTTCCATGCTGACCCTCATCCCGGCAATTTGTTTGCTGTACCCGATGGTCGTATGGCTTATATTGACTTCGGTATGATGGATCAGTTGGAAGAAAGCACCAAAGAAACGCTGGTAGATGCGCTAGTGCATTTGGTGAATAAAGACTACACCGACTTAGCCGAAGACTTTGTAAAATTAGGGTTTCTGACTCCAGATACGAATATTTGCCCGATAGTGCCAGCACTAGAAGCGGTGCTAGGAAACGCGATTGGCAAAAATGTCAAAGATTTTAACTTCAAAACTATTACCGATGAATTTTCGGAACTGATGTACGAATATCCTTTCCGAGTTCCGGCAAAGTTTGCTTTGATTATTCGTTCTCTAGTTACCCAAGAAGGTATTGCTCTTAGCCTTAACCCCGATTTTAAAATTGTTGAAGTGGGTTATCCGTATATAGCGCGCCGGTTGCTGACAGGGGAATCGCCAGAATTACGACGACGATTATTGAATGTGTTGTTCAAAGATGGTAAATTTCAGTGGCAGCGGTTAGAGAATTTGATTGCGATCGCTCGTACCGATAACAACTTTGATGTATTGCCCACAGCGCAGATGGGGTTCCAATACTTAATATCGGAAGAAGGCAAATTTCTCCGGCGACAGTTGGTGCTTGCTCTTACCGAAGATGACCGCCTACACACCGAAGATGTGCAACGCCTGTGGAACCTAGTTAAAGATGACTTAAAACCAGATCGTTTATTAAATGTAGCGATCGGGATTTTAACAGAGTTATCCAGAGAAGGGGCAGCCGCTATCCTGCCAAAAGCGACATTACTTGGGTCTTTTGCTGAGAACCAGTCAACAAATAAAAAGTAAAAATCTTTAATATAAATTAGGAGTTTTCATGTATTATTTTCCTGAGCAACCGCCTTACTTTCTCTTACTTGTTGGCTTTTTGATAGCATTAACATCTGGTTTAGCATTATCTGGTACTTTGAAAGTAATTGTGCAGAACTGGCCAAGCGAACAAGCAGAAAATACTCAGCCACGTTCCTCACTGAAACAATTACTTGTACCATTTATCGGCATAACAGGCGGTACTTGTCTATTTATGTCTTCAGGCTTAGAGATATTTGGCTTTCCCTCATCCTTGGCTTTAGGAGTCGGTCTACCAATTAGTCTATTTACTTGTTTGCTAGTTTGGTTGCAGTTGGGAAGTATGATGACCTTTATACAACGCGAAGGTATGCAATCTTTAGATTTAGATTCTTTTTCTTAAGGGACTTCCAGAGAATAAAATATACAGTCAATAAAAATAATAATTATTTTAATGGGAATAAAGCGGTTGTCGACGGCAACCGCTTTATTCCCATTAAATATTCAAGATAAATGTCTGCGCTCAAAAACTATTGAGTGCAGCGAGCAGAATTGCTATCGACTATTTTTGCGCTTTTAACTTTTTGGAAATTACGTTACTCCACAATAGATATCAATAAATAACTTGCTTAAATTTGGTAAATTCTCTTGGTTAAAATTAGTTAAGCGTTCGATTTGATTTTCAATTTCTTGGATGGCCTTTTTAGTTAGACGCACTCCGTTAGAGTAAGTTTGAGTGACGAACTTTTATTTCTAATGCTCTAAGTTTTTTCTTTTTTTCCAAAGCTCTCTCTTTCCAATTGTCTCGACCGTTGCGAAACAATCTTACTAATCGGCTGGTTGGGCTTTTAAACTCTTGAATTAACTTTCGTAGAGCTATGTACTTCTTGCATGAAAATTTACCACCTTAAAACCTGTCAAGTTTTGGGGAGAAAAATACGATAAGATTCGCTGTCTACCAGAATTCTGAAACCCAGCCACATCAGAACGAAGGGGAAAATCTTGCTAGCATAACGGCTGAGTATCAAAGCGATACCAGGTAAACGAGTCAGATTATAGGACATAAACAGCCAGCAAAAAATAATGAAATAGCAAACTGGTACGATCACAGTAAGATTTTGGATTGAGCTAGTGGCAAACAGGGGGATATAGATGCCAAGATTGTTGCCGCCGTTGGCAATTGTTACCGAGGAGACGCGATAGGTCTGCGGATCGCGGATTACGTCCCAGAGCGATCGCTTTCTGGAATCAAATCCATGAAATTTCGAGTTTCTTTTCAGATTAGCTGATTTATCTTCAACTGAATCATCCTTATTCAGGTTGAGCAGATTGTTCAAGCCAATAAGTATCGGCAGAATCCCCAGTAGACCAGTCCAAGTTGATGGAATTGCTAGACCCAGTAAGAAACCAAGTAAACTTACTATTACTAATGCCGTGAACCCTAGAATCTCACCAACTACAACATGTTGAGGACGGAAAGTCCGATTGACCTCACTGAAGAAGGCAGTCAAATAAATATTGTCATCAAATGTTGTTGCCACAGCCGTAGCTACCCCAATCTTAATTGTTGCAATTAACCAATCCATCACCATTCCTCATTCAACACCTATCTGATGGCCAAAACTAGCGATCGCTCAACCTTTGTAGAGAATTACCACAATATCGATATGATAATGTGAGTATCGCATATTGGGTGTAACAAGGGAGCAAGTTTGGTAGTTTATATATGTCAAGCGGTGCTTTGACTTTTTCCCCCATCCCCAATTCATCCGGCATTTGCATTACCT
Source organism: Nostoc sp. LEGE 12454 (assembly GCF_056620565.1). NCBI lineage: Bacteria > Bacillati > Cyanobacteriota > Cyanophyceae > Nostocales > Nostocaceae > Nostoc > Nostoc sp. LEGE 12454. The sequence goes on from NZ_JBWQXL010000023.1 coordinate 69,999, forward strand.
AATTTATCAAAGGAGTCATTATGATTAGCCGTTTGATTGACCTTCTGCCTAGATGCACAGGTCAAAATATCTTACGGTCGCTCAGATCAGCCACTCGTAGATCGGCTACCTACAGTTTTGTAGTTCGATTTTGCATCGGACTTGTCTCGGTTTTGGTCTTGCCTTTAGTTTTTGATGGTCATGCTGTTGCTGCTTCTGAATCTGGTAATCAGTTCCAACTATCCAAAAGATCCACAATCCAGTTACTGGAAACTGTGGGACTGTTTATGGGGGGGATAATTTTCTGTGTAATTTTGGATCGCTGGTTTTCTCAGCGTTCTGCTCAATCTAGCAACACGCCCTTAGCAGAGCAGGCGCGGCGGCTGAAGCAACTCAAAATTGGATATCCAGAGGGGATGACAAATCTGGAAGTTCTCCGTACTCAAGGCTTGTTGGAAACACGTTTGCGACCTTATGGGCTGATTGTCACCTGGACAAGCTTTTTATCAGCCTCTTCTCTGATAGAAGCACTTAGCAACGGGACGATTGACTTCTGCGGGGGTGGTGGCACAGCCAGCATTTTCTCTCAAGCGGCGGATCATGTATTTGTGCGGGTGGCGAAAGAAAAATATACCGCTCCCAAAGGTCAAGCGATTCTAGTGCCAGAAGATTCGCCGATTCAGACACTAGCAGACCTGAAGGGCAAAAAGATCGCTTTTGACAAAGGCTCAAGCGCACATTATATACTTGTGCGATCGCTGGCAAAAGTCGGTCTAGATTTTAGTGACATCGAGCCAGTTTATCTGACACAACCGGAGGCGCTGCCCCAATTTTGCCGGGGTGAAATCGATGCTTGGGTGATTTGGGTTCCCTACACAGCAACTCTTGCCCGAAGCGCTTACCCAGGGCGATCGATTACAGACCTAGAAAGCATATTTGGTGACAAAACCTCCGTGGAAGTTCCCACTTATTACTACGCGATTCCAGAACTGGTACGCGACTATCCAGACTTGCTTAAGGTGATTTTAGAAGAGGTAAACGAAGCTGGAACTTGGGCTAAGAAACAGGAATTAGAAGCCGTTCAACGATTGGCTAAACACCATGAAATTGATCCATCCATCGTAGAAATTTTACAGAAACATAGCGGCGAACGCGCCATCATTCCGATTGACGACCAATCGCTTGATGCTCTACAGCATCAGGCAAATATATTTAGAGATTTAAATCTGATTCCTGAGCGGGTGAATGTGAAAGATGGAACCTATAGTTTGCAGACCAAGCAAAACTGGACTTATTAGCCCTCTTTTGTCACTTTGGGAGAATCCAATTGCTCAAACGTTTACGGGGCTTTAATTTAATTGCGTTCAAATTACCTTTATTATCGATAATTAGGCAATAGATAAGCTAGAAATTAAACAAAATTTTAGTCTACTTTTGCTTAATTACTTAGTCATTTTATCCTTTAAATTACGATAGTTAAGCCTAATATTGTTGACTTTTTGATTGAAAAAACTTGTAGTAGTCTTTTGCAGACGCATTAGCGGACTCTGACGCCTAAAGCTTTTGGGCCTTTGTTCTGGTGAGTTTAAATATCTATAATGCAAAAATGTATCTCGATATGGAATCTCGACATCTTCACCAGCACAAAGTTGAGTAAAGTGCGGTGAACTTATACTCATATAGTGCAGATATGTCAGCCGCCGTCCTTGGTCGTAAAGGATGTTATCTACCACATCAAATTGAGAACTCCAATGGTTGCCAGTTGCCTGTTCGCAGTCATGAAAAGCAAAGTTATAATAGGAAATTACACTTCTCAATACCATGTAGTTAAATAAAGATTGGTCAGGACCTCCAAGAGCCATGACATCAGCTTCACTAGTCTGTAATTTGTCGAGTAGGTTTGCTAATGTAGCTTGAGAAAAAATATGTTTTTTAGTTGCAAACCAACCTGCACAAAATATATGAGAATGCAATTTTTCTTGGTCAAAAATTTGCTGTATAAGTTCTGGTGAGCCATCAAAAATATATTTCAATTCAGATTTATATTGAAAATCATTTGTTACCCAATCATATTTATCTAATTTTTCATATATATAGTCTATAGGCCCCATAAGAAGCGTATCTGCATCAAAATAAATAAATTTATCAAAGGGACCATCTAAACCACAAAGCTTACGATGCATTGGTAGACGATAAAGTTCTGGAAGCCCCCATTTTCGCCAAGTTTTTTGTGCCCTTGAGTGATTTTTCCAGACTTGGGCTGCAAAGTTATCCCAGTAAGCTATGGATACAGAGTCCTCAAATAGCGTCACATTATCTCTAGACGCAATCTCTACTTTTACTTTCTCTAACTGCTCATTATATGGAATTATACAAATAGGAATTTTCCTACCAGCATTAGCTTCCATACTATTGAGCAACGCCACTAATTGGTCATAGACAACATCATTGGCTAGGATATAAATACCATCAATCATTGGGATACTCCTAATATTAAGTACGCGCAGAAACAAAGGGAAATAAACGGCGAGTCAGTTTGGGAATGAAGGCAAATTTACCCTCATGCAAATAGCGATAGTGTTCCCACAATTGCCAATAGGGACTACCAGTTTTCATCCGCGTACCAGCCCAGTGGAGATATTTGAGTCGTTGTCCTCGGTCATACAGGGCGTAATCTTGCTGTTGGAAATTTCGCGAACCGGCCCAACTACCAGGCCCTCCCCCAGGAATTTTAACGAGATTTCCACGTTTGGAAATTAGTTTGAGAACAAGATAATTTAAAATTGGTTGGTCTGTAACTCCTTGAGAAAAATCGAAATATTCGCGATGTGCTGCACACTCGCGTAAAGCTTCATCCATTTGTTGTTCGGTAATAATTCCTTTTCTCGAAGCCCAAAAACCGCTGTTGAAAACATCTTGAAGTTGGGCATCGGAAAAAATTTGCTGCTCTTTCACAAATGGGGAAAAAATGTTTCGCAGCTTTTCATTAGCATAATGGTAATCACAGCAGAAGAAATCGACTTCTGAAAGTTTGTCCAAATTATCGGCAATTTTTTCAAAAACGACAATATCCGTATCAATATAAATAAATTCATCTAAAGGTCCAAACCACGCTACCAGTTTACGCATTTTGTTGGGTAAGGCGAGGAAATCTCGGTCAAAAATTTCGCCGATGCGTTTGGTAAATGTATCAATAAGTTCTAAATCTGGGAAAATTTGGACGTTGTGTAAGGTAGCAAGCTGTTCTGCTACCTTGTGATAATTGTCATTAAAAGGTATGAGATAAATGGTAACTTCTGGGTCATAGTAACGAATGCTATTGAGCAGAGCAATAGCATTATCGATAACGCGGTCATTGGCAACGATATAAATACCACTACTCATAAATTATCCTTGTTTAATTAACTTAAGTTTTTGCAAAGCTCTGGTAAATAAATTTGGTGCTGGAGCGTCATTATAATTTTTAGGAGGACTGGTAAATACTGGACGCTTTTCTGGCTCGTGTAAGTAACGATAATAGAGAAATAACTCTCGATAGGGAAACTCAATATTTTCTCCGGCACAGACTGCTTGATTGATATTAGGAGGAATCCCAATGTAATGGAGATAAGTTAGTCTATTACCGCGATCGTAAAGAATATGTTCTCGTTCCTCGAAGTGTTTAGAGCTAGCAGAACATCCTGTTTTTTCATTATCTGGCAGTTGGCAAGCAAAATTATAAATAGAAAGATTAGACCTCATTACCATATAGTTGATTAATGGTTGTTCGCCAGCACCACCATACAAAATTTCTGACTCACCATTTTGTAAATTTGATATTAACCAATCTCTTTTTTCAGAGTCAAATAGTCCTTGTTTGGCGCCATAAAAGCCTGAGCAAAATATTTCATAATCAATGCGTTTTTGCTCAAAAACTTTTAGTAATTTGGGAGAATTAACATTATATATTTTACTAACATCTGTAAACTGGAAATCGTAGACCACAAAATCATAACTATCTAGCTTTCCAAACACTGCTGCAAGTGGCTTCATTACCAAGGTGTCTGCATCTAAATAGATAAACTTCTCGAATGGCCCATCAAAAGCGCAAAAACGACGGTGAGCGCCATAAAGACGAGATTTACTCCGATTCAATCGTTCTGGGGCTGCTGCTAGCATAAATTGATCCCAGCGGTTGATTGATTCTTGGTCATCATAAAGAAATACATTCGGGCGTTTAGCTATTTCGTCAGCAATCCGTTGTGTCCGATCGTCAAAAGGATAGATACAAACGGGAGTTTCTGGCCCTAAGATAACATCAATACTGTTGAGCAAAGCCACCAGTTGATCGAAAACATAATCATTGCCAAGGGTACAAATACCATTCATAATTTATGAGTGTTGATCGACAAAGTTTGATAACCAGTTAAGCAAGTTTAATTTGTGTAAAATGATTTGACGTGCTTCTGCGATCGCATCTTTGGCAGCATACCAAGCATCAGGCGTAGCTGTCACTTCTTGGATGTAAGCAATGCCTTTTTCATCTAAACTGGGCAACCGCAAAAAACTACCTGGTGGCAATAATTTATCAGCAGCCGGACCACCATAATAAATTGGTAAACACCAAGCAAGCAAACTATCCCAAAGTTTCTCACTCACATACCAATTGTTATCAGCATAGTTTTCAATTGCCAGATTGTAATAGTATGGTGCCATACCATACCATTTGTTGCTTAGTTCTCCCGAACTGTTCGCCCATTCTGGTAAGTTACGCCCATACAAATCAAATTTCATGCCGCTAGATTGCAAAGATTGTAAAAAATCTAAACGCTGGCGATGATTGGCTGTGCGGCTAATTCCCGAAGTAATCCAACTACATGGGGCAACTTTTGGGGGCGGTGGCATTTCATTTAAATCTTGAAATGAATTTGAGTGATACCAAATAGCAGGCATATAGTCAGGAATAGGAGCAAAATCATCGGGGCCAGAAACATAGCCACAATACTTCTGAGCTTCTTGATAATTATGATTAGTTATTTTCAGAACCTCATCTAAAGGCGGTTCTCTGAGCAAATAAATAATTCGCTCTTTGTTGACACCACGCAATAGAGATTCAACATTCACTACTGGTTTTTGCTGCCGTTTGCGAAAACTATCTAACCAAGATTTTTGCGGCGATGCTTGGGGAAAATCAAATTGATATAGCAACATAAAATCTGGTTTTTGTGCCATTTTCAACATTTGGATGTTGTTCCAAACACCAAAGTAGTGCGGAGTTTGTTGCCATAACCAATCTTTGTTTTTAGCAAGACCTGAATAGCTGCTAATCATGCCAACAGTTTTAATAGTCATAAATCGTATTAGGTTTTTCAAGATTGTGGTATAAGTACTTTTGTTCCTGACATTAACTAAAGTTAAACTTTATTTTCAAAAAGCTTTAATACATCTAATAGGTAAATAGCAGATTGATAAGATTCTGCAATTAATAGATTTTGTTTTTGGGGTTCGGATTCTAATTTATCGGCTAGCAAGCGCAGAGAGCTAATCAGAGGATAGAGACGCGTGCGAAACTCATCCGAAATATGACTAAAGTTTTGATACTGGTTATGTTCATCTTGATTTTGGTCTATATCTGACGATAACTGCCAGTTAATTTTTAGGTTAACTACATCGCTGAAGAGATCGATGGCGTTGAGAACTCTTAAGGCTGAGTTGTATGATTGGTCAATTAATTCCTGGCGCTCTTGGGAATTGTCTACTAGATCGTCAACTAATAGTCCGAGGAAACCAATCATTGAGTTAAGCCTTGTACGCAGTTCGTGAGAAATGCGGTTAAAGCTGGGATTAGTTTTAGTGGAAACTTCTGTCTGATCGGCAAATTGCATTGAGTAGAGGCGTGAGTAGTAACCCCCTTTTTGTAAAAGTGTTTCATGGGTTCCCACTTCTACCACCTGTCCTTGATCTAATACGGCAATTTGATCGGCTTTTTGGACTGTGGAAAGGCGGTGAGCAATTACCAGGGTTGTGCGATCGCGACTCAGATCGTCGAGTGCAGCTTGTACTAAACGTTCGGAAACGGTATCTAAAGCGCTGGTGGCTTCATCTAAAATCAAAATTTCTGGGTTTTGCAGGAGGGCGCGAGCGATCGCTAATCTTTGCCTTTGTCCACCAGACAACATGACGCCGCGATCGCCAATTTGGCTGTCTAATCCTTGAGGTAATTTATCAATAAATTCATAAGCATTTGCTCGTTTGGCTGCTGAGATAATTTCATCTTCTGTAGCTTCAGGTCTTCCATAAGCAATGTTATTTCGCACCGAGTCATTAAACAGAAATGTATCTTGACTGACAATTCCCATGTGTGTTCTGAGAGATTTGATATCAAAATCACGCAGGTCTGTGCCATCGATGGAGATACTGCCAGATGTCGGATCGTAAAATCTCGGTAAGAGGTCAGCTAAGGTTGACTTACCTGCACCAGAACCACCTACCAAAGCGAGAGTTGTAGCACGGGGTAAAAATAAAGTTACATCTTTCAGTACTAACTTTTCATGACTGGGGTAAGCAAAGGAAAGTGAATTAAAACTTATTCCTTTTTTTAATTCTGTGTAAATAACATTACCGTTTTTCATAAACGGCTTGCGATCGCGACTTAAAAACTCACTCACTATTTCTACGCTAGTAGCACTATTGGCAAAGCTACTACGAAGACTATTTAACTGAGATACCAAAGGCAACAGTCGCAGTAATACTAATAAATATGTCAGTAGTACCGTTGAAATGAAAGAAATCTGGTTGGCAAAAAAAGTTTTACTTAAGAATACAATCATAAGTAAAGCTATAACTCCCATCACCTCACTTATCGGCCCGATCGCTTGTGAGTTTACCTGAGATTGAAAATCTGCTTTTTCGCGATCGCGGATTAATTTGGTAATCTTTTGATATTCTCTGTCTTCATTGGCAGTTGACTTTACCAAACGAATTCCATTCAATGTTTCTAAAACACTGATGGAATAAGATGTAGACATTTCTGATAATTGTTGACCAAATTTTTTCGCTCTACTAATTGTGTATTGATTGATTAAGGTTATGAACCCCAACAAAATTGTCGCTGCGATTGTTAGCTGCCAAGAAATTGCTAATAATAAACCAACGAAAACTAAAATTGTAATTATTAAAATAATTAAATTGATAATACTTCCGATAGCGCTAGAAGTGCGGGCAGTTTCCGAACCAAGGCGATTAATAATATCGCCTACTTTCGTTTTTGAATAATAGTCTATATCAATATCTAGCAATAACTCTAAGCTAGCTTCGCGAATATCCGCATTTAATCTCCGAGTGAAAACACTCGATGTTAAAATACTAAAATAACTAGATAAGTTTTTTAATAAAATTATAAATATAATTGTTCCAGCCATTCCCAAATTCCGAGAATTTTCGGGAAGATTATCAAATGGAAACATTATAGCTTTGAGAATCGGAGGAAAACCAGTTAAGTCTACTGGTTGTCCGACAATTCTCAAAATTACTGGCACAATCAAAGTCACACCGACACCATTAAATAAAGCACCAGAAAATCCTAACAGCATCGTTAGGATAATTAAACCTGGATAGGGTTTGGCGAATCTGAGGATTAGTTGACCTTTAGACATTGGTTTTTATCATCACAATTTACTTAGTATTAACATAATTTATTAATTAAGATAATTTTTGGAGTTGCTAAATACCAATTTTGGAACAATTAATTAATCAATTTATTGTTTATAAATTGGCAATTACCGACTCCATAGTAGATGCCATTTTCTCTACACTATATTTTTCTAAACATCTATCTCTCGCTTTTTTACCTATTTCGTTAGCTGCCTCGAAATCCTGAAATATTAATTTAATTTGTTCTGCAATCTGTTCTGGAGAAGCTGGATCGACTAAATAACCAACTTCATTTAAAATTTCGGGAATATCTCCTACTCGTGTTGCTAAAACTGGCTTTGCCATTGCCATACCATCCATGAGTTTAATCGGAAATTGTGCCCTTGCTACAGATGTATCTCGTTGAGGAACTACTACAATATGGGCCGCAGCCACTACTTCCGGCATTTGTTCTATTGACGTTTGAGGCAGCATAATAATCCACTGTCCCCAGCGCTCAATCAACTGCTCATCATAGTTATCGTAAGGATTACCACCAACAATCACTAGCCTGAAGTCAGATTCTTGTAACTGGTCAAGTGCCATTAAAACATCCTCTAGACCCTTGTGCGGTCGAGGCGCACCAGGGAACATGAGAACGCGGTATTCAGCTAAACCATATTTTTGGCGACTGATTTGCGGATCGTACTTTTGGGGATCGAATAAGCAAGTATCTTTGCCATTGGGTATATAAATACCACCAAAGCGATTCAGCAAAAATTGAGTATCTGCTGTAATAGCGTCGGCATGATTAATCAATGACTCCATCCACTTTAAGTAAAGTGGATGGTCTGGATTCCTTAAAGCACCTTCTTTTTTTAGAAGTTCTCTAGCTAGCTGTTTCAAATTAGGGCGATACTGCCACTCATCGCCACCATACCAACTTAATTCCCAATCATCAATATCTAAAATTACTGGTCTATGGTTGTGGATTTTGTTAATTAAAGCTACACCATAACTTGTGGGTTTTGGTTTAACAGCGCAGATAATATCTCCATCTATCTTATTTAAGATTTGCCTGACAGAACCGAACAATTGTGGATAATTGCAGCCTGGTAGACAGAAGATTGCTAGATCGGATGGTGGCTCTGGATAAATATTTTTTCCAAATAAAAATCCTAATACTTCTACTTCATAATTTAATTTCTGAAAAATTTGACTTAGCAAATATGCTCTGTCAATTCCACCTTTAGAAAAGTTAGGCGTGAGGATTGAAACCTTTAATTTTTTATTTTGTTTATTCATAATAAATTAGGTGTCAGTCCATCAATATACAAAGTTTTTTGAGGAATTTTTAAGATTTCATGGTAAAGTGTCAGCATCTCTGAAGCAACAGTATCCATTGTACGTACTAGCTGGATACCTTGACGTAATTTAGCGAGTAAATCGGCGTCTTTGGCTAAAGTGGCGATCGCTTCAGCCCATGCTTGGACATCTTTCGCTGGAACTAACCAACCATCGATGCCGTGACGGACTAACTCAGCAATTCCTCCTAAATTTGAACCTAGTACGGGAACGCCCATAGCTTGTGCTTCTAAAGCAACTATGGGACCAGTTTCTAACCACTGCGACGGTATTGCTAGTATATCGAAACCTGCTAATGCCTCTGGTACTGCTTCGCGTGAAAGTGGTTCAGCAATCCGAATCCGGTTATCATGAGCAGCGATCGCCATAACTTTTTCACGATTGGCAGCACCGTATTTTCCCGGATGAGTAGCATGAATAATTAACTCTACAGATACATCATTCGGTAGACTATGTACCGCTTCTACTAAAACTTGTACCCCTTTAGTTTCTTGCCAGCGACCCAAAAAGCCGATTTTTAATGTAGAGTTTTGTAGTTTGTTTGGTGTTACTTCGCGTTTGAAAGTGTTAGCAACACCTTGCCGAGAAACAGTAAGTTTTTCGGGAGGAACGTTGTTTGCAACAAAAGCATTGTATTGCCAATTACTTGTTACAACAATGCGATCGGCTAGTTTTGCTAGTTGCATCAAATTGCGTCTATGTTGAGACACTAGAGTAGGAATGCCAAGAGTTTTACCAAGTAGGCGTAGTTTGAAACTTTTTGAGGCCAGTAATTTTGTTTCTGCTGCTACCCCAATATCCAAGGGAACTCGGCTTAAAGCCTTGAGCATCCAAGGTGCTACTTGCTTTGGTACTTCCAAACATTGACTACACTTAACAGAATCAATCAGCCCATCGCAAGGTTCTTTGTCCCAGCGCATCATCGTACCACGCAGACATATAGGCTCAGGCATGTGGGCGGTGACTACAGTAGCCATTCCTAACTGGCGAGCGAGAGCAAGATGATGTAAACCGCAGTCAAATCGCCATGAATGTTGATGGTATACATCGGCTCGATTGTTTTCTAGCCAATTAGCAAAAGTTTTAAAGCCTCCGTGAGGTAGCTGTTTGTGTACCTGTCTCTTACTGGGGTTAGGAAAAACAGGATAACGATAAACTGAGATACCATTGTATTCGTAAGTATCTTCCTCTGTACCTTGTTGAGGAGCAGCAACAATACTTTCGAGTCCATGTACTTGTAAGCCATGCAATAGTGAATCTAAGTATACTTCAACACCACCTGATGAATCTGGAAAATACCAGCTAGTTGTATGGATTAGCTTCATCTATGAACCTGCAAAGAAAAAATTGGAAAGCTCATCTTTTTTTACCATGATTGATTGTTCTATTTTTCGTTATTAACATCTATCTTTTATAAATAACCCAAAGTGAATCTATAAAATTCTGTACTAAGAGTTAGTAAGTATGTACGAATAAAATTTTTTTGATTACTGTTTTTGGGTTTTTGAGTAAATAAGACAATTTAGGACAAAAATAACAGAATAAATCTAACTTAGCTTTTACACTTCTTCCCAGAGAAATTTTACTGATATGCCCACATCATAATTTATAGTTAATTAGCATAGTTTTAAGTATTATTACGGTTGTATACTATCATAGTAGTCATGGACTTTCTCAACCTTTTCTCACTGAGATATTTAAGATTGCTGATAAATTCCAAAGTATTTACTGGCAAGGGAGATATTAAGTAATGGAAGTAATTAGGCTTGAGGCACTCTCAGATAATTACATATTTTTACTGGTAGATCGCCAGCAACAAATTGCTGCTGTTGTCGATCCAGCAGAGGCTGAACCAGTACTAAAGCAACTTGCACAGTTAAAAGCTGAGTTGGTAGCGATTTTCAACACACACCACCACAATGACCATGTAGGTGGCAATCAGCAGTTAATAGAACACTTCCCGCAACTCACAGTCTACGGTGGCGTCGAAGATCGCGGACGAATTCCGGGACAGCAGGTGTTTTTGCAACAAGGCGATCGCGTCCAGTTTGCAGGCCGCATAGCTGAAGTTATTTTTGTTCCCGGACATACCCGCGCTCACATCGCTTACTACTTTCCCCCCGAAAAATCTGGTGAGACAGGCGATTTATTTTGCGGCGATACCTTATTTTCTGGCGGTTGCGGTCGCTTGTTTGAAGGAACACCAAGCCAGATGGTGGATTCTTTAAGCAAACTGCGCTCTTTACCAGATGATACGCGTATTTGGTGTGCCCACGAATACACTTTAGGAAATCTGCAATTTGCCCTAACTGTGGATGGCGACAATGCCGACTTACAAAGACGTTTCAATGAAGTGAAAACTTATCGTAGTCGAGGAGAAGCTACTATACCCTCGCTGCTGGGAATGGAGAAGCGAACAAATCCCTTTTTACGTTGGGATCAGCCATCATTACAATCAACCGTTAAGGGTAGCGATGGAGTGCAAACCTTTGCGCGGATACGGGAAATGAAAAATAACTTTTAGGTATTGGGCATTGGGCATTGATTATTCTCCCCTGCTCCCCTGCCCCCTTGCCTCTTCTGCTCTCTCATCCCATTTCTCCAACTTTCTCGGCGCTAATAGTTGCGATCGCACCCTTCCTTTCGCTAGGATCTGTAAGCTTTAGGGTATGGGCAAAGCTACTTGAGACAATATACTCATTTCAGGAGTTCTAAGTTCTGAAAAAACACTCGCTATTCAGGACTATTTACTCAGCAGTGGCTCAACACTGCTAACAGAACTGTTTTAGTGAGCTATGCTGCCCAAACCCACTTAAATTAATCATATTTTACCGGAAAAACGAAAAACGATGGCGAAACGCGTGCAGTTAGTTTTAAATCAGGATATCAGCAAGCTGGGAAAATCTGGCGACTTAGTGGAAGTAGCTCCTGGCTACGCTCGTAACTATCTGATTCCCCAGAAATTGGCAACCAATGCCACCCCTGGTATTCTCAAGCAAGTAGAGCGTCGTCGCGAGCAAGAGCGTCAACGGCAATTAGAACTCAGACAACAAGCTCTTGAGCAAAAAGAATCTTTAGAAAAAGTTGGCAGCTTGACAATTGCCAAGCCAGTTGGTGAAAACGAAGCAATTTTCGGTACTATCACCACCCAAGATGTTGTAGATGCAATTAAGGCAGCCACTGGTCAGGAAATCGATCGGCGTGGAATTACCATCCCCGATATTAACCACCTTGGTACTTATCAAGCCGAAATTAAGCTGCATTCGGAAGTAGCGGCGCAAGTTGATATTCAAGTAGTCGCTAGCTAACTCAGGAGAGAGACAAAGGGACGCAAAGATGTGGGGGATGAGGATGAGGGAGCAAGGGAAGTAAAAGTGAAAACTCCTAACTCCTAACTCCTAACTCCTAACTCCTGTACAGACGCGATTAATCGCGTCTCTAGCAAAATCTCAAAACTAAAATCGTTTATGGCTGAAGAATTGAGTTTTCAAGGCGATGGTAGCGATCGCCTCCCACCACAAAATATTGAGGCGGAAGAAGCGATTTTGGGAGGTATTTTGCTAGATCCAGAAGCGATTAGTCGAGTTAGCGATCGCCTCCTTCCCGAAGCTTTTTATATTAGCGCCCACAAAGATATTTATCAAGCAGCTGTGAGGCTCCACACTCAAGGTAAACCCACAGACTTACTCTCAGTTACAAGTTGGCTAACCGATCATGATTTGCTAGCCCGGATTGGTGGTAGAAATAAATTAGCAACTCTGGTAGACCGTACAGTGTCAGCCGTGAACATTGACGCCTTAGCAGGGTTAGTCATGGAAAAATACCTGCGGCGACAGTTAATTAAAGCTGGCAATGAAATTGTACATCTTGGTTACGAAACAGAAACCGAGTTACCACAAGTTTTAGATCAAGCAGAACAGAAAGTATTCGGCGTAACTCAAGAACGTCCCCAATCAGGTTTAGTCCATATTTCTGATACTCTAATTAATAATTTCCAGGATATTGAAGATAGAAATCAAGGCATCGCCTTACCTGGGATTCCCTGCGGATTTTACGATTTAGATGCAATGACCAGCGGCTTTCAGCGTTCTGATCTGATTATTATCGCGGGCCGCCCATCAATGGGAAAAACAGCATTTTGCTTAAACCTTGCTCATAATATCGCCGCTTCTTATAAATTACCAGTTGCTTTTTTCAGCTTGGAAATGTCCAAAGAGCAATTGACGCAACGTCTATTAGCTAGCGAAGCGCAAATTGAAAGTAGTTATTTGCGAACTGGGCGTCTGAGTCAAACGCAGTGGGAACCTTTAAGCCGTGCTATTGGTATCCTCTCCGAGATGCCAATTTATATTGATGACACACCGAATATTACAGTTACACAAATGCGTAGTCAGTCAAGAAGACTACAAGCTGAAATTGGAACTGAATTAGGATTAATTGTAATAGATTACCTGCAATTGATGGAAGGAGCAGGTGATAATCGGGTACAAGAATTATCAAAAATTACGCGTCAACTCAAAGGTTTAGCGCGGGAATTATCTGTACCAGTAATTGCTTTATCTCAGTTAAGTCGCGGGGTAGAAGCGCGGACTAACAAGCGTCCGATGTTATCTGATTTGAGAGAAAGTGGAAGTATTGAACAAGACGCGGATTTAGTAATAATGTTGTACCGCGATGAATATTACTCTCCCGATACTCCCGATCGCGGCATTGCAGAAGTAATTATAGCTAAACATCGCAACGGTCCTACAGGTACTGCGAAACTTTTGTTTAATCCACAATTTACAAAGTTTCAAAATTTAAAAATTTAGTTAGACCAAATAATTATTTGAGCAATGAATGAGCCTGATTTACTCATTAATGATGTATTTTTGCCGAATAGTCATTCTCTATTTAATAGTCTTGTATCCATAATTAACTGGGATGAGCGTATACAGGCAAGAAAAACAGCTAGCTTTGGTTCACCATATAACTACTCAAACATTTCTTACGACTCATGCCCGATGCTGAATGAGTTAATTCCTATTATTGATAAGCTTGAAAAACACTTTGAGTTTCGACCAAACAACTGTTTAGTGAATTATTACACAAATGGTAACTCAACAATGGGATTTCACTCCGATTCAGTTGATGAACTCATGGACGATACTGGTATCTCTATTATTTCGTTAGGGGCTGAAAGAATAATTACATTTCAGAATAAACGAGACAAAACCATTGAACATAGTTACTTACTCAAAAGTGGTTCTCTACTTTTTATGCCTCAAAAGACGCAGCAATACTGGAAGCATGGAATTCTCAAGCAACCAGAAACATTCGGGCGTATCAGTCTGACTTTTAGGTTGTTGGTATAGTTGCGGCAGTCCGATCAAAGTTACAGATAATTTTTCTCATATTTTCTAGCTATACTTCTGTCCCATTTGTAGTCTGAAATACCTAATTTATCTAATAGGGCATTGGGCATTCAGAACAGAGAGAATAGAAACTTATTTTAATAGTTCCTCCTTGTTCCCAGTACCCAATCCCTAGTCCCCAGTCGCTATTTAACTCCCAGCAATTCCACTTCAAAAACTAGAGTTGCATTGGGTGGAATCACGCCACCAGCACCACGAGCGCCGTAGCCTAACTCAGATGGGATGATTAACTTACGAAGACCGCCTACTTTCATAGTGCTAAGTCCTTCATCCCAACCTTTGATTACCTGTCCAGCACCGATTTTAAAGCTGAAGGGTTGACCGCGATCGCGCGAACTATCAAACTTAGTACCATCTTCTAAAGTGCCGACATAGTGAACTTCAACCGTTTGTCCAGATTTAGGAGTCGCCCCAGTCCCCTCTTTTAACTCCACATACTTTAATCCAGAGGGTGTGGTTACGGCATTAGCATCAGACATAGTATTACTCGCAATTAAGATATTGTTTTCAGTTACAGTTGTGGGGGCTGGCGGCGTTTGGGTTAACTCGGCAGCAATGGCAGTATTTTGTTTACTACCTACTTGTCCCACAACCAAAAGCACAACACACACCAGCATGAAGGCCACGCTGAGGAAAATTGGTTTCAAAATCAGTTCTCCTTACTTAGGTATCCTGGCAAAAAGATTACCAACAGGACACATTTAGTTTAAATCAGAAAGGGCATTCTAACGCCAAAGCTTATTTTCTAAATCGCGTAATTGACGCTCTAAACGGTCAATTCTCCCCCTCAGCTCGTCCACTTCTGACTGACGAGCTACCCCCAAATCCTGCATCATATTTCGCATTTGCCGTTGCATTTGCACATCGAAGTTTCCCTGTTCTGACTTTAACTGCTGGGCGATATCATCTATTACCGCCTTGGCTTGCTCAGGATTGAGCTTACCGTCTTTAACTAAATCATCGCTGACTTGCCGCAGTTTTTCTGCGACAATAGACGTTGTGCCAAGGCCCACCATCATTAGCTGTTGCAACCAGTTGTTGTTGTTGTCCATATTCCCTTCCTCTTATCTTATTAACCAGCCGACCCTTGCTCCTGAGTTTAGGCAATCAAGCTTCTTAAAGCGTAGTTATTCTAGCCTACAGCTCTATTTTGGCAAATTGGCAAGCACAAAGATCAAAGGAGGTAGTTATATAACTCCTCAAGTTTAAGGTTGCCCAAATTTACCTATTTTTGCGATATTAGAGGAGATTTACCTATAAATTACAAAACTCACACTTACCCTTTGCGGTGAGTGTGAGTTTTTCATGGAAAAATTTTATTTAGACAGTGCTGAATATCTGAAATTGAAAGTTAAACTTGTGTACGCCATTTCTGAAAAGCGATCTCGTAATCCTCTGATTTACTCTGATAAACACTCCACCAATGAAAAAATAATCCTAACCCCCATCCTAATACTGGGAAAATAGCCCAAAAATAACTAGGACTAGTGATTAAATTTAAAAGAATGAGGAATAAATTCACCGCCAGGAAAGAAACAAAGTGTGTCCAAAAGGCTCTGCGTCGGAAAGCATTAAATCTGTGCCGTAAACGTTCCTCTTGTTGTTGAGCCAGCCACTTTTTTTCAGTTGCTTCCAAAATATTAGAAGAAATACCTAACTCAGATGCCATTTCTAAAAGCTGTTCTCGTGAAAATTCACCTTTATCTTTACGAGTGAGTGCTTTTTGCAGGATTTGTTCTACATCTTCGGAATCGTAAGTCATTTTAATTACCTTATAAGTTTGTGTGTAAATGCGCCTTTGATTTCACGAAATTATCGATCGGCTTCGTTCAATTCAATTAGCAAATGCATCCACATTTTGCACCCAATACTTAGTGATATTCACAACAATATTATTTTCTCACAATTGATTTAGGGCGACTGTATTTGTCAATACCTCTATAATTGCTTTGTGAGAGCGATCGCTATTACGGCATTAAGCCCAAGATTGTCATTATGCAGTAAAGAAGGCTGGTAGCTCAAGTCCAGGCAAAGATTCAACTACATATTGCTGCCTCAATCGAGTCAACATCACTGAAATCACTCTTTTGAATTTCCAAAAATATTAAATTTAATGGAAGATTTAAGATATCAGCAGAGGTGTACGCTACCTAGTAGTCTGTCAAGTTTGATTTGATCGGTTCGTAGTTTGTGCTTTAGCGTTAACTAGAAAACAATCCGCATCCCTCAATTATTTCTTGACAGACTACAAGTGGGAATGCGTCAATAGAGGACTCAATCAATGGGATATGTAATTGCTACTGCCAATATGAAAGGTGGCGTTGGTAAAACCACCCTCACCGTCAACTTAGCTACCTGTTTAGCTAAAAATCATGGCAAGCGGGTGCTGGTTCTTGATTTAGACAGCCAAATTAGCGCCACACTCAGTTTGATGTCGCCTTTAGATTTTGCCAAGCTTCGTAAACAAAGTAAGACATTTAGGTATCTGATAGACGAAGTTATCAATCCAGACCCCCAAGCAAAATTTACAATTCAGAATATCATTCAATCCCAGGTTTGTAATCTTCCCGGACTAGATTTATTGCCGGGAGACATCGATTTATATGATGAATTTGTTGTTTCAGAAATGCTGCATCAGCAAGCAACTGCTTTGGGCGAACAGGACTTTGAAACGATTTGGAATCGCTTTGAAAGGGTTTTAATTAATAACATCTTAAAACCAGTACGTCAAGAATATGATTTTATCCTTCTCGATTGCGCCCCTGGTTATAATTTATTGACTCGTAGCGCTTTAGCTGCCAGTGATTTCTACATACTTCCTGCGAAACCAGAACCATTATCTGTAGTAGGTATTCAACTGCTAGAAAGACGGATTGCCCAATTAAAAGATAGTCACGGACATGAAACCAAGATAGATATAAAAATGTTGGGAATTGTATTTAGCATGTCCAGCGCTAACCTGCTCACTGGTAGATACTATAAACAAGTAATGCACCGCGTTGTAGAAGATTTTGGTGTCGAAAAAATTTGTAAGGTACAAATACCAGTTGATGTCAATGTTGCTAAGGCTGTTGATAGTTTTATGCCAGCTGTTTTAATTGCTTCCCAATCAGCAGGTTCAAAAGCTTTCTTGCAATTAACTCAGGAGTTGTTGCAAAAGCTATAGCTCTAGTTAATCATTGATAAACAACACAATTTCCGATTTATTAAATTAGAGAGATGAATGTAAAGACGTAGGAATGCTACGTCTTTACAAGCGTTTCAGGCAATGAATAATTTATTTTTGGAGATGTCTATGTCTATTAAATTAGGTAGCAAATCTGAACCTTTCAATTTTTATAAAGGTCGGAATAAAGAGAATTTATAATTACTCGATGATAAACAAGCTATGTGGAATCAATCTCAAATCCCCAATTTAAAATTCTCTATTCAAGAAAACTCTTTAGGCATGAGGTCAATCTAAAATCTAAAATCCCCAATTCAGTAACAAATAAGTTATCCTTTCTTAAAGTTCAGCAGTTATACGGAAGCTATAATTGGTGAGATTCAGCTATTGAGTGAAAAGGTCAGTAAATCTCACTAAGAAACAATGGTTAGTAACGATTCTGCACGGGCGGAGAACAATCAGCACTTGCTAATGCGCCTACCACGGACTCTAAGTTATCTCGAAACCTGGGGCTTCGGGTTAACTGGTCATGTTGGATGGATTGGTACCGCCCCTATCATTCATGCAGCGTTAGGGCCGAAAGCTATCTTAGTTTGGTTTTTTGGCACGATTATTTCCTTTTTGCTTAACTTGCAGGTACAAAGTCTAGGTAGGCATTGGTCAGATGTTGCTGGAGGAACACCAAACTATACCACAAGGCTATTAAAAAAGTTTCCTGGCTTAGGCCGTTACGTAGCATTAGGATACTTTTTTAGCTGGGCAGCAGCACCTGCACTGTATGCGATTATTCTCACCAACCTAATTAAAGTCAATTTTGAAACATTAGGTATTTCTTGTCCAGAAACTTTATTAAAAATTTTATTTACAGCGATTCCTTTTATTTTAGCGTTCAGTGGCACTCGTGCTTTGGCGCTCCTACATTTATTTTTTGTATTACCAGCAATTTTATTACTGTTATTATTTTGTGTTCAAGGAGTCTTATGGTTAGCCTTCTCATCTGCTAATTATAATTTTCTCCCAAATAGCACACATAGCCTGAGCTTTCAAGAATGGGCAAAATGGTTTTTTCTAGCTAGCTATTCAATTTATGCTTGTGAAACCACTTCTTCTTTTGTTGCTGATAGTCGCCACCCGTATAAAACTTTAAAGTTTTTAACCGTAGCTGCTTGGTTAATTCCTCCGGTCTTTCTAGGTGGTTCTTGGGTATTAATGTCTTCTACTCAAAATCCTACAATAAGTGATGCTTTCTTAAATCTAGTAGCGGCTTCTAAGCCTTTTTGGGGTGAATCTGCCTCTTTTCTAGTAACACTTCTGATTACTATATCTTGCCTTCTAAGTTCTGCTACAGCAGTTTCTAACTCTCCTCGGATATTATACCAACTTGCTTTAGATAGACAGCTTTCTCCTATATTTGCATTAGTTTCCCGTCAAGGTGTCCTTGTCCCTGCTATTTTAGTTACCTTTCTACTCAGTTTACTTTGTCTAAATTTGGGAAATGTATCTCAACTTGTCACAGTAGCAGGCACCTGTTATCTCATGTCCATTATGGGGCTACATCTGGGATTATGGATGTGTCGTGGCAAACCATACGTGTTATGGCCTTGGTGGTCACTTGGTTTTTTCTTGGTCGAAGCGGTAGTTCTAATAATGGGAGGTTTAGCTTGGAACTGGAGAGATTTCTTAGTGGGATTATTATTACCCATTATTTTGACAATTGGAGATTTAGTTCTAAGGCGATTAAGATTTGCGCCACTACACCCAAATTGGTGGACACAGCGTTACGATACTAAGTCTAGTAGAAATAATCCAGATTTTGTAGTATTGCAAGTGATTGTTTTAGTATCATTGATTTGTATTACTGCCACAATCAGTTGGGTTATTCGCGATTTTGTAGATAGACTTTCTAATCATCCTCAAAATTCTTTCCTAGCGATTTTATTAGTGACGCTTTCTTTTGCAGGGGTTGCGATCGCTTGTTGGACAACCTTACCACAAATCATTGCTATTGATGAAGCACGCAAACAAGCAAGAAACCTATTTATAACTACTCTCGATACTGTTCCAGATACTGTTTTAGTATTAGATGAAGACGGGACAATTTCTCAAACAAATGCTGCTGCTGAAGAGTTATTTCAAACAAGTATTCAGCAGTTGCTTGGGCAAAACTTGAATCAACTTTTAATATGCTATCGCGGCAAACCGGAGCAATGGTCTATTAGGAGCGAGCAAAGCTTGAAAGTTAACCAAGGTTTGCGAATTGTTGAATCAACGATTTCCCAGCCATTTAATTCTTTGCTACGGGAGTATATTGTTATTGTCCGTGACATCACTAAGCGGAAGCTAGCTGAAGAAGAATTAGTCCAGTATCGTTATCAGCTTGAGCAGTTGGTGCTAGAACGCACTATTGAACTTATTAGGGTTAATCAACAACTTGAACAAGACATTGTTAAACGTCAAGAAGCACAAGAACAATTACTGCACAATAGTCTTCATGATGGGCTAACCGGATTACCTAACCAACGATTATTTATGGAGCGGGTACAGCAGGCAATAGAACAGGCTAAACAGCAAAATAATTATTTATTTGCCGTACTCTTCTTAGACTTAGACCGCTTTAAAGTTGTTAATGACAGCCTTGGACATCTACTAGGAAATCAACTTTTGATTGCAATTTCTCATCGGCTCAAGTCAGTTCTGCGAGGCGGAGACATAGTAGCTCGTTTTGGCGGAGATGAGTTCACAATCTTAATTGAGGAAATTGAGGATATCAACACAGCGATACAGGTGGCTGAGCGAATTAAAAAGGTGCTAGCTTTGCCATTTCAATTAAATGAGCATCGGGTGTTTACTAATGTTAGTATTGGCATTGCTTTAAGTAGAGCAGATTATGAGCAAGCAGCACAGATTCTACGCGATGCTGATGTGGCAATGTATTGTGCCAAATCACTTGGTAAGGCACGTTATGAGGTTTTTGATCCAAAGATGCACGAGGGTGCAGCTTTGCTCTTAGAGTTAGAAACTGCTCTGCGAAATGCGCTGCTCAAACAAGAAGAATTTCGCCTTAATTACCAGCCAATTGTTTCACTGACAACTGGCAAAATTATTGGATTTGAGGCACTGATACGTTGGTATCATCCAGAACGAGGACTTATTTCCCCTCAAGATTTTATTCCCCTGGCTGAGGAAACTGGAATGATTGTTAGTATCGGGCAATGGGTGCTTTATGAAGCCTGTTACCAAATGCACAAATGGCATAAACAATTTCCTATCTCGCAACCTCTGACAATTAGCGTAAATTTTTCTGGTAGACAAATCACGCAACCTGATGTGTTTAAACAGGTTAAACATATTTTACAGCAAACTGGACTGAAGCCATGCTGTTTGAAATTGGAGATTACTGAAAGCTTGTTGTTGGATAATTTTGAATTAGCTACCACTGTGCTTTCCCAGTTAACAGCGCTGAATGTCGAGATGCACATGGATGATTTTGGGACTGGCTATTCATCTTTGAGTTATCTGCATCGCCTACCAATCAAAACCATTAAGATTGACCGTTCTTTTGTCACCAGCATAGGTAGTCAAGGAGAAAATTTAGAAATTATTCGAGCGATTGTAACATTAGCCCATAATTTAAATATGTCTGTAACAGCAGAAGGCATAGAAACTGTAGACCAATTAGTACAATTGAAGGCTTTACAATGTGATTATGGGCAAGGGTATTTTTTCTTACCACCTATGGAACGGGCAGAAGTAGAAATACTCCTTGCTGCTAACTTGTGCGGAAAAAACTTTTTAAAAAGATAAAATCTTGGGAGTAAATTTTTTTTAGAGAAACACCTTCTCAAACTGGGCGATCGACTTCACTTGACAATTTATTTTTAATGTAGCGCTGATTCTAGCTGAAAATTATCTACGTTATCAATTAACCCTTCTTCTAACAAAAGTTCGTTAACAAAAGTATCAATTTTGTGCAGCTCGATATTTTGCATGACTACAATGTGTACCCAATTTTCATAAATCGCTAACTGCCACTTTTTAATTAACTTTTGAGAAGGTTTTTGAAACACTACGGTATTGGAAAATTTATTGAGCATACATGGATATTCTCTGATTTTAAGTTGTTGGAAAAGATATTGGGCGTTATCTATACAAGTCTTTGCTTCTTTGGCTAACCCATCATAGCCTCTTGTTTTCATTGCATACCAGAGAATCAGAGGGGTATGACCG
The DNA here is from genome assembly GCF_056620565.1 of Nostoc sp. LEGE 12454. NCBI lineage: Bacteria > Bacillati > Cyanobacteriota > Cyanophyceae > Nostocales > Nostocaceae > Nostoc > Nostoc sp. LEGE 12454. The sequence continues at coordinate 91,761 of NZ_JBWQXL010000023.1, forward strand.
TTTCTAGAACCCAGAATGGTTGTATCTGATGAACCAATATATTCAATTGCTGTTTCAACTTTTTCTACCCATTTTTTCTTGGTTAAAACTACACCGCAAGGCAAGGGTGAACCAATGAATTTAGCAGAAATAGCTATACTATCTATGGGTTTTTGAAAGTTAACTTGTGGAGCGCCATCTAGAAAGGGTAATATTAATCCTGAAAGGGCGGCATCACAATGAATGTAGTAATCTTTAATCTGATTGCGCTCTAAGATTTCGAGAACTTTATCTAAGTTATCAATTGCGCCTTTGACAGTAGTTCCAATATTCAAATTTACGATCGCAGGATAATTACGATTTTCGCTAATGAGTTTTTCAAAATGCTCATAATTCATCTCTCCATTAATTTGTGAGTTAACAATGTTGTGTTGGATGCGGAATAATTTTGCCGCTTTTGGTATGGAGTAATGAGAATCTTGTGATGAGTAAAGAATGCCATCAGTGTAGATTTCTCTTGCTAAGAATATTCCATATAAATTACCTTCAGTTCCGCCAGCAGTAACATAACCCCAAAACTGATCTTCTGGAATTTTATAGAGTTGGGCAAAAAAAGATAATACTTCTTGCTCAAACTTACGAGAATGGAGACCAAAATCTGGTTCAATATATGGATCTCCAGCATTATTTAACAAAAGATTGAAAAATTTAGCGATCGCACTGTAATCACAACTTAAATTATATGGATAGCCTGCATGAAGCTGCGATCGCTGTTCTATTTGCAGCAGAAAATCAGCCAAATCTTGAGCAATTTTATTTGACATATCTCTCTATCTCTTAAATTTTGATTGAGTTAATGGATGTTTTAAACGAGATTACACGTATTAATCCATACCTTTATTTTTTCTTAATAATAACCCGATTCAACTCTTTAATAAAGATAATACAGTGAAAATACTGATAAATGTTCAGTAATAATACCCAATTTTTTGCTACCAAAGTATATTACACTTGGAACTTCTGCATAATACGAAATAATCTGAATGCGTATTACATAAAAAATTTTTTCAGTCGCTGACTGTAATCTGATTTAATTACATATTTAACTTTGTGCCAGTTGCGTAATTTCTGGGAATGACTAGTACCGCAAGGCGGAATTCAAAATTCAAAATGAATACAGCGTAAGCATTTTATTGATGTTGAATGGGTGGTTTATTTACACCGTGTTGTACTAGGCTATCAAGCGAAGTCCGCTTATGCGGACTTCATCATGTTAAAAAGAAATTTCCAGAAATTAAATATCGGTTATACAGAACCCTAATAGAGACTTAGCACTGCTCGTTTCTATATTCTTGCAGTTTTCCAGTAGATGAGGTACAAAATGCAGGACTCACGCATTAAACATCAAGAATTTCTACTTCCTTGTTTCTGTCTTTTGCCTCAAATCCTGTCGTTTTGTACTTCATGTAAAACAAAACTGCTGTCAGTGCATTTAGCCATTTGTAGGTTAGTAGACCTCTTCTTGCATAAATCAAAAATAAAGAACCCCAACCCGCTTGTGGGGTGGGGTGTTAAGGACTTTTGCAATAAGTCTAGTGATTTGTAGTTTGCTAGCGCCGTGAAATTTTTGCTTTTAAAACTTTCCAGCTAAGGCTGCAACACACCGTTCGCAAATTAAGGGGTGTTCTGCTGATTCTCCCACATGAATAGAGTAGTTCCAACAGCGATCGCACTTTTGCCCATCTGCTTTTACTACACCAATTACCCAGTCTTCTGTCTGCGCTGTATATTCTAATCCTTGCAATCCTTCAGCAGAATCTAATAATTCCACTTGGGAAGTCAGCAATAAATACCGCAGTTCGTCGATACCGTTACCCTTAACCGGGTTAAAGGCTTTGATAGCATCACCTAATTGTTTGTGAGGTATATGAATCAAAGCTTTCGCTTCCAGGGAAGAACCAATGAGTTTTTCAATCCTGGCTTGTTCCAACACCTTATTAACATCGGTGCGGAGTTGTCGCAGTGCTGACCAAAATTCTGCTAACTCTGGATTACGCCATTTTTCCTCAACCTGCACCCAACCGGCTTCAAACACCGATTTGTAAGGTGTTTTGTAAGGGAGATATTGCCAGATATCTTCGGCAGTGTGAGATAACACTGGTGCGATCGCTCGTGCTAAATTATCTATTGCTATCTTCAGCACCGTTTGACAACTGCGACGGCGGAAAGCATCTTTTGCACTGATGTACAACCTATCTTTGGCCACATCTAAATAAAAGTTGGATAAATCCACCACGCAGAAATTCTGCACTGTTTGGAAAAAGCGGAAGAATTGGAAACTTTCAAAGGCTTCCGTTACTTCCTCAAATACCTCAGTGATGCGGTGCAGCATATAACGGTCAAGTTCTGGCAATTCTTCAAAGGGAACTGCATCTTTTTCTGGGTCAAAATCATCCAAGCTACCCAACAAAAACCGCGCTGTATTGCGAATCTTACCCCTAACATCATTCATTTGCTTGATGATGTTTTTGCCAATGCGGACATCGCCGGAGTAGTCAACCGATGATACCCACAATCGCAATACATCTGCACCGTAAGGCGGTTCTACTTTTTGATTTTTTCCGCCTTCAATAATTGTATTTGGATCGACCACATTTCCTTCTGACTTACTCATCTTTCGCCCTTGTTCGTCTAAAGCGAAGCCGTGAGTTAGTACAGTTTTGTAAGGCGCAATGTCATTTACCGCTACACTGGTGAGCAAGCTGGATTGAAACCAACCGCGATGTTGGTCGGAACCTTCCAAATATATATCAGCAGGGTAGCGTAGCTCTGGACGCTGTTGAACGACAGCCGCCCAAGATGAGCCAGAATCAAACCATACATCCATTGTGTCTGTACCCTTGCGGTAAGACTTGCCATTTTGGCGATAGGATTCGGGTAATAACTCCTCAACTGATAATTCCCACCAAGCATCAGAACCTTTTTCGGCAATAATTCCTTGGACGTAGTTGATAATTTCTTCGTTCAGTAGTGGTTCTCCCGTGGCTTCGTCGTAGAAAACGGGAATGGGTACACCCCAAGCGCGTTGACGAGAGATACACCAATCGGAACGTTCCGCTACCATTGGCGTGATGCGATTTTCACCTTGGGCTGGAATCCATTTTACCGTGGCGATCGCCTTTAATGCTTCTTCTCTAAATCCTTCCACGGAAGCAAACCATTGTTCAGTAGCGCGGAAAATCGTTGGTTTCTTCGTCCGCCAATCATAAGGATACTTATGGGGATATGGTTCTTCTTTCAACAAGGAACCAGCCGCCGCCATTGCATCAATCACCGCCTGGTTCCCATCACCCAGCACATTCAACCCAGCAAATTGTCCCGCTTCTTCGGTAAAATTGCCGTTGTCATCCACTGGTGCAAGGATGGGTAAACCGTAGCGCTGACCTACAATGTAGTCTTCTTGACCATGACCGGGAGCAGTATGTACTAACCCCGTACCCGATTCAGTAGTGATGTAATCACCACCGACAACAATCGGACTTTCGCGGTCATATAGAGGATGGCGGTAAGTAGTATGTTCTAAATCATTCCCCTTAAACGTAGCTTTTACAGTTAACTCAACTCCCAAGGTTGAAGATAAACGTTCTACTAAATCAGCAGCAACGATGAGATATTTAAAATTACTCTGTGCTTTTGCTTCTGAAGGTGAAACTTCCACCACTGCATAATTTAAATCTGCATTCACCGCCACAGCCAAATTCCCCGGAATTGTCCAAGGTGTAGTTGTCCAAATAGCCACACCCAAATCTGACAAATATTCTGCCAACAGTGGTTTTACAGCTGACGCCAAACTTGTGATTGCAAAAGCTGCATAGATACTCCGGGAAACGTGACCTTCTGGATATTCCAACTCAGCTTCAGCCAAAGCAGTTTTAGAACTAGGACTCCAGTGAACAGGCTTCAAACCGCGATAGATGTAGCCTTTTAAGAACATCTGACCAAACACGCCAATTTGAGCCGCTTCATATTCCGGCTTCAAAGTTAGATAAGGATGTTCCCAATCACCCCAAATACCGTAGCGTTTAAAATTATTGCGCTGGTCGTTTACCGTCGCTAGACCAAATTCTTTCGCTTTTTGCCGCAGTTGTAAAGGCGTTAAATTTTGCCGTTCTGCTGACTTCATGTTCTGCAAAACTTTTAACTCAATTGGCAATCCGTGACAATCCCAACCAGGGACGTAGCGAACTTTCCGCCCTTGTAACATTTGGTAGCGGTTAATAATATCTTTGAGAATTTTATTTAAGGCATGACCAATATGGAGTGAGCCATTAGCGTAGGGAGGCCCATCGTGCAGTATAAATAATTCGCCGGGGTTACTTTCAAAGAGGCGATCGTAAATTTTATTTTCTTCCCAAAATTTTTGGATTTCAGGCTCACGCTTGATGGCGTTTGCCCGCATATCAAAATTAGTCTTGGGTAGGTTTACAGTATCTTTGTAACTTCCTGATTCGGTCACAGTCTCATGCCTAGAATTAGGTGTGCAGGTTTTATTAATTATAGAAGATAGCCTGAAAACCAAAATTCACTATTTTAACCTGAGTTTGATAAGTATTATTTGACCTTCGCCCCAGCCCGTCTCCCAACTTTGCTACGGTGACACACAAGTTAAATTACCCCCCTTAATCCCCCCTTATAAAGCTACGGTGTACACACAAGTCTTCTAGAGTTGCGCCACAGGCTTTTGATCCCCCCAACCCCCCTTAAAAAGGGGGGCAAAAAGCTCTCAAAGTCCCCCTTTTTAAGGGGGATTTAGGGGGATCTAGGACGATTTTGGTTTTCTAGAAAGATGTGTGTACACCGTAGCCTTATAAAGGGGAGAAACAAGAAATTTAGTTCCCTCCCCTTTATAAGGGGAGGGTTAGGGTGGGGTAAAACCTTGGTTAATCTGCTATTTCAGACTTGTGTGTACACTGTAGGCTTCGGAGAGGAGAGCAAAAAGCTGAATTTCGTTCCTGTCTCTCCCTCTCAGACGAGCGAGAGGGACGATTTTGCGTAGTAAAACCAGGGAGAGGTATCTAGGCGATTAAGAGACTAATCAGGAATTTTGCGGAGATTGAGAGTTTATCAGCAGAAAGTAGTATACTTTTTTGGGTTCGCCTAAAGCTATCAAAAGATTTCGTTCAAAAACAAAGAATTTCGGGGTTGCTCTAATGTTAAGTCCTGTTGTAACAGTCGGTATATTTCAAAAACAACCCGATCCTAAAGCATTTTCAGCAGGCCAAGTCATCTTTGAAGAAGGACAGTCTGGTGATGAAATGTATGGCATTCTCGAAGGAGAAGTAAATATATTGGTCAATGGCAAGGTTGTAGAAACCATTGAAACGGGTGGAGTTTTTGGTGCTGGGGTACTTGTGGGAGTAAAAAGTAGAACTTACACAGCTATTGCTAAGGTGGATAGCAAACTGGTTTTCCTTGATGAGAAAGGCTTTCTGTTTGCCGTTCAGGAAACTCCTATGTTTGCCATAGAGGTTATGAGAAGTTATTCAGACCGTCTAAGTCGCTTGCAGCGTCTACTGTGAAAGTAGGCAGCAGACAGGAGGTAAGAGGGCGCGAGTATATCTGGCTCTCATTGCAGGACTCTGTGGAAAGGGTCTTGTAGAGAAGGGATGCAGTATTCGTTTTGGCTCTTGCCCCCCAGAATAGCTGCTTTTCTTGGTGAAAGGTGCAAAATTTACCGGAGTTAGCAATGGTCCGTAAACGCTTGATTATCGAAATGGGGATGGGAATCGATCAACACGGACAAGAACCAACTGTAGCAGCATCTAGGGCAGTACGAAATGCGATCGCTCACAATGCCTTACCTGGTGTTTGGGAAGTTGCAGGTTTGAGTCACCCCAATCAAATGATTATAGAAGTTCAGGTAGCAGTGCCATATCCAGAACAAGTTAGAGAAGAAGAAGTACTCGCTGTATTACCATTTGGGCGAAAAACCCTCACCGTAGAATCTGGGGGGATGATAGTTCAAGGGCGGGCGATTCCCGAACTCAATGATAAAAATGACGAAATGTTGATTGCGATCGCTGCTGTTACAGTTCTAATCGAAGATGAGTAGCTGAGGTAATTATTCTATAAACAAATCACTAAGTTATCAAGTTATTCGATCGCCGACTTCATTTGTGCAGGCGCGATTTTCAATAGTTAAGTATATTTATCGATTACTTTATCAAAAAGCCTCATTTCTTTATAAAAACACCCGTTTACTTTCTCACAATACTTAAATGCTTTCTCAAAATGAGGTTTGACTTACTCAAAAGCTGTGTTTGCTTACTCATTTTGGTGTTTTCCGCAAGCAAAATGACCTTTGACTTACTCAAAAGCTGTGTTTGCTTACTCATTTTGGTGTTTTCCGCAAGTAAAATGACCTTTGACTTACTCAAACCCCAGTTTGCTTACTCATTTTGGTGTTTTCCGCAAGCAAAATGACCTTTGGCTTATTCAAACCCCAGTTTGCTTACTAATTTCAGTATTTTCCGCAAGCAAAATGACCTTTGACTTCCTCAAAATGCTTAAATGCTTTCTCATGGTTAATCTTTGAAGTTTCACTCTAGAAATGTTCTATCTATAGGACTAAAGATTTGCAAATCCAAAAGTCTAAAATAATAGAAACCTGGAGATAAATATGTCATTAGAAACAGAAACACTACAGGCGATACCGTCAACTTCTACCTTTGAGAAATTAGAGGAAAAGCAAGAATTTAACTGGAGGCAATGCTGGTATCCCGTCACCTTCGTCAAAGACTTACCTGCTAACCGCCCTCATAGCTTTTCCTTGTACGATGAACCTTTGGTTTTGTTCAAAGACAAAGATGGACAATTGATTTGTTTAGCCGATCGTTGTCCTCACCGTACAGCGAAACTTTCTGAAGGACAAATTATTGACGGCAAAATTGAATGCTTGTATCACGGCTGGCAGTTTGGCAGTGATGGTGAATGTCTGCACATTCCCCAATTACCAACAGATGCAAAAATTCCAGCCAATGCTTGCGTGCCATCTTTTAAAGTTGTGGAACGCCAAGGCATGATTTGGGTATGGGCTGGCGAAAAAGAAACTGCTGTTGATGAAAGTATTCCAATTTTGCCAGATTTAGATAAATCAGGATTTGTGTGTGCAGACTTTATATTGGATCTGCCTTATGACCAAACATATCTAGTAGAAAACGTCATCGATCCTGCTCATGTTGCTATTAGCCATAATGGCACTAGAGGTGGTGGTAATCGTAAAAATGCCCAACCGCTAGAAATGGAAGTGCTAGAGAATTCAGTTCAGGGAGTTAAAGGTAGGTGGCGGGGAGCTAACAAATCAAATGAAGCCTGGAAGTATATTGATTTTGTTGCTCCAAGTCTTGTACTGAACACTGCTTATATTGAAAAAAAAGATTGGACATTTGGATTAGCTTTATATTCAATTCCTTTAGGTAAAGGGCGATGCCGTCTTTTAGCTAGAGGTTATCGTAATTTCATGACTTGGGGAGTCAAGCTGAGGCCGCGCTGGCTCGATCACTTGAATACGAACAAAATATTGGAGCAGGATTTGCCTCTGATTGCGGGACAACAGGCAGAAATTGAGCGCTTGGGAAGAAGTCTCAAAGAATTATATTTGCCGCTGAAAACATCTGACACATTAGTGATTGAGTACCGCAAGTGGCTAGATAAATTTGGGTCATCTTTGCCTTTTTATCAAGGCTATTCTACATTTAAAAATATTGAGAATGAAGAGTTGAATTCAAAGCCGATTTTGCTAGATAGATTCACGCGACACACACTTATTTGTAGTTCTTGCAATCGAGCTTATCAGGTGACAAATAGAGTCAAACAAGGTTGTATCGGAGTAGCGATCGCTCTAGCTGCTGTAGCAATACTTGCAGATGATTTTAGAATTAAAATCGCAGCAATATCGGTTGCTATAGTAGCAATTGTCATCTCTGTTATGGCTCATACACTCAAAACTCACTTTGAGCATTCCTACACTCGTCACTAAAATAGATACTGGGAACAGTTCGTAGTAAGCACTTTAGTCCTTATTTTTTAAGCACTAAAGTGCTTACTACAAACTTTTATTACTAGCTTAGACATTGTACTGATAGATATGTGGTAAATTTGCTCACCTTAAACGATTTGCTCAAACCCCTTGTGTGGTTAAGTCACGATCGAGTTAGTGCCTCTGCGCTAAAGTAAAAATATTGGGGTAAAAATCTCTGGCAGTAAATTCAACTGAATCACTAATCTTTACCACTGCGGCGATCATGTCTCAAGAGCATAACGAATCACTCCAAATTCAAGAAATCACCAAACTCAAACCGAAACACTTTGCTGATTTAGTCAGATCGGCACAATTGGTTTTCGACCCCACAGCCGGAGTTTCGGGAAGACATATAACAGTTGACTGGGAACAATTTGGAATTCCCCGTGATGTAGCGGACAATCTTAAATCACTTGGTCAGCATTATCAGTATGCATCTCCTCACATCCCGGTTGAAGACATTTGGAGTAAATTAACTCCAGAAACTCGTATTTGGTTCGTTGAAAATAAAGATCGGTTGTGGCAGCTTGAAGAAGCTTTCCCAGCCCTTGACGAAGATTAAACGGCTGAACCATTGAAAGCAATACAAATTATTTCTAGGAGTACAGCATTGCTTAATGTGTCAACTTAGGCAATAAACCATAAGATGTAATCTAAGAACAACTTGATTGATGTTCTTAGATATACATCATAGCTAGAAACTCTCCCGAAGCAGAGATCCATAAAGTATTGTAGATATCGTTAGTCTGCAATCCCTGGCTCTGGATTTTGAAAAAATGTTACGACTTTATCATTTATTACTAGGTTCTATTTTGCTGGTGTCAATACCGGTGGGAGCCAAATTTTTTCTACCCCAATTTTCTTCACCCAAAGTAGTAAAACCTCCTACTGTTGCCGAACTTCCCAACTCTAATCAAGGAAATATCTGGCAGAAAATTCTGGGAAGTGCTGCTGCTCCAACTAACTGGCAAATTTATCCCTGTGAAGGAAATGCACCCCTGTTGTGTGTCTCCTCCAAAGGAAAACGTTTGGGTACAGTTGAGATTAACATTTACCCACTAGCAAACAATGAGGATTTCCGAAAGAAACTCTTAGCATCTGGTATTCCAACTGCTTCTTTAGTAGACTACCAAAGTCCCAAATACCAAACCCAATTATTACCAGTACTTAAGACTTGGGTTGTAGACCACTACGCTGCGTTAGCCAAAGATCGCCAGGGTGAATATGGAAAAGAGATTATTTTCTCAGCCTACCCACCGCAACCAGTACCGATTGGTAAGCTTCAGGGAATCCGTTATGGGTTCGCCGGACTTAAGCGACAAGGTGGAGTACAAGAGCAACATATCGGTCATGTTGCCTTTGATGGTACTAAACTTTACGTAATGACTACTGCATTTGACACAGGTACGCAAACAGGTAAGTTTGATAAACTAGAAAACTTGGCTATTTTTCAACCTTACTTGTATGCGATCGCAGCAGATTTGCATTTACCCCAATAGGAATTGGAGATTGGGAAATCTTCCCAGTCCCCACTTCCTATCAACCTAAATCTCAGCCACCGCGCGTTCAATCAAGCGATGTGCTAAAGTTTGCGTGCCAGTATGCTCATAATAATTTGTTGCTACATCCAGGAATGCTGCGAGGTAGTCCAACTTGTCATCGGCAATATCGGTAAAACTTTGCAAGTTGTGGACAACCTTTTGCGGTGTTAAATTATTGGCGCTAACTAACCCATTCATCCAACCTTTCACAGAGTCAAAGCTTTCGCCGATAAAGTTAAGTTTACTGCCAGCATTGTTCCCTGGAATCACATCTTTGATGTTTTGGAAAGTCGAGTTTTGTTCTAACTCCTGTGGATTTGTTTGATTCAACCCAGATATCGCTTTGCTGATAAAATCTGGGCCCAAAGGTATCAAACCATCAACGCAAACTAATGCCACCATGCGGATCAGTGACTCACCACTATACTCTCCTAAAGAGGCGACAAAATCCCCAATACTATCTCCCGGAATGCCGTTAATTTGACAGAAGGCTACCAATTCAGCCACTAACTTTAATGTCAAATCAATGGTTTGGGCTTTATCTGGTTTGGGAGTGACAGAGTTTAAAAAACCCAACAGAGGAATTTTTTCGCCGACTTTGTTAGCTAAAGCTGCTGCACCAAGCGCTTTATCTGTATTATCAACAGTTTGATATAACCACAAGGCTGTTTGGTATCCTTGGGATTTGTCATTGAATAGATAAATCGCTCGTTCGCCAATTTGCTGAATTAAATCTTCGTCGTCTTCGCCAGTAACTTTCTTGATAGTGTTGACAAAGCCGACGGTATTTTGCCACTCTCCAGGAGCAACAAAATCTAGGGACTTCAACATAGAAACAGTCAAGCCGCCAGTTGGCAATTGATCGACCAACTCAACAATCGATTTGCTCACAAAAATCTCCTTATTTAGGTTTTATTATTTGAATGTTACTAGTGCAAATCATTTCAGGTTAGCCAAACCATTAAGATTAAACTTCTCTAGCCAATCTTCGCGATCGCTACCTGTAAATGATGAATCGCGAGAAAGTGCTTTTACTTGGTACTTACCTACCAAAATTGCAGTTTGCGTTTTACCAACTTCTATTGCGGGATAACCGCCAATTTTTTTAGTGCTTTTCGAGAACTTTGCTGCTGCATTGGGTGTGCTAGTGGTATCAGAAATAGACAGCACCGCTATATCTTTACCGCCTTTTTTCAACTTCGCTTCCGCAAAGCCTTTTTTCTCTTGGGTATAGACGCGTTGGTAGCCATCACCAGCTTTTGGGAAAAATTTATTAAATTCGCTACCTTGAGTTGCGGTTTTAGCTACCGCAAGACCCTTTTTCTGTTGAGTGCTTTCTTTTTGCGCCTGGTCAAAACGTCCAGGTGTTTTTGGACTACAGGCTGTTGTCAGTAGTACCACTGACAGCAGCAAAGCGGCTACTACCCTACGTCCACGGTGTAAAATCATTCTTGGCTTTTCCTTATAGTTGAGCTTTCAGGCAATTATCTGCGCTGCTAGCAATTATTACCCGTAAAATTTACTTTTTGATAATTATTTCCTAACTTCTCAACTATAAGGATCATTTTTACACTTCAAAAAAATGTCAAGTGTCATGCTTAACGGATTAATTAACCCAATGGAAAAACGCCCCCCCTTTCGGGAGAGCGTCTTTCGTTTACAGATAAGCGTGGGGAGCGTATCTCAGATTATTGATTAACCGTTGATAGCAGGAGCGGTAAGAGCTACAGGAGCAGAATCGCCAGCAGCCAAATCGAGAGGGAAGTTGTGAGCGTTACGCTCGTGCATTACTTCCATACCCAGGTTAGCGCGGTTGATTACATCCGCCCAAGTTGCAATCACACGACCTTCAGAGTCAATGATTGATT
>NZ_JBWQXL010000024.1:0-101203 GCF_056620565.1 Nostoc sp. LEGE 12454
TCTCCCCAGAGATGTCAACAGCACCTGTTACTTTAACATTGACATTGCCTGCATCCCCCTGTCCTGCTGGCTGGGTAGCAGATGCTCCACGAGTAATAGTTACCAGTTGAGCGCCATCAGTAAGTGAAAGTGTTGTAGCATTGATGTTGAGATTGCCTCCTTTACCTACGCCTCCTGCTGACACTGTGCTGAAAATATTAGCGTTACCTGCAAGGGAAATAGCATTTTTTGCACTCACTGTTACATTCCCCGCATTCCCCACTCCTGAAGTTGAGGCAGAAAGTCGAGCGCCATCACTTAGAGAGAAGTCACCAGAATCGATGGTAATGTTACCTCCATTGCCACTTGTCCCCGTTTCCACATTGCTGCGAATCCCACTGGGAAAACCGTTTTTCTCCCCAGAGATGTCAACAGCACCTGTTACTTTAACATTGACATTGCCTGCATCCCCCTGTCCTGCTGGCTGGGTAGCAGATGCTCCACGAGTAATAGTTACCAGTTGAGCGCCATCAGTAAGTGACAGTGTTGTAGCATTGATGTTGAGATTGCCTCCTTTACCTACGCCTCCTGCTGACACTGTGCTGAAAATATTAGCGTTACCTGCAAGGGAAATAGCATTTTTTGCACTCACTGTCACATTCCCCGCATTCCCCACTCCTGAAGTTGAGGCAGAAAGTTGAGCGCCATCACTTAGAGAGAAGTCACCAGAATCGATGGTAATGCTACCGCCATTCCCAATAGTCCCCGTTTGCACATAGCTGAGAATCGCACTGAGAAAACCGTTTTTCTCCCCAGAGATGTCAACAGCACCTGTTACTTTAACATTGACATTGCCTGCATCCCCCCTTCCTGCTGGTTGGGTAGCGGATGCACCACGAGTAATGGTTAGCAGTTGAGAGCCATCAGTAAGTGACAGTGTTGTAGCATTGATGTTGAGATTGCCTCCTTTACCTACGCCCCCTTCATCCACTGTGCTGAAAATATTAGCGTTACCTGCAAGGGAAATAGCATTTTTTGCACTCACTTTTATATTTCCTGCATTCCCCACTCCTGAAGTTGAGGCAGAAAGTTGAGCGCTATCTCGTAATAAAAAGTCACCAGAATCGATGGTAATGCTACCGCCATTGCCTTTTGAATCCTGACTCACAAGATTGAGAATCCTACTCCCGGAGTCAGCAACTTTGATTTCCCCCGTAGCATTAAGCGTGATATCCCCCGCAGTTGACTCTGGTTGACCCAAACCAGAGGCGATACCAGCACTCAGCAAACTCCCTCCCAAAATATCTATGTTGCGGGCATTAATCGCAATATCACCGCCACCAGCAGCTTCTACATACACACGCGCTTGATTGGTAAGTGATACCGAAGCACGAGTCACATTATCAGGAAATTTCAAGCTGAGATTATCGCCATTAAAAAGAAGATTGAGATTTCCAGGTGCTGCTAACCCCCCTAATTCAACTCTCCCACCATAAGCATTTAACCTTCCGCCATCCATACTGACATTACCGCCCACTAACAGCAAACTTTTACCATCTCCGACTCGTAAACCAGATGCATTAAGACCTGCGGGGTCTGTTCCTGCTGGTGCAATTGACCTGTTTTCAATTCTGCCAGCCTGAAGTTGATTGAATAGTAAAGCGGAAGGATTAACTGTTAGTAATGAAGAAGGAGTCTGAGGATTAGTTGCACTAAATTCCAACCCATTACCAAATACAAAAGAATTCGCCGTACTCCCTACAAAGGAACCTGCCACATCCAGGCGTGCATTGTTTCCAAATAAAATGCCATTAGGATTGATCAAAAATAAATTTGCGCCACCATCCACCCCCAATGTGCCAAGAATATTGGAGATATTACTTCCCGTCACCCGTGTGAGAATATTGGAGATTCCCGCAGGATTGGCAAAATAAACACGCTGCAACTCTCCCACATTGAATTCTTGGAAACTATGGAACAGGTTAGTACCGCGAATTGCTCCACCATCAATCCGGTCAGCAGCACTACCTTTAATATTGACATTGGGGGTTCTTATTGAAGAGTTATTACCCAATGTTCTATCAGGAGTAATCTGGGCTAAGGCGTGATTTTCACAACAAAATATGACATGAGCAAGCATTCCAATAATACTAAAAACTTCTAATAAACCTGAGTGCCAATTCCTATCTCCATAGATTGCCATATCAGAACCAGCCTCGCTTGCTCATTTCCTACCTATGAATATGCAATTCCCTTACGCCACCATTTCGAGCTACATCTTTAGGGTTTTAAGCCAATACAGTTCAGTTAGCGTCAAAAACCATAAACTGTGTAGGTTGGGTTTTCAGCTAGCCGTCCTTATAAACTTTTCACTAATTTCAGCAGATATTTGAACTAGATGAGAGTAAAGTTTTTAAAACTTAAAGTTAGATAATGGTTCCCAAAAGAAAAAGTTACAAATCACTAATCAACCTCGCCTTACGAAGGAAAAATTGCAGTACAGTTTCTTCACGGGAAATAATATCAACCCTACCCTCCATACCCAATTGAATGTGACACTGGTTTTTCCCTTTACCTAAAACCAAAGTTTCCGGTTCAATTGTGACTTCATAGAAAGCACCAGGTGCAGTAGCTTTTGGACTAGTAGTCCCATTCATAGATGTATTTGTGCCATTCTTTTGAGGAGCGATCGCATCTGGAGAAATTGTCTGCACTTGACCATCAAGAGTACCATAATCTGGGTAAGGGCAAGCACTGACCCGCATTTGGACTTTTTGACCAATTTTTAACTTACTTTGATCTTCAGATGCCACCGCAGCTTTCAAAACTTGAGGTGCATCAGAAGGGACAATTTGCAATACTTCCTCGCCAGCACGCACAGTTTGACCTGGGTTTCGCAGATTGAGTTGGGAAATGATACCATCGGCAGTAGCTGCGATCGCAGTTTGAGCTAAATTTATTTTGGCTTGTTTGAGTTCGCTAGTATCACGCTCTAACTGCTTTTCAATTTCAATCCGTTGCTTAACTAAAGCTTGGCGTTCCTTCTCTAATGTTGCTTTGTTACTTTCCCCTCCGGCTTTTTCTTGAGCAATTCGCTCAGTAGCAACAGTTACTGCTGCATTACTTGGATTTACGGCAACTTGGGCGCGTTGTCTTCTCGCCATCACCGCAGATACCGCTTGTTGTAACCGTTCAATTGTCTGTTTTTGCGCCTCCACTGCTGCTTGTTGCGCCTTTACCGCTTGCTCTTGCTGTCTGGCAGATAATTGTGCTTCTTCCAATTGATCCTGAGATAGCGCCCCTTGGTTGGCTACACTCTCATATCGCTTCTGTTTTGACTGGGCTACACCTAATGCAGCTTCAGCAGCATGGAGATTTGCTTGTGTTGTTTTTAACTGTGCTTCCCCAGCCAGCAATTCTTTCTCAGCAATTTTGACGTTAGCATCAGCTTCTTGGAGTTCGGAAACAGTGGTGAGATTTTTATCTTGATATTCCCGACGGCGGCCGCTCAATTCCGCTTCGGCGCCAGTAATAATCCGGTTAAGGCGTTCAGTTTCGGCTTGAATCTGGCTATTAAGGGAACTAATTTGAGCATTAATTTGCACTAGTTGTAACTGAGATTGTTGAATACTAGTTTGCAATTGGCTTTTTTTGGTTTGCAGACGGGAGTCATCGATAGTTGCGATCGCATCTCCTTTTTTGATAAGTTGATTTTCTTTGACATAAATGTGCATAACCTGGCCTTCAGTCGCCGCTTGCACAATTCGCAATTCACCCGCCGGACGCACAACCGCCTGTGCCTGGACTGTAACTTTATACTTACAAATTGCAGCAAGTGGCACAGCTAATCCGAGAACGCAGAGAATAAACATTCCGCCCCATGTTGTCCAACGAGTAATTGGTGGGAGAAATTCGTTTGTTTGAATTGGGGGGAGAAAATTTGTGTTGCTAACCATGATGTCTTACGAATTATCTTAATTAATAATGGCAGTCTTACCGTTATGATGAGCCGGGGAAGATATTAGCGCCAACCCATTATGAGAGGGAAAAATATCATCTAAGAAATCTAAATGTTCGCCAGGTAAAGAGCGCAATTCTTCTGGTGTTCCTTGAATTTTTAAGCGTCCTTGTTCTAAAAATACAATTAAATCTGCTCTCTGTATCACCTTGGGACGGTGACTAATTAAAATAGTCGTTTGATTGTGACGATGGGATAAAAGTCTATCTAATACTTGTCTTTCGCTTACTGGGTCAAGTGCGCCCGTAGATTCATCTAAAATTAAGACTGGTGGCTGAGTAACTATGGCTCTGGCTATGGCTAATCTTTGGCGTTGTCCACCAGAAAGATTTGCCCCAAATTCTCCTAAAACAGTTTGATATTTATCAGGTAATTTGCTAATAAATTCATCTGCACCTGCAATTTGACAAGCTTTGACAATTTCTTCAAAACTAATATGGGGATAGCTAAACTGGAAGTTATCAATAATCGAACGACTCCAAAAGTGGGGTTCTTGAGGAACTAATACCACTTGTTGACGCAAACATTCTAAGGATAAATCTTGCTGATTATATAAACCATAACGAATATTCCCAGACTCGACTTTATATAAACCAGTCAGCAATTTTGCCAGGGTACTTTTACCACAGCCAGATTTGCCAATTAAAGCAATAACTTTACCGCCAGGAATAGTTAAGGAAAAATCTTGTAGGAGGTCAACTCTACCTGCGTGATGAAAGTTAAGTTCAGTGCAAGTAATATCTGCATGACCAGGAATTTGTGCCCAAGGCTTTTTAAAATCATTTTCGGACTCTGGGGTGGCGTCAATAACTTCTGTCATCCGTTGAAGGACTATCTGGGCTGTGATAAACTCATCTACTAAACCTATGGCAGCACCTAAGAAGCCGAGAAAGTTGCCACTCATGCCGTTATATGCCATTAATTGACCGATTGTTAAGGTGCGATTAATGACTAAATAGCTACCCATCCAAAGGATGCCAATACTAATGAAGGTGGAAAGAATGCCAGTAACTGTACTGCTATACAGTCCCAGTTTCATCATACTCCAGCCCAAGTTGGCGAGGCGACCATAATTCCCTTGGTATTCTGACCAAGCTTGGGGAGTGGCTTGGGTAGTTTTTAATACTTGGATGCCGCGAAATGTTTCTACCAAAAAGCCTTGGTTTTCTGTACCTGAAACAATTAAATTTCGGGTTTTCTGCCGCATCGCGGGTAAGAAAAGCAGGTTAACACCCGTGACAATCATAAATGCAACTATGGAAGCTAGAGTTAGTTCCCAACTGTAAAAGAGCATAAAACCCAAGGAAATTACAGCAATAAAGAATTGACTGGGTAATCCGAGGACAATTTGGGAAACTAAATTATTGATGGCTTTGACATCGGCAATGCGGCTAACAACTTCCCCACTGCGTCGTCCTTCAAAGTAGGAAAGGGGTAAATGTAAGAGTTTGCGTCCGTATTCTAGAATTAGTCCTAATTGCAATCTTTGACCGAAGTGACCAATGAGGTGAGATTGGACTAAGCTAATGGCACTTCTAATTAAGTTCATGGCGATAACGCCAATGGCGACGGTGGTTAGTAGTTGGGTATCACCTCGTACTAAGACATCATCGGTTAGGAGTTGCATCATAAAAGGAGATGCCAAAGAAAGCAGTCCAATGGCGATGTTAATGGCGATCGCTTGAGCGAGAATAGAACGATAAGGCCAAACCCGTTGCAGATATCTTCCCAAACCGCCAATTTTATCTGACTCTTGTTGATAAAAACGACTGTCGTCTGGAGTCAGCAGCAGCATTACGCCATTACCCCAACCCGCCATTAACTCTTGACGGGTAAGGTAACGGATACCAATACCAGGGTCGGCAATGACGTATTTTTTGCCTTTTTGCCCGTATAATACAACCCAGTGGTAGCCTTTCCAGTGGATAACTGCTGGTAAGGGAGCTCGATCTAGTTGGTCGATTAATTGGGGGCTGGCTTTAACTTGGCGGGCGTTAAATCCTAGTACTTCTGCACCCCGCTTCAATCCCAGCAAGGATGTTCCTCTAGAACCAGTACCTACGGCTTCTCGGACGCGGTTGAGGGTGAATGTTCGTCCGTAGTGTTTGGCAATGGTGGCTAGAGACGCTGCACCGCAGTCTTCTTCAGTGTGTTGGAGGACTATTTGGTATTTCATATTCAAGGTTTTTGGTAGCCAAGAAAGAAGGTCGGGTGGGGCTTTTAACCCCGACTTATAGGAGTGTTTAACTTGTCATTTTTTTTAAATTGCACATTAGCCTACGAACCTATCCCACTAATAATATCTGTGCTGCAAAGCTTAGACTTATTGAAAACTGAAAACTAAAAATCAAGGTTTTAAAGCACATTTTACAAAAAGAAGTAGGGATTTTTAGAATAGTGGGATAGTTTCTACGGAATAGAGATGGTCATAAATTTGTGTTCCTTGATAAATACAGCACTTTGCAACTAAATGAGGTACAGAAGCAAGGATTCACAAATTAAATTATTCTTCTCCCTCCAGCAAGAACTGCCTTCTGCCTCCTGCCTCAAAACCAGTGACTTTGTACCTCATGCAAAAGAAAACTGCTGTAACTAACCTCGGAAATTAAAATCAGTAAATCAACATGAGAATTGCACATTAGCCTAAGCATTTTTTTGTGGTATTTACTCGTTCAATCTCTGTGCATATCACTCTTTACGACTACTTTGATTTTTTATGCACTTGGAGCATAATTAGTTTGAAAAATCGGGCAAATCCTTATGCATGAAAAAATCGGGGCACTTGCCCCGACGTTATATTGTATTCAGCTTTTTAGCCCAGATTTTTGAGTAATTAGCTTTTTGATCTGAACCGAGATACGACAATCTAACCTCAAAAACTCAAATCAGTAAATCCACTTGAGAATTGCAGATTAGTCTACCCGATAGAGTTGTATATCGTATGGATTGCCAACAGTGTTCGTGTTGTCTTGAAACTCATATACTCCTCCATCGGCCAAATTGTACGTTATGTAATCCTCAAAGTCATTTCGACTGTCTTTGTCATATCTAATGATTCCTCCACTAGTGGCAGTCCATACAGCATAACCATCATTAGGATTTGCGGCATACCCTGGTGCTGTTGTACCATCAAGAGTGTAGGAGACATTGTATGGCGTTTTGTTTTTAACCGTAAACACCTCGGTAGCTCCGCCAGTAATTGTTTCACCAGCTTGTTCGTCCATTTCTTCAATTAAACCAAAAGATTCTAGACAGATTTGATTAGTTAACATGGTTTTTCTCTCTTTGTTAATTAGGTGATGCAGAGATAATTAGGTAACTTTTAAGAAGTTGCATATTTGTGGGATGAATTTGCGGCTGTAACCATCGAAAATTTGTTCTGTATTTGACAAATTTATCCAATTATTCCGCTAGTCTCCAAACTTGCATCTTTCTAAATGAACTTCTCTGCATATCACTCTCTACGATGACTTTTAGTCTTTATGCACTCAGATCGGAAAAAATTTGAAAAATCGGGCAAATCCTTATGCATGAAAAAATCGGGGCACTTGCCCCGACGTTATATTGTATTCAGCTTTTTAGCCCAGATTTTTGAGTAGTTAGCTCTTTGATCTGAACCGAGATGGGACAATCTAACCTCGAAAATTCAGGCGTTGCAGAATAGAAATCACTGTACGCAGTCTATATACGATCGGAGCCAGGTGCTGGATCGCCTGTTGTTTTACCATCGACAGTGTAGGGAATATTGTATACCGTTTTATTTTTAACTTCAAAAACTTTGTAACCGCCACTAATTGTTTCAGCAGCTTGTTCGTCAATTTCTTCAATTAAACCAAAAGATTCTAGTACAGCTTGGCGTAAATAAACCAAGTATTAGATAGCCAACACTTTACCCTTGTATGTCCACTTAAAAGGTTTAGCCATTGTTTTATTAAAATAGTCGATAAATCCGTGAATTCGAGTTTTGAGGTCATCCTGGCTCTTGAAGCTAGCTCTTCTTAGTAATTTCCGAACCAAAATGCTAAACCAAATCTCTATATTTTCCGGAGAGTGACGGAAGAAGGGTACTTGAAAATTTTAATTTTGAATTGGTATGATTCACATCCAGGTTTTTTCTTCCGGTGACAGTTGATTCACTTGCTGTTGAAACCAAGTTTCAAAATTTTCTTGCAGTAATCGTTGGCGCATAAAGTTGTCAAACTGTGCAGTTATAACCTTTTCCACACGTAAAATTACCCATGATTCTCCAAAGAGTATGGGTGGTTGAACTATACCCACTTGCCTTGTGCAAAGTAACTGAGCAAAATTGGGAGTAATAGTACCAAGTTCTACTGGGCCGACGATGCCGCCTGTATTAGCTTCTGTCCCTTGAGAATATTCACGCGCTAGTTCAGCAAATGACTGTTCTCCTTCTGTAATTCGGAAAAATAGTTCGTTGGCAGTTTCTCTTTTTTCAGTCCGAATTAAAGAATAAATGACTCGATCAAAATGTTTTTTATATTTGAGAAAGTAAGATTCTAGTTGATGCCCCCAAGTTATTTGCTTGAACTTTTCAACTCTAAGCTTTCGGGTTGCGAAAAGTTCTAATTGCTCTTGAGTCAGACAATAACGCGAACACCAATCTTGGATTTTTTGCTCGCTTGTTAAATCCCAATGCTGATAAAATTGCTCTAGAGCATGAGATGTTTCTGCTTGTGTGCAGGTGATTGGTGCGATCGCAGATTCGATAATGCTCTGAGATAACAATTGCCCAATCAGGTTGTAACTAGCCAAAAATGGGATAATTTCTTTAGGTAAGACCGAGATGCAGCTATGCCCGTCGTAGACATTGCCTATTTGTAAAGCTTTAATCATATTTCAAGACTATTTTGTTGAAATATTTGATAAGTGCAGCGATCGTTTTTGGAATAAAGCGGCAAAGTTCAAGTATGATTCTCTGCCGCAAGACTATTTACGTACACTTGAGAGCATTACCTTACAATGCTTTCAATTACCGTCTATCACTTCTAATGCCTAAACTTAAGCATCGGTAGTGGTAAATTGGTCAAAAGTTAAGGTGTAAGCAGTCTGTGTACTACTAAATTGATTGACCTGCAAGAAGTAATTACCAGAAAGATTAGTGTTGGAAATTAGTTCCGATGTAATACCACCCCTAGTAGAACGTGCAACTTCTTCACCTGCATCAACAATACGATTGTTGTTATAGTCCGCAATCAGTCGGATGTCAGCATCATTTTGGAGTCCGCTCAGTGTAATGTCGACACCCTCAAATAATCCCAGAGAGAATTCGTAAGTATCTGTGGTGTTGGTATTACTTATTGTCCCAAAGCGGGTAACATCACCTGACAAGTCACCAAGTGCAAACTCTCTAGGCAAAAGATTGCTGAAACCACTTGTCGAATTGGGTGTAGTTGCAGACAAGGCTAAATCGTAACTTACATCGCCTGATGAACCGCTAAAGCGACGGACTTCGGCAAAATAAGTACCTGCGTCAGCTCGACGATTAAGGAAGTCATCTTGGTTGCTCCCCCTACTAGAAGAATCAACTAGTTGGTCGCCTGTATCAAAGAAACCGTTACCGTTATCTTGATAAAGGCGCAAATCGGCATCATCACCAGCACTGATATCTGTCAGAGACAAATTTATATTTTGGGTAGTGTCAATTCTGAACTCAAAGACATCAGTGGAATCTAAAACATTTAAATTAAAGTCATTGCGGGTAACAGGGGTAGCAGGCAGAACACCGATATTATCGTAGACAGTCATTTTTGACTCCTTTTGTTGTTGATATTGGTTAAGTTAAACTCAGCAGAAGTTGCATATTTGTGGGATGAATTTGTGCTTGTAACCATCGAAATTTTGTTCTGTATTTAACGAACTTATTCAATGATTCCGCTAGTCCCCAAAGAAAGCATCTTTTTAAATGAACTTCTCTGCATATCACTCTCTACGATGACTTTTAGTCTTTATGCACTGAGATCGGAAAATTTTTGAAAAATCTGTAAAATCCTTACGCAGTAAGGAATTAGCTTTTGTCCCTATTGTTGTATAATTGAAATCAGCTATGTTTCAAACAGCGGCAAGTATTCCATGCAACCCCGACAGGGCATTGTTGAAATCTTTTCTACCTTTGTGCAATTTGATGTAGATCAATTTAGTGGTTGGGCAACAGATGCCAAACTGCGACGTAGTATGAAAGTTTGCCTGGAGTCGTCAACTGAGAAATCAGATACCTTTTGGGCACTTTACTGGTATAGAGTTTGGCAGACTCAATCTAGTGCTGTGGCACTGGCACATATTTCTGCTTATTTACAAGAGGTGTGCTACTGGACTGCCAGAAAATTCGCCCTCAACTTTCCCACGCAGTCATCTGTAGCAGACTGTTTTCAGATGGCGATCGCTCGTATTAACAGAATACTCAAAAATTTCAATCCTCAATACAGTTCGCATTTAAAAGCCTATGCACAATTAACTTTTGAATCGATTATCAAAGATGCAGTGCGCTTACAGCGGGAAGCAGACATTTGCTCAGACTGGGCTTTATTGCATAAACTCAGCCGCAAACGACTAGTGCAGTCATTACAAAATGCCGGATTTAACGCCGAAAGCATCGAGAGTTATGTTTTAGCCTGGGAATGCTTTAAGGAACTCTACACGGGTGACAATACAAAAATTCGTCAGCTTCCCAAACCAGATGCTCTGACTTGGGAGGCTATTAGTAATCTTTATAATGCAGAACGTTTCAGCCGATTGAGTTCACCCACTGCCGCCGTCAATCAGCAAACCATAGAAACCTGGGTATTATCTGCTGCTAAAGCTGCCCGTACTTTCCTCTATCCTAAGTTTGTTTCCACAGACGCTCCCCTCAAAGAAGATGAGGGTAATTTATTAGATATATTGCCTGTAGATTTGCAAACATCTTTACTAACGGAAATCATTGAGCAGGAAGAAGCTGTGAATATGCGATCGCAGCAAGCTCAGTTAAACCAAGTTTTGTCCCAAGCGATCGTTGCACTCGATGCTGAGTCCCAAAAAGTACTACAAGCTTACTACGTTCAACAACTGACTCAACAAGAAATTGCTGCCCAGTTAGAAATTAAGCAATATACTGTTTCCCGTCGCTTGAGCAGCATTAAAAAGTCATTGCTCCTGACTCTCACGCAATGGAGTCAAAACACCTTGCATATTTCTCCTAAATCCGACGTAGTAGATGCCATAAACACAAGTTTAGAGGAATGGCTCAAAGTCCAATATAGCCATACCCAAATTCGATCGGTAGACAAGAAATAATTTTGTCTCTTCCCTCTCCCTAGTATGGTCTTTATATGGAGCCATTCTCAAATTATTTATGTTGAACCCACCTGCCCCATTCACTATTGACTCACAGCATTTATACTTGGAAATTACTCAATTTCCAGAAGTGCAAGAACAACCATACTCAACAGCTGGTGCTTGTCAACGTGGGTGGATAAATCAAAAATGCTTGCAAGCATTTTTGCCTTGGTTCCAGGAGGAAATTGCTCCCACCGCCAGGGTTTATCCTAACAGTGCGGCATTGCCGAGTTTTTGGGAAGTAGTCAATGGCACAGCTATTACTTTCGATCGCGATCGCCTGGTATTAATTCCCACCCTGGCAATAGATGACGATGAGTTGCGCGTACCGCAAGAATGGGTAGATATACCAGAGTGGGTTGCTGACTATTACATAGCAGTACAAGTTAATCCCGATGATGGTTGGATGAAGATTTTTGGCTATACAACCCATCAAATTCTGAAAACAAAAGGGGTTTATGATGCTGGCGATCGCACTTACAGCTTGGAAAGTGAAGATTTAATTCCAGATATTAATGTGTTGTGGGTTACACGCCAATTCGATCGGTCAGAAGCCTTACGTGCTGAGATTGCACCTTTAGATTCTATTGGCAAAACCCAGGCAGAAAACCTCTTAGAAAGATTGGGCGATCGCGATGTGAAATTCCCGCGTTTAGCAGTTCCATTTTCACTCTGGGGTGCGCTCTTGGCACATAGCGGTTGGCGAAAAAAGTTGTATGAACTGCGTCAGGGTTTACTCATACAGCAGTCAATTCCGCAATGGTTGCAGAAAGGAGTAGCCAATTTAGCTCAACAGTGGGGATGGGAAAAAAGAGAATTCGTTGTGGTACCTGTGGGAATGCGGAGTGCAGAACCAGTTCTCGGCTTGTCTCGGCAAATAATAATTGCAGAGCAAACATACGAGTTACGCATTTTCCCAAAAAGCGCTTCTGAGGACTATGTTTGGCGTTTTGAATTGCGAAGTACAACTCTTGATGGTCAAATTCCGGCTGGGTTTAAGCTTCGACTACTAACGGAAGACTTACAAGCTTTTGAAAATAATCAAGATACGGCAACAACTCCTGTAGATATGTTGTATTTGGAAGTAATTTTGGAACTAGGAGAAGGATTAGTTTGGGAAATAGAACCTACACCTGAAGACTATGACCGAGAGATTTTGCGGTTTTAAGTTTTACCTTCAAAAATCTTCACGTTTAGCCTCTATTATTTACTCTTAAATTGAATTTCACAACACACAACAACCTATTTAGTAACCAAGATATATATAGCAGGGTGTAAGGGCACGGTAGTGCCTATTGGTGTCAATTAACTTGAAACCCTTGTCAGGAGGTGATATTGAGTTCATTCACTTATGGTTACTCACAGCGTCACCTCACCCCGATTTTGTCTAAACCCAAAACCGCCTTTCCCCGATGCCTTGGGGCTACGGTGTACACACAAGTCAAATTTCCCCCCTCAATTCTCCGTTGTAAAGGGGGGGAAGCCGGAAATCCAGTTCCAAATGTTGTAGATCCTCCTAAATCCTCCTTAAAAAGGAGGACTTTGAGAGGTTTTGCCCCCCTTAAAAGGGGGGTTGGGGGGATCAAAAGCTTATGGGGCAACTCTTAAAGACTTGTGTGTACACCGTAGCCTTTCCAAAGGGAGGGTTAGGGTGGAGTAAAACGTATGTGGTACAAGGGTTTGAGCTTAAGTTAACACCAATGGGCAGTGTCCTGCCCCTACGGGTACACTCAACATCTAGGGAGAACTAGCTGTGGACAAGTTAATCATCTTAAAGTTAGGGGAGGGAAACTTTGAACAAGGGTTTACCGTGACTCTACAGATTGGCGATGAAAATGTCCGCCCGACTGTGGAAATCACAGGTGAGCTTCCCCCCAACCCGGAAATTCTCCGCGATTATCACCGTTGGCAATCTATTTATCGTAATTTAAAGCTGCCATCTCGTCCGATTGGTTTAGCTAAAGAACTTAACCAAGCCCCCAGCCTAGAATACTGCCAGCAGGTGAGTGAGGAATTTAAAGTCAGTTTTAATACTTGGCTTGCTTCCGATTCCTTTCGTTCTATCCGCGAGAAATTGTTAGAAAAACTCATGCTTGCGGATAATATTCGGATGCTTTTACAAACCAAAGACTTGCGATTACAGAAATTCCCCTGGCATCTTTGGGATTTGATAGAACGCTATCCCCAGGCAGAAATCGCCTTGAGCGCTCCTGTTTACGAACAAGTCAACCTTAACCGCATAGCAACTACATCCGATAAAGTAAAAATCTTAGCGATTTTGGGTAACAGCCAAGGTATTGATACCAAAGCAGACCAGGCGCTACTTAATTTGTTACCCAATACAGATATCACTTTTTTAGTTGAACCACAATGCCTTGACCTGACTGACCAACTATGGGAGCAGAATTGGCAGATTCTATTTTTCGCCGGACATAGTTCCACTCAGGAAACGAATCAAACAGGAAAAATCTATATCAATCAAACTGAAAGTCTAACAATTAGCCAGTTAAAGTATGCCTTGAAAAAGGCAGTAGAACGAGGTTTAAAACTAGCGATTTTCAATTCTTGTGATGGCTTGGGATTGGCATGGGAGTTTGCAGATTTACATATTCCCCAAATTATCGTCATGCGAGAACCTGTACCCGATCGCGTGGCGCAACAGTTTTTAAAGTATTTTTTAGAAGCCTTTGCGCGGGGAGGCTCATTGTATTTAGCCGTCAGGGAAGCACGAGAAAGGTTACAAGGACTAGAAAACCAATTTCCCTGTGCTACATGGCTGCCTGTCATCTTTCAAAATCCGGCTGAGATGCCGTTGAATTGGCGGGAATTGTTTAGAAATACACCCAATCTTCCGGCATCTTTGTCTCAAACCACGCCTGTTAGAGGAACCACAAATCGGCTTGGCTTCTCATTAATATTACTGACGAGCATGGTAGTAACCGTAATATTAATCGGGGTAAGGTATTTGGGTGTGCTGCAAACATTAGAGTTAAGTGCATTTGACCAACTGGTACGCTTGCGCCCTCCTGAAAAACCAGACTCACGCCTACTGATTGTGACTGTGACTGAAGAAGATGTCCAGGCGCAAAAATCGGAAAAACCTCAAGGTTCGTTGTCAGACAAATCACTTGCGCAACTGTTAGAGAAATTAGAGGCATATCAACCACAGGTTATTGGTTTAGACATATACCGAGATTATCCAGTGGATAAAGATTATCCAGCATTGGCAAAAAGGATGCGAAAAAGCGATCGCTTTGTGGGAGTGTGTCAACTCAGCGATTCTCAAACCGGAAAACCAGGTGTAAAACCACCCCCAGAACTTTCTTCACAGAATCTCGGTTTTAGCGATATTGCCATAGATTCAGATAATGTCGTGCGTCGCCATCTGTTAGCGTTAACTCCTGCGCCCTCATCTCCTTGTCCTGCGCACTATGCCTTGAATGTTCAGCTGGCGCTGCGTTACCTGTATACGAAAGGAATTCGGTTGCAATTTACTCCTGATGGCGCATGGCAATTAGGGAAGGTGACATTTAAACCAATAGAAGCTCATACCGGGGGTTATCAAGGCGTTGACGCTTTTGGACACCAAACTTTATTAAATTATCGTTCCTCTGGTGAACCAGAAGCGATCGCACCAAGTATGACCTTACAACAAGTGTTAAGGGGGAAGCTAAATGCCAATGCAGTCAAAGGCAAAATAGTCATTATTGGCACAACAGCAGAAACTTTTGGTGATTACTGGTTAACTCCCTACATCACTCCTCAAGGAAAATTACAGGCAATACCAGGGGTATTTTTACAAGCCCAGATGGTCAGTCAACTACTCAGGGCTGCTTTAGACGGACAACCTCTATTGTGGACTTGGCCGCTTTGGGGTGAGGTAATTTGGGTTTGGGGTTGGTCTTTTTTAGGCGGTTTATTTACTGCTTATCTGCACCGATTTATTTACTTAACCTTGGCAGGAGGAATCGCTATTATCAGTTTATACGTTAGCTGTTTTATATTTTTAATTGTATATAGTTGTTGGGTTCCCCTCATTCCTGCTATGTTGGCTTTAGTAGTTAATAGTTTAATAGCTACAACTTACTTAAACTTAAAATTTAAAAATTAATAATAATGCCAATTTGAAGCATGAAAATCGCCGTTCAGCAGACAGAAGTTAGGAGGTTTTATGAAAAGCTATTGGCAAAAAATACAAATCATCGCGGCAGTAGGAATGACTTTGTGGGGAATTATCGGCTATTCTCCAATGATTTGGATGACACCAGTTACAGCCGCTCCCAAGAAATTTTCGCCTCCTCCGCCTCCCCCAGACAGGGGTGCAGCAGGCGATCGCGGCGGGGCTGCAAGTCGTGGTTGTGGTGTTGGTAATAAGTCTATAGTTGCACTTGTACCTGTATACAAACAGACATTAAATAAAGGGCAAAGAGAAGCTGTTGCTGTTACTAAAGTTTGGGGCATGACGAATGAGGAATATCCAACTTTTTGGTTTTTTGTCCCCTATCAAAAGTCTCTAATTGATTCGATTGAGTTTGTTGTCAAAGATGAGTCAGGTAAATCAAGTCAAACTCTTTACCGAACAATAGTAACAATACCAGAAGTACCAGGAATTGTTAGCATTCGCTTAAACGCAAATTCTTCCCCATTGCAAGTAGACAAGATGTATCACTGGTTTTTTAAGATAAAAGTCATTTGCAATCCACAACAACCTCCAGAACGAGAGTATGTGGAAGGATGGGTGCAACGAGTCAATCCAAATCCTCAATTAGTAGATAGTTTGAAGCAAGCAACTCCTCAGCAACGGGTAAACCTTTACGCCGAGAATGGTATTTGGTACGATGCTGTGACTAGTTTGGCTGAATTACGTCTTAGCAAACCTGAAGATCCAACTCTAGCGGTGGAGTGGATGAATTTGCTTCAATCCGTAGATTTAGAGAATTTAGCTAAACAACCTTTGATAAAATGTTGCCAAGCTAATGCAAAGTAGCACAGCAAATTTACAATAGCGATCGCCCTAATCAGAAAACAGCTTGTCAATTTCAGAACTACTCTCAAGTCTGTAGCGACTACTCTCAAGTCTGTAGCGACTACTCTTAAGTCTGTAGCGACTACTCCCAAGTCTGTAGCGACTACTCCCAAGTCTGTAGCAACTACTCCCAAGTCTGTAGCAACTACTCCCAAGTCTGTAGCGACTACTCTCAAGTCTGTAGCGACTACTCTCAAGTCTGTAGCGACTACTCTCAAGTCTGTAGCGACTACTCTCAAGTCTGTAGCGACTACTCTCAAGCCTGTAGCGACTACTCTCGTGTTTTTTACCTCTTGTCCTCGTACATGAGTAATTATATACCGAGATATTACTGGTATAAGCTAAAAATTTTGCGATCGCAATTTGCGATTTATGCTGAACCGGAATCGGGTTTAATTGAGGCAAGCTAGTTCTAGAACTATCTTAAAAGAAGCAAATTTATGTCTCGTCAAAAACGTACATCCCGCGTTTTAGAAAAAGCTGAATTAAGAGCATCTGGGATGAAATCAATTCTTCCAAGCATTAAATTTGAAGAAAATTATACTTTAGAAAAACTGATTGATTCAATCGAACAGTTACGTAACAAAATTGATGTTCATAATAGCGCTCTGGCTATAGTTGACTCTACTTTAACAGAAGTTGAAGAGATGGAAAAAAACTTGAAGCAGCTTTCTGAGAAAATGTTAATGGTGGTTGCTATCAAGTACGGCAAAGACAGCGCTGAATATGAAATGGCGGGTGGTGTTCGTAATAGCGATCGCATTCGCAAAATGAGAGCTAGCCGCTTAAAAAATATTGCAGAGCAAGCATCAGATAAAAATGGTAAAACTGCATAGAAAATGAGATAATACCATTTTGGATTTGAGATTTTGGATTGAACAATCTAAAATCTCAAAGGTGTTTCTACCTCTGGCTAAAGCAAGCTTTTTATCAAAATTGGGATGTCCAAAATTTTCCATTTGATCGCCAGACATTAGAAATTGCTATGGAAGATATGGAGATGAAAATTTCATACAGAGGTGCAGCGCAGTGTTAGCCTGCTGACCGCAACAAACGAGTAAAACCTTCTTGTTCAAAGTGTTTATCAGTTGTTAATGCCTCCATAATTCCTTGCCTACGCATCAACACAAAGCTTACAGCATCACATAATGAATAGGTTTTATCCTGTCTTGCTAACAATAAATCTATTGCTTCTTGATGTAGCGGCTCATCAACCCATACAATTTGAACGTTTGAATTGTTGATCAGTTCAAGGCTGTATGACAGTACAATTGAACGGGAAAAGCCTCGAACCAATGCTAGAGCCACTAATTCTGCTAGAACATAGTTGTGCGTAAGCCGAGTTCTGCTTGTAGTAGCAATCAGTTCAACTGCCCTTTCATGTTGTGGCTCATCTTTATGGAGAAAGCAGAGCAATCCTGACGTATCAAGCAGCATAATCTACATTCCAATGCTTAAAAATCATTGGTGTAAGCTTTTGCCAAGTCAGCATCAATGCTTTCGTTATCTATACCTGTGGCATAACCCAAGCTAATTGCACCTGCATAACTAAGTAACCGTTGACGTGCTTCTTCTGGCTGAACTTCTGGTTGTAGTTTAGCAATAGTCAGAAGACGATGCTGCCCATCAAGAGATGTCACAATCAATTCTGCTACAGAAAGTCCGACGGCATCAGCTTGCTGCTGCAAAGCTGCATAAACATCATCACTTAATTCTAGTGTTAGCAGTTGGCTCATAGGAATAAACGATTTCAACTAAAGCTAGGGCAATTATAGCTTTTTTCTTCACAAATATTGGTCGGTTGCGGGTGTATGCGCGTTGTTATGCTGCTGGAAGGCAATGTTAAAAGCATTTCAATTAATCAAAGAAATCCCCTGTATCTAGCAGCAATGCTCCACATCTTGCACAAACCAAATGCCAAGAAAGACCGCCACCAAACTGAGAATGAAACCATCGCCCTTCGTTGTCATTGAAAATATGTCCTTCTGCACTAGTGCAAGGCGATGAAGCATATCGGATCATTCGTAAACGGCTTTCAAAAAGATCAAATTCATCGGGAGGAATATCTTCAAGTTCTATATGAGGATAAGGTATTTACAGGTGCGACTTGCATAGAATCAGTAGTAATTGCTGATTGGGCGCTAACAGTATAGCAGGTGTTTAACAGCGCAAATCGACCAGAATTACTAGATGAATAGAAAGTACGATTAAGTTTTTCATTCTTCTTGTTTTCCCAAATAAACCTCAATAACACGAGAGTCATTTTGCACTTCTTCAAAATTACCTTCGCACAGCACCGAACCTTCATGTAATACTGTTACTTTCTTGGCAATTTGACGCACAAATTCCATATCATGTTCAATTACTAAAATTGAATGGCTCTGCGCTAGTGCTAAAAGTAGTTCGCCGATGTTGTACGTTTCTTCATCTGTTAAACCAGCAACGGGTTCATCAACAAGTAATAAGTCAGGTGACTGCGCTACTAACATCCCAATTTCTAAACGTTGCTTTTCTCCGTGAGAAAGTAAAGCTGCTCTGATATCAGCTTTCGGTGTTAAACCAATGGTTTCTAATAATCCTTTAATATTATTCTTTTCAACAGCCTCAGAACGTTCAAACAAGGTAGAAAAGACATTTTTCTTCTTGTTACTAGTAATTTCTAAATTTTCACGTGGCGTTAAGTTTAAGTAAATTCGAGGTGTTTGAAACTTGCGCCCAATTCCCAATCGCGCAATTTTATATTCAGGTAAAGAACGCAGATTTCTTCCTTTGAATAAAACTCGCCCCACGGTTGGCTGAACTTTACCCGTAATTACATCTAGAAACGTTGTCTTTCCCGCACCATTCGGGCCAATTACTACTCGTAACTCACCCACATCCATACTAAAGTTAAGCTGGTTTAAAGCCTTAAAACCGTCAAAACTAACAGTTACGTTTTCAGTTTCCAATATTTTCGCGTTCATGTTGCACTTCCGGGTCTTTTTCCAAGGTGGGATATGTCGCAATTTCTTGACGACGGTTGAAAAGAGAAATATTCTGACTACGCAACCATCCCACGATACCGTCAGGAAGGACTGTGACGACTATCAAAAATAATGCGCCTTGGAAAAATAGCCAGATTTCGGCAAATTGTTCGCTTAAAAAAGTGCGGGCATAATTTACTAACAAAGTTCCGACAATCGCCCCAATCAAAGTAGCGCGTCCGCCTACAGCTACCCAAATCACCATTTCAATCGAAAAGGCAATATCCATTGCTCTAGGTGAGACAGAACCACTTTGGATAGTGTAAAATGCTCCTGCTATACCTGCGATCGCACCGGAAACTGCAAACACCAACACCTTAAAATCTGTGGGGTCATAGCCAGAAAATCTTACCCGACTTTCATCATCACGAATCGCTATCAACAACCTGCCAAAGCGTCCAGTTGTCAACCAGCGACAAATACCGTAGGTGGCTGCGAGAAACACTACCGTTAGCGTGTAGAAAATAAACTGCGTTTTGGCATCGCTGACCGTTGCCCCAAACAAAGTTGTAAAATCTATCAGTCCGTTCGTGCCGTTGAAAAATTGTTGCTGACCGTTAAAGAAGTTGAAAAATACAATAGTTCCGGCTTGAGTCAAGATAGAAAAATAAACACCCTTGAGGCGATTTCGGAAAACCAAATATCCCAACAAACCCGCCAATAACCCCGGAATCAGTACCACCAAAGCTATTGTCAAAGGAAAAGAATAAAAAGGTTGCCAAAAGGCAGGAAGTTCCGTAACCCCATAAAGCCCCATGAAATCAGGCAATTCTCCAGTAGGGACTTGCAACTTCAGGTACATTGCGATCGCATATCCACCCAAACCAAAGAAAATACCATGTCCCAAACTCAATAAACCAGTATACCCCCAAATCAAATCGATACCCAAAGCTGCGATCGCCAGCGACAAAAATCGCCCCAACAAATTTAGACGAAACTCCGACAGCACCACTGGCATAACAATTATAAGGAAGAGTGCGATCGCGATCGTTACCCCCACCTCAATTAAAATTAACCTTCCCCCCTTCTTTCTCATTCTCTGCGTCCTTGGCGTCTTGGCGGTTCGTTTAAACATCAACAGTACGTCCCTTCTGCGGAAAAATTCCCCCAGGCTTCCACTGTAAAAACACAATAATCAGCGCAAACACCATCACCTTCGCCATACTCGTCGTTGCAAAAAAAGTAAACAAATCAGCCAAAGGTTTAACAGGAGTCAACAACAAAGCCAAAGTACCAGAACCAATTAAAAAATTAGCCGTACCAATACCCAAAGCAGCCACAATCGTCCCAGCTAAATTGCCCACACCCCCAACAACAACCACCATAAAAGTATCAATAATATAGTTTTGCCCCGTATTTGGCCCTACAGAACCAAGCAAACTAATCGCACATCCAGCCACACCAGCTAAACCAGAACCCAGCGCAAAAGTAATTGCGTCAACCTTTTGAGTTGGGATACCCAAACAAGCGCTCATACTCCGGTTTTGTGTCACCGCCCGAATTCTTAAACCCCAGCTAGAACGTTGTAAAAATAAGTAAATTCCCGCCACACAGATTATTGTTAAAACAATAATAAATAACCTGGCAAAGGGCAATTGCACACCAGCTAAAGAGATTCCTGCTTGTAACCAAGTCGGTGCTGTTACATCTACATTTTGAGCGCCAAACCAAGGTTGAGTTACTGCTAACTGATAAGTTTGACTCAATAAATTACCCGTTGTGATTGTCACCCCCAGCGATAATAAAAATATCACCGCCACAATCCAGTTACGAATCCTTCCCAAATCTGTGCGGGAATTTAAAATCCATAAACCTCCAAAAAACAGCAGAGAAAATAAGCCGATACCAATTATCAATACCCAATTCACGCTGCGAACAAACTGCTGAAAAATTAAACTTACCCCCCAAGTTGCTAGTAAAGTTTCTAATGGGCGTCCATAGAGATAACGAATCACACCTTTTTCTAGAATTAATCCCACAGCAGCCGTGAAGATAAAAGCAATAATCAAAGCCAAAAATATATAGACTTCAAACCACACCCCACCCAATTGTTTGCAGACATTTTGCACAACATAAGTTGTATAAGCGCCGAACATCATCAATTCACCATGCGCCATATTGATGACGCCCATCAATCCAAATATAATGGCTAGTCCCAACGCGGCGATTAATAATACCGCGCCAATACTAATACCATTAAATACAGCTTCCAAAAATCCTGCTAACACTTATTTCTCCACAACAGCTATCAGCGAGTAGTTATATCTCGTGTGCCTCGTTCCCAGCCTCAGACTGGGAATGCCTATTAGGAGGCTCTGCCTCCTGACTCGCGGCAGCAGCCCAATGAGCAGCATTTCCAGGTAGAACCTGGAAACGAGAATATTACGAATTACGAATTATTTAGGTTTTCTTGTACTTACCACCCTTAGCAGGGTCACTCCAATCACAAGCAAATCCTTTAGTTTCTTTCACAAATTGATTCCAAGGAACTGGTTCAACTGCTGTCGGAGTAGCATAGACAATATCAAATAAACCATCTTGCCTAACTTGACCAATCCGCACAATTTTGGATATGTGATGATTGGCATCCATTGTCACTTTACCTTCAGGTGCATCTAGAGTTTGACCGTAAGCCGCAGCGCTTACCTTAGCTATGTCTGTAGTACCAGCTTTTTGGACTGCTTGTTTCCACAAATAAACTGCGATGTATGCTGCTTCCATTGGGTCATTTGTCACCCGATTTTCACCGTATTCTTTTTTGAAAGCTGCTACAAACTTCTTATTAGCAGGTGTGTCTACTGTTTGAAAATAGTTCCAAGCTGCATAATGACCTTTAAGATACTCTACACCAATTGCTTTCACTTCTTCTTCGGCAATACTTACAGACATAGAGGGATATTTATCTGGTGTCAATCCAGCCCCTTTTAATTGTTTGAAGAAAGCAACGTTGCTATCACCATTTAAGGTGTTGTAAATCACGCCACCATTGGGCAAATTTTGTTTGATTTTAGTGATAATTGGTGTAACTTCTGTGTTACCGAGAGGTAAATAATCCTCACCAACTGTTTTTCCGCCTAAAGCTTCTAGTTGAGCTTTAATGATGGTATTAGCTGTTCGGGGAAAAACATAGTCAGAGCCAACTAAGAAGAATTCTTTGCCCTTATTCTTTAACAGCCAATCAACAGATGGTTCGATTTGTTGATTTGGTGCAGCGCCAGTGTAAAAAATATTTTTAGAACACTCTTGACCTTCGTATTGCACAGGATACCAGAGCATGTGGTTTTTGCTCTCAAATACTGGCTTAACATTCTTGCGGCTAGCAGAAGTCCAACAACCAAAAACTACAGTGACTTTATCTTGATCGATTAGCTTAGTTGCCTTTTCTCTAAATGTATCCCAGTTAGAAGCGCCATCTTCGGTAATTGCTTCAATTTGCTTACCTAAAACACCACCAGCAGCGTTAATTTCTTTGATTGCTAACTTTTCAGCATCAACAACGCTTTTTTCACTAATAGACATCGTACCACTCAAAGAGTGCAAAATACCTACTTTGATGGTGTCACCAGCAGTCGCCGCCGCTGGTGAAGCAGTGGGAGGTGCGGCTGGACTCTCTGTAGCACTTGGAGAATTATTCGCGCAAGCTTTCAAAAAAAAGCTGCTTCCAAAAGTTAAAGAACCGTAGATTATAAACTTGCGTCGGTTAAATTGTCTTCTCATCTTTTTATGAATTTTCCTCTTGATGAATCAACTAACTTAATAGAAAGCTGACAATATCAAACTTCAAAGTGTGATAATAGTGCGATAGTTTACTAGTAAAAAGTGACGACTTATACAAAAAGGTTTGTTTTTTATTACAAAAACAAACTTTTTAAGATTAAGCTTTATTAACTTTATAAAGATTCTCATATCTATGCAATACGTTATGGAAGAGTAAAAACTTTCTCTTCCACGAACGTCTTTGATTCTAGACAGTTAAAAACTGCTAAGTATCTAGGCATAAATAAATTTATTGTTTGTAGTCAGGACTTTAGTCCCGATAATTCTTGTTCTGAGCGATAAATCGCTCACTACAAACTAAGAGTTTATTTTATATTTAATTATGTCTATCTACTTATCTCTTTTCAAAAGTCTGGTATGTGCTGAACAGATAGCTGGTTAACACAACAATAGTTTTAATCAACTACTGCTATTATTCAGATACTCCTGGTTCAATCCGTGCCCCAAGCTGAAGAACCCGTCCAAGGTCGTCAGCGTTTCGCCAGGTTTCAATTATCTTGCCGTCGGCAATATAATGAATGAATGTAGCAGTGAAAGTCTGTTGACGGCCGCGACTAGGTATGCCAAGAAAACTCTCTTGGATGCAGGTGTTAGTCGCACGCACAACAACTTTGTCACCTTCAGCGATTACGTCTTCAATTGTCCATTTCTGCTGAATAGGCCCAAATGAGCCAAAGAGTTTGCGTACCCCTTCAGGGCCAAGGGGAAGTCCTGGTAAACCACCGTGCATTTTCCAATTCGGGGCGGTTATCTCGCAAATTTCTGCGATTTTATGCTCGCTAATAAGTTCCATCCACCGTTGAGCAATAATTTTGTTCTCCTCAATGGAAGACATTGCTGCTGTTCCTCTACTGAAAATTAGGCGAACTCTAATTGTTTATTTAGACAGACAAGATGCACTATTGTCAATTAACCAAGTTTGAGATTGAATTAAAATCAGTGCAGCGCTGAATGTGCCAGCATCAGTAATATTTGTGTTTTTCACTGCGAGGCTTTTAGGCAATTTCCGTTAATAAATCTACCGCTACCGTTGGTTTCGACACTTCGACTACGCTCAGTGCATCGCTTCGCTCAACCAACTAAAGAATCGAGAGTTGAGCGTTCGCGTAGCGTCTCGAAGAGAAGTCGAAACTCGTCAACCTGGGTAGATTCTTTGTCAGAAATCACCTTAGATTAGCTATTTGTGTAATAATTTCATCTTCCTGGCCAGTTGCAAAATTAGCAAAGCGCTTTGCCAAAGGTGGTATAAGTACTAGGGGATTACTAAATCCAGAGAAAACATGAACGCCTTCCAATCCTGGGATAGCACCAATTAAGGGAAGTTGATTACTACTAAATGCCACTAAGCAGTGATACCAAGTCCCTGGTAAATTCTCCAATGCTGGTAAAATTTGACCAGCACCTTTTCGCAACCATTTTTCGCTTACGTCTGAGTTTACCTCGGCTTGAGGATCTGCGATCGCACGGCTAATTTGACCGATGCGGATACTACCATCTTGAAACTGAATTGCACCCACATCTAAAATCGCTGGTACTAAATCATTACCAAGTTCATCCCATAATTCATCAACTTGAGTAGATTCAGCTTCTAGTTGAAACCGTTGCTGACTCGCTGGCATAACTAAGGTGCGTAACCTGACATCAACGGCTGGAGTTTCAATAATTTCTTCGTGGGTAAAATACAGCTTGATGGAAACACCAGCAGATTTGAGAAGCTGGCGGCTGAGTCCACCCGCACAGATGACAACGTTAGCGCTGTGGAAAGTTGCAGTGGTGGTTTGGACGCCATCTTGCAATACTTGCAATACTTGGGTAATCTGCATTTCACCCCCAGCCCGCTCAAAAGCTTGGATGTAAGCTTGTGCTGTTTTTTCTGGGTGAATATGACCGTGTTTGACAGTTAAAGCACCAGATATTGCCTCTCGATTTAGCTGCGGTTCCAACTCACAAGCTTCTTGAATACTGAGTAAACGCGGTGGAATGGCACAATCATTATATGATGCCGCAGTTGTTTCTGGGTCATTATGGGCTGAAATAGTCAGTAATAAATCTAATTCCCGAAATTGAATATCAGCGTCTAACTCTTGAGATAAGATATGGTAACGTGCGATCGCTTCTTCGCACAATAGCCGAGTTAGTGGTGTAGTACCCGACCAATAGGCCAGCCCACCATAACTATAGCGAGTTGCATTCTGTGGTCTGCTGTCTTGCTCCAACAAAAGTACACAAAAGCCAGTTTTAGCCAGTTCATAAGCGAGTGCAGCACCCGTAATTCCACCGCCAACCACAATCCAGTCGTAGGTTTTCATATTAAATATCTTTCTTAATTACGAATTACGAATTACGAATTACGAATTACCATAAGTTGCTTGTAAACGTTGTAAAAGATATTCTCCCGCAAGGATAGGGGGATAGATAGGCGATTGTTCCTTCTGGCAACTCTCCAAACAAGCAATTTCTGTATCATCATTAGGATGACAGAAAAAAGCCATAGAATACCGCGATTGGTTCACCCTATTATCAGTGGGAATCATCACTCGATGCTTAGTTGAGCAAAATCGATGATTTGTCCACCGTTGCATTAAATCGCCAGTATTGACTATTACAGTATCAGGAATTGCAGGCGCGACAATCCACTCTCCAGATACTGTCTGTACTTCTAACCCGCCAATGTCATCTTGGAAAAGTAAGGTAATACTGCCATAATCGGAATGCTCGCCAGCACGCACTTGTCCGGGTTTCACTGGTGTCTGCAATGGCGGATAGTGTAATAGTCGCAAGGTATGATTTTGTTGATTATGTCTTACAGTAAAAAAATCTTCTGGCAATTCCAACGCCAACGCATAAGCTTGTAATATCGTATTAGCAAGTTCTGTACAATTATCATAAAAGGTGACAAGAGAAGCATCTATCTCTACCGCTTGTTTGTTTACATTAAATGCCTCTTTTAAGTCGCCTGGTTGATTGGGGTTAAGACTTTCTCTTTCAATCCCAACGTAACCCATATTACTAAATTCATCACTCCAAGCTTGCTTTTGCTTAACTTCTAAAGATAAATTGAAAAAAGACTTGCTGTGAGTGAATACTTCCTCAATTAGGTCTTTTGATATTCCTGAATTTTGCAAGTACATGAAGCCAATTTCATGACAAGCTTCATAGATTTGTTTAATGACAGCTTGTCGAGTTATTGCGTTGCCCTTAGTAAAATTAGTGAAATCAATTACTGGAATTCTGACCATTGATTCAAAATACCACATCTTTACGCAGCTTCAGATTTTGAATGCGAGTATCTTTGCTAGGTGGTACATCCTCTTGAGTAAATGGAATCTGCTTAAAGTTAGCAACCAAATATTCTGCTAATGCATCTTGTTCGGAACCATCAGCAGCAAAGGTGGCTAAACCTGTACGTTTAGCATCTTTTGATATCAAATCAACCCGTTCTCTTTTCGGAAAAGGATAACCATCACCACCATTTGCGAGGAAGTTTAAGGTGACAGCGCGGAAGATGCGATTAGAGTCACCCACTAACTCTGCATTTTTCACCACTACATCAATAATTTTGCCTTTCCCGTCTTTGATAGCCAGGGATTTAACACGCTTACCTGCTGGCAAATCTGGGTTAAAGCTAAAGGCTAATCCCGCTACTTGGGGAAAACTACCAGGGGTAGCACCCGGCGCTATGGCTGCTACACTGTGTTCAATCGCTGCTAGTAGTTCTTTAGCATTCAAAGTAACTAAAATCAAGCTATTGTTGAACCGTAAAGCATTGCTGATATCAAGTTGGGAAATTTCTTTTTCTTTCTTACCTGCTACAGGATTCGCTTGGGGTGGCAGTTTGATAACATCCTGTGAGCGAGTCGAACCTGGGGGAAAAGTATAGATACCGATATTGTCACGGATACCACCACCATTTTTGATAGAAATAACAGTTTTAGGATCGTATCGTTTAGCGATCGCTAAATTAGCTTCGGC
This sequence comes from Nostoc sp. LEGE 12454, assembly GCF_056620565.1. Lineage (NCBI taxonomy): Bacteria > Bacillati > Cyanobacteriota > Cyanophyceae > Nostocales > Nostocaceae > Nostoc > Nostoc sp. LEGE 12454. The sequence continues at coordinate 27,128 of NZ_JBWQXL010000024.1, forward strand.
TGTCAAATTCCCGAAATTGGTTTCTTGGGTGCGGACATCACCCCGCCAGCCGTTAAGGAAAACGTTGGTTTTCCCAAAAATCTGACTATCTTGGGCAATAATCACTTTTTTGAGCGCCTTTGTAATGGCGACAATTTTAGCATCGGGTTTCCTACCGACAGCTGCTACTCCTTGGGAATCAGTCGCATAAGCACCGCTAATTTTAGAGTCAATACTTTTAGGAATAATCACTCCCTTGGCATCAAAGTTAACTACTAGACGACCAACATAACGATAGTTTCCATCGGTATTAACTACGGCTATCGGATTACCATCTGCGGCTTTTTTGATGATTGGATAAGTTCCAGCAGATTTCTCACTCACTCGCAGACGGTCTGTTTTGTCGGCTAGTAAGGTATTGGAACCACCAGCAACAATAATATCTACTCCTTTGAGTAATTGTGCTAGCTTTTGCTCAATCGCAATTTGCTGCATGTGTGCCAATAGAATGACTTTATTAATCTCTGGGTTTTTTGTCAGCAGTGTATCAACAGAAGTTTGAATTTCAGCAGCCAAAGCGGCAATATCTGCGGCATCGCGGCTATTAAATTCTTTAGGTAACACAGTCACACCACCGGGAGAAGAAATAGTCCGCAGTGTGGGAGTTGTCGCCCCAACCACAGCAATTTTTTCACCATTAACGGTAATGATGGTGCTACGGGCAATTTTATTCGGAATTTTACTTGCTTCTTGTCCATCAGCAGTAACTAATTTCGCTAAGTCTTTATCAGTGCTGAAGTCTAGATTCGCGCTGAGATAGGGAAATTTTGTACCTGGGTAATCTTCTTTAGCACGGAGTAAGTCGGCAACAACACCCGAACCTAAATCAAATTCGTGATTGCCAAAGGCGATCGCACTAAACCCAAGAGCATTTAAAATTAAGATATCTCCCCGCCCCTGACCACCAAAAGCTGTGTCACTGGCAAATAAGAAGGGACTGGGAATATAAGCATCTCCAGATGAAAGGATTAAGGTATTAGGATAATCAGGTTTGCCATCACCATTAGCATCCTGATTTTTCAGTGCATTTAACACCGCTGAAAAGTTCGGTGCATCCTTCAGCGCGGGTACACCTGCTTCTTGGTCGGAAGTATGTAAAAGTTGTAGTGTGAACCCTGACTTCTGTGCTGTTTTAACTTGCACTACACCACCAGTAGTTCCTAAAAATAAAAAAAAGCTAGATATAATTAGCCAGCTTAACTGGCTAGTCCTTAAATCTCGGCGATTAAACTTACTGAAAAATCGACTTTTCCGATTTAAAAAAGACATAATAAATTTTCTAGCTTATCGAAGCGATCGCATTCTCTCAAAAAAGTGCGATCGCTTGTTAAATTAAGGATTACAAACTCCTAACATCTGACTGGAAATTAGAACTCCAACCAAATATCTAAAGAATTTCTTTCCCAATCTCCAGTCTCAACTCAATTAGCTTTACGTTCTTTCAGTACTTGATCTAGCAAGTCTCTAGCAGGTTGTGCTTTAGCCAACGCTACTTGATGGTCATTATAAGCACGAACAAGGCGAGAAAGACTGCTCACACCTGCCTTGAGTTGCTCAAGTTCTTCACCAGCAACTAGTTCTCCATCAAGCATCCGCCCAATCAACGGTTTGATATCGCCCACTTCCTGCCGGACTTTTTGGAGCTTTTCTAAAGAACTCAGTAAGGTTTTTAGTGAGTTCAATATATCGTCAATATCTTGGGCATCTTCCACTGGCTCAGGTGGATTTTCAATTGCGATCGTATCTTTGTCTGAAGCTGTAGGCAATTCCTCTACAGACGTTTCACTTGTAACCCCGTTTGACCGTGCCATCAACGCTTCCTCAAGGAATTTTCCTCAGTGTATCGCTGATTTCAAGTTGCCAAAGATAGTATTGTTATAATTCGTTAAATAAATACTTGTACAAATTCAACTGTACGTTGCGATCGCGAAAGCAAAGAATTCCCTTAGCTACGGCCAACATATAAACACAGCAATAATGATTGATTTTGAACCTTGGGACAGGTTGTTGCGTCAGTATGTCGATCGAGAGGGTCGTGTAAACTATATTGCTTGGAAAACTGAGCAACCTCAAGCGCTAGCTAATTGGTTATCGAGTCAAAAAAATCTGGCTTTTACATCTGATAGCAACACTTCTGAGCAATTGGCATTGTGGATCAACCTTTACAATGCGTTCACCATTTCGACAATTTTGGAGAGATACCCACTTGAGTCAATCCGTCCGCGAATCTTAGGCATTCCCAACTGGCTAGCTTTTTTGTGGTTCTTCCAACGTCGTGCTTATTATATATTTGACGAACATTACAGTCTAGCCCAAATAGAGAACCAGATTCTGCGGAATAAATTACAGGAACCACGAATTCATTTTGCAATTGTCTGTGCTTCCGTTGGTTGCCCGTTACTGCGCGCTGGAGCTTATTTTCCTCAACGAGTTACTCAGCAGTTAGATGAAGATACCCGTCGCTTCATTAACAATCCTGAAAAAGTTCGTTATGACTCAGATAGTAAAACGCTCTACTGTAGCAAAATCTTTAAATGGTATCGTCAAGATTTTCTTAAGGTCAAATCCTCTATTCCAGAATATATCCGCTCCTACCTACAAACAGACCTGCCAATAAATGCCTCAACGCCGATTTCCTATCTCTACTATGACTGGAGCCTGAATCAGCGAATATCTTGATAAAATTGTTTGAGATAATTTGCATCAACGCCAATCCCCCACAAAAAACCGATATAAAGGTAGATTGCGTTTGCTTTCCAGCTACCCCATTTTGCGACGCGGCGATCTGAAGAGTGAACAATGCGGTTCACCAGATAAATACGTCCTTTTTTAACCAATCTCAGGCATAAATCTCCATCTTCCATAATCGGTAATGCCTCATCAAATCCATTGCAATCCCAAAAGTCAGTGCGACGACAAAACATTACCTGATCTCCAAACAACAGGCGCAATCCTCGAAAAAACAGGTGAGGCTTAAATAGCAGTGGTGCGTAGTAGGTTTTTAGATAATTATGTAGAGAGATGCCCCAGCGAGTCGTTTGAGATCCACTCATCAGAGAAATGAACCCGCCACAGGCAATGGTTGGCTCTACTAGGGTTTGCTCTATTACCGTGATTAGGTCATCTGGCACCCAAGTATCTGCATGAAGAAAGCAAAGAATATCTCCAGTTGCAGCCGATGCTCCGTAATTCATTTGAATAGAACGTCCACGTCGTTCAGATGAGAGAACTTGTACGCCTAGCGACTGATTTAATGACCCCAAGCATTGTTTTGCAACTGCCACTGTCTCATCATTGCTGCCACCATCTACTACTATCACTTCAAAAGCAGGCGGATTAAGTAAAGTCAATTGGCGTAATGTACGCCCTAAGCTAACTGCTTCGTTTAAAGTAGGAATGACAATCGAAACTTGAGACATGCAGCTTAAGTAGTTTTATCGTTGCTTTTATTCTACTTACTTAATGTTGACAAGCTCTTAGTCTAAAGGTCAACACTCCTGAGCATGGTAAGTAGCTTTTAGTAATTTTCCCCAAATTGCATTGTAAGGATGTACAACCTTTGTCGGATGACCATTTTGAAAGATCGGTCTGCCTTCGTTTGCCCACTGAAAAATTCCACCACTCAAGTTATAAATGCACTTAATCCCGGCTTCATCCAGTTTTTGGGCTAATTTTGCGCTTCGGTAGCCAACAGCACAGTACACAACAATTGATCTATCTTGGGAAATTGCAACTGCTGCTAAATCATCTGTGAGAGGATCTATGCGTACTGCTGTTTCGATATGACTAACTGCATACTCAATCTGACTCCGTGCATCTAGTAATAATGGACGGGGCTTTGCAGAATCTAATAGTAATTGAGCTAATTGGTTGCAATCAATTTCCTCAACAGTAGGAAACTGAAATCTAATCAGAAGTTTAATAAAGTTAAACGTGAGCGATCGCACTTGTTAAAAGACTCTCTGGTTGAGAAACAATACTGACTAGGGCTGTGTTTAATATTTAACAGTAAAAAACAGGCGATCGCACTGGCATCAAGTCTACAAAACAAACAGATAACTTATCAAGATTAGCTTATTTGCAAGTAAATATACTTATAATAATTACAGCATTTACTAATCACCTGCGATTATTTATGGCAATTCTTCAACTGATTGAACCCGAAGTTAAAAATCTGGGTGGTTTTTCTGCCCGCCGCAGTTTGCCATATCCTAATCGCCAAACGGTTGGGCCGTTTATCTTTTTCGATCATCTTGGCCCATCCGTTATGCCGCCCAATCAAGGCATCGATGTCCGACCGCATCCTCATATCAATCTGGCAACGGTAACTTATTTATTTGATGGTGCTTTGATGCATCGCGATAGTTTGGGTACTGTACAGGAAATCCAACCAGGTGCAGTCAACTGGATGACAGCAGGAAAGGGAATTGTCCATTCAGAACGCTCACCTGACTTTGACCGTCAGCAAGAAACTACTATTCATGGCATTCAAACCTGGGTTGCCCTGCCTGTTGAACACGAAGAAACCGAGCCAACGTTCATTCACTATCCGGCTGAAATGCTTCCCACCTGGGAAGAGAATGGCGTTATCATCAAACTTATTGCTGGGCAAGCATTTGGCTATACCTCACCAGTGAAAGCTCTCTCACCTATCCTCTATTTAGATGCAGTGTTGTCTGCAAACACCCACTTCACTATCCCTACAGATTATTCACAAAGGGCAGTATACAGTGTCACAGAAGGATTGAGGATTAATGATGAACCGATAGAGCAATATCGTCTCGCTATTCTAGAGCCAAGCGATCGGGTTGAGGTTTCTGCTATAGATGCTGCTCGATGTATTGTTATTGGCGGTGAGCCGTTAGGTACACGCTACAAATGGTGGAATTTTGTCTCTAGCCGACCAGAGCGAATAGAGCAAGCTAAAGCTGATTGGCGCGACTCTCGTTTTGCTAGCGTGCCAAATGAAACAGAGTTTATTCCACTGCCAGAAGTGATAACAGAAGCTAATCCTTTTTCATAAGTGTGTCGAAGTGTGACACTTATTTCCTTGCTTTAAAATGCCCAAGTTTAACCCAAGTTGCCAGTTACTCTTATGAGCGATCGCTTTGAGATAGTTAAGCAATAAAATGCCTTCCAAGAAGAGAAAATTTCTTTGAAGTGAACCTTAGCAATGAAGGAAATATCACGCGAGTTCGGACATTGGTAAAATCACTTGTGGGAGACTATGGCGATTGATTTTGATTGAAAAAAGTAATCGATCGAATCGCACGAAGAAAAGGTAAAACCTCGCTAGGGTAGGGAGTTTTATGCAACACCTAATTCCCGAATCTATACATAAAGCCTAAAAACCCTTCCCCTCTGCCCCTCTGCCCCTCTGCCCCTCTGCCCCTCTGCCCCTCTGCCCCTCTGCGATCTTAATGATAAGTCTTGAACCAAACACGATCTCACTGGGCAAGAGGGAGCAAATTGTTGAAAGTCAGCGTCAGGAGTAGATAATTCAACTAAAGTTTTAGGTGTAAATAGATGCACAATGGTTTTAGGAGTAAGCTGCCACTACTGCTGACATTCTGCTTATTTACTAGCTTTTTGCCTGCCTCTGGTTCAGTTTTATGTCCAGCCGTTGCCTCTGATGAATACTATAAAATAGCTAGAAATTATGGCAGAGATGGACGCGCAGGAACCGATGGGCGATCGGGTAGAGATGGTAGCAGCGGTGAAAACCAAAATATTTTTGTCAATGGTTCACCTATAAATCTTGACTTGTCGGGTAAAGATGGTGAAGACGGGGAAGACGGTGAACATGGTTATCAACCTGACTGTGGTTCCCAACGCGGCGAACGCGTCAGCCATGACATAAACGCACCAGACGGTGGTAACGGTGGTAATGGTGGCAAAGGAGGAGATGGGGGAAATGGTGGTTCTCTGACAGTCTATTACAGCAATTTGGCAGGCTTACGGAATGTTTCTGTGCGGGCAACTGGTGGGGAAGGTGGGCGTGGTGGTAGAGGTGGTGACGGTACAGAGGGCTGTAACTGTTACAGACGGAGATGGGAAGTAAAAACCTGCGAGGGAACTCCTGGTAGCCCTGATTACAAGTGTACTGAAAAGGTTTATCGATGTAGCGATGGTAGCGATGGGCGAGATGGCAGCGATGGTAGCGATGGTAGCCAAGGGCGCTTAGGAACTTTGAGTATTGTCAATAGCAAGGAACCTTTGGCAGCTGATACTCCAGCTGTGCAGCTAGCAATTTCGGAACTGATAAACAAACAGTTCAACCTCTCGAAGAATAAGTGGAATCAACGTATAGGCGCAGCTTCTCTACTTGCGCCTGGTTCTGCGATCGCCGATGATTATCGAGAGTTTGAACAGCGTCTAGAAGAGGCTTTTCAAATAGTTTGGCAAGAAAGACAACCCATTACCAGCTTTGGCAATCAAGTCGTAACACTAAATTTAACTGATAACAAACAAGTAGAAATTACTTTTTCTGAGGACTTATGGGTTGAGGGTAACAGCAAAAGTGAGGCTAACTTAACAACATTTACCGTTAACCATGCCATTCCCAAAAAAGATGTCACCCGGTTAGCTGTGGCAGAGTTTGCCGATGCCGGACAAAATCTCAACTTAAAAATAGTTGATTTGGCAGCCAAGTCTGATGCCATTAATACTCAGTTTCGCGTGAAATTCCGCGCCCAAGATAGCTCGCACGGTTTTTCTGGCTACAAAACTGAATTTGAAGGGGATATTCCCACAGAACTTGTGACTCGTGACTACAATCGTTTTACTCTAGCTTTAGGCAAGCTCAAAATTCCTGACGAAGCTTTACGCCCTGGTGTCAACGTTGATATTGAAGTCGTAGCAACTCGTTCTTTAGGAATACGTTCTGCCAAGCAAACTATTAGCTGGCAGGGTTCAATTCGCAAGCCGAGATAAAGAAGAATTCAGAATCAAGACGCTACGCGATCTCCTTTTGGGAGAAGAGAAGGCTTTACGCTGCGCTACCCGCCAGCGATGCACTGAGCCTGTCGTTGTGTCGTACACAATTCATTCTGACTCCTGACTCCTGAATTCTGTTCGATAAAGTTTAAGAAGATTTTTTGCCATCTGAAACCATTTGCGAGAGAAGATAGGCTGCGAAATCTAGTAACTGATCCAGCAAAAAGCCAATGATGCCAATGTATAATATTTCCTGGATTATGTAATCAGTATTGCCAGCTTTATAAGCATCCCAGAGGGTAAAGCCAAGTCCTCTTGGTCCTATTAACATTTCTGTGGCAATAACGATAAACCAGGCTACCCAAATGCTAACTTTTAAGGCATGAAATATATGAAAAATAGCTACTCGAAAGTTGTTATTCTGTCTCTTGAAATGCCGCATCCCTATTGCTGTATTAATAATCATTGTCCAAAGAGTTCCCAGAAAAACTACTACAATAGCAGCCGAGTCGCTCTCTTGAAAAGCGATGAGAGCAATAGGTAGCAAAGCGATAGGAGGGATACTATGAGGGATCTGAAATATCAGCCGAAATAGCTGATAAACCATGCTATTTATCCCGATAAAATATCCGATAAAACTACCCAATACGGCGGCTGGAATATAACCAACAAATAACCGTTGCAGGCTAGCTAAAATGTCTAAAAACATATTATTTTCTCTGCCTCAGTTGTCATGGAAAACATTCGGTAAATACTGCGGCAACAAGACAAAACAGGGCTGAGAAAAATGTATTGGATTACACATTCTATTTGGTTGCTAAAAGATGTTTTATATCTTCTCCTCGTTAATTACTAATTAAACAACTTAGGTATTATTACGATTTGATAGCAGTAGTACAAAGAAGAGGTAAAGCTTGACTTTACTAAACTTTATCAGAAAAGCAAATTTTAATTAGTAAATTAAATACAATTTCGAGAATTTATCAAAGAAGGCAGTTATTGCTAGAGCTTACGTGCGTAGTTTACCGCCGTAGGCATCGCTCCTTGATTATCTCAGCTAATGGAACGAGCCAGAAAAAGTCTTGAAGGGTATGTAAAAATCAATTGGATGGGTATTCAAACCCCAACCAATTGTAGACGCTTGTAAATAATGACACAGATGGCTAGTTATCTCTAATAAAAGACGCGATCGCCTTTTTTATCGGAGAACCGGAATCGTCTCTGGTATAGTACGTAAGACCTTGATCGATGAATGCAGAGGTAGTATCTATTAACTGCTGAAGAATCTCGGAATTAGTATTATCTATTTCTTCAGTGACTTTTTCCCCTGTAAATTTATTTTTCCGCTCTTCTGGAGGTAAGACAATGCGAGGATCTTTATAAGTCTCTTTTGGTTTGGGTTTAAATGTCTCATTTAAGTCAAACTGAAGACGTAAGTAACGTTTAGACTCATATCCACCCATAATTTGTCGGCAAATCGTACTATCAATCTCAGATGTAGGTTCCATGAAAATGTTAGTAAGATTTTTAATCCAGTCTAAGCCTCTCCATTTGCTTATTTGCTTATATTGATATGGTTGACCAGTTTGACCTGTGCCAATAGAAAGGATAGAAATATCTTCCAATCGCAGATTATTTAGTTTATATTGTTGCTTGATTTCTGGAGATACTGAAGACTGGCTAATCCTCATTGCTAGACTCAAAGCTGCCAGAGCAGGATTATTAGCAGAAACTCCTCCATCAATGTGGGGGAATTCCCAGTCACCAAATTTTTGTTTATCTACAGGTTCTAATTTATATGGTGGAAAAAAAGTAGGTGCTGAGGCAGAAGCGGTACATATTTCCCATAAATAACAGTCATCGTACCATCTGTCTCCTAAATCGGGATGACAATTTGTAAAAAAGGTTGTGTTGCGATATAGCGTATCGTAAGCAAGAATCAGAAGAATGGGTTTTTCGATATCCTTGATTCTTGTGGATTTATAGGCATCTTTGAGTACGCTAGTAATTCCATCATGAGAATATTTAGATGGGGAAAATACATCAATAATTGATTTGATGATGGACGGAAAGTTTTTGTAGCGCTCTTTTATCTCCAAAGGGAATATATCTTTGCCTCTATTTTTATACATTTTAATGAGTTCATCACTCTCCTTTCCAATAGCAATCCCTCCTGCTAATATCGAACCAGTAGAAGTACCAGCAACCATGTCAAAATATTCGTGTAAAAACTCTCCTTTTCCTTGATTTCTAATTTCTTGTTCTACTTGTTGAAGTATTCGTGCTGCAACAACTCCACGAATACCGCCACCGTCTAAAGCCAAAATTTTGAAAGACATAGCAATTCTCTTTGATTATTTCTGTGGACAAGGATCGTGAGATGAATCACAATACAATTCCATTAGCTTGTTTACTCTTATCCGACTTATCCGATTTATCCGACTGGAAGAATACCTAAGTTTTTTTTAACGAAGTGCTTTCTCTACGAGACACTACTTATAGCTTGCTTCTCTGTAGAGGGGGTATGCGTAGCATTGATGTGAAGTTAACTTGAAAACCAGCCTAGAAGAAGCTTTTAAATATTGTCTCGTTTGTCTCGTTCCCAGTCGAAGACTGGGAATGTCGTCCTAGAGGCTCCGCCTCCGGCAATGCTGTTTGGTTAAGGCAAGAGACGCGATGAATCGCCGTCTCTACAATAATCAAGCTTTCGTAGAGACGGTAATTTATCGCGTCTTTGTGATGATTTATCGCATCTTTTGCGATCTAAATAGGTAATCCGATCGCAAAAATGGAGTAGTTATTGAAGATTGAACTTGAAACACTTAGAAATACAGCAAATTTCTACGTTGTGAGGTACAGAAATACCCCACCCCTGCAATCTGGCGTGAAGTTTGGGAGGAATATACCTGATGTAGTTGCTGTAAAGTTAAATAAATATTTGCTACAAGAAAGTCAAAGCTTGACCCCGCACTTGCGTATTTACCTGGCCTTTGTCATAAACTATTTCACCGCCGACAATGGTGGTTTTAGCCCAGCCGGTGAGGTTCCAGCCTTCAAAAGGACTCCAACGGCATTTGGTTAAAAGTTCTTCGCGCTGGACTGGGCGGTATGTGTTTAAATCTACAAGCACCAAATCGGCATCATAACCAGGGGCGATCGCTCCCTTATTCGGAATACCATAAGCCACAGCTACAGCTTTAGACATCCAGTTTACAACTTGAGCCACAGTACACTTGCCCTCCATTGCCGCAGTTAACATCAAAGCAAGGGAAGTTTCCACCCCAGGCATTCCCGAAGGGCTATTGGGGTATTCTTGAGCTTTTTCTTCTAAGGTATGTGGCGCGTGATCTGTCGCAATGAAATCAATCACGCCATCGCGCAAAGCTTGCCAGAGAACTTCGTTATCGTGGGGCGATCGCAAAGGTGGATTCATCTGTGCTAATGTGCCAATTGTTTTATAGGCACTAGTATTTAATAACAAATGCTGTGGTGTCACCTCTGCTGTCACCCAACTCGGTTTCTCCTGACGCAGCAAATCTGCTTCCAGCGCTGTTGACATGTGGAGAATATGCAACCGACGTTGATATTTTTGAGAAAGTTTTAATGCTAGTTCGGTTGCCAGCAATGCCGCTCGATCGTCTTGAATTTGCGAGTGAACGGCTGGATCGTGAATATTGGCAAATTCTTGGCGGCGTTGGTTGATTCTAGCTTGGTCTTCGGCATGAACGGCAATTAAGCGATCGCCTTTGGCAAATATCGCCTCCAATGCTGTTTCGCCATCAACTAACAACTGACCATGCATCGACCCCATGAAAATCTTAATTCCCGGTGTTGGCTTTGCTAAAAGCAAATCTGGTAAACTCTCTGCTGTTGCCCCAATAAAAAAGCCATAATTAACTAAGGATTTGTGTGAGGCCCGTTCTAGCTTGTCGTCTAAAGCTTGTTGTGTGGTAGTTAGGGGGCGCGTATTGGGCATTTCTAAAAAAGAAGTGACTCCCCCTTTAGCACAGGCACAACTGGCGGTGAATAAATCTTCCTTGTGTTCTAGTCCAGGTTCCCGGAAATGCACCTGCGGATCGATAACTCCTGGCAACAAAGTTAAGCCTTCTGCGTCAATTTCAGTGGCTAGTGCTGTTTGGGAGATTTCTGGCGCAACTTCGACTATTTGGCGATCGCGCGTCAACACATCTCCAACCATCAGTTCACCATCGGGTAAGATTATGCGAGCGCGGCGAATCAGTAACATTTTTGGCGATGACATAGGAATAACCAAGTTTAGACAGGGAGCTATGTATTACAGAGAACCATGCTTTTAGGTTAAACTTATTCGCGATCGGAGTAACCAATTTTTGCCGCGCCTTAAAAAAAAGTTTATTTTTAACAACAGAGGCAGCAGGAGTTTAAGTCCCCCACAAAATCTCCGATTTGGTGGACTGCAATTAGATAGGGTTGAACGCGAGAGCGTCTTAATATAGAAGCCTTATCTAAATTCAAACCTCCTGCCTCCTACCTCCTGCCTGGTTGTTGAGCGTAGTCGAAACACTGCCTCCTACCTGCTTCCCAATCCACAATCTAAAATTGGTAGTCAAGATGCAAACATAACTAGGAAATTAAAATTTTCCCGTTAAGATTAACAGATAAAGTCTCACTAGGTGAGTTAATTACCTACATCTTTCGTTAAGTTAAGTAATTTCATGCATAATCAAGTGTCTGATAACAACTCTAGTCAACAACCCGATAATTCTTGGATCGCAGAGCTAGGTAGAACAATTGTATTGAGCATTGTTCTAGCTTTAGGAATTCGTACCTTTGTTGCTGAAGCACGCTGGATTCCTTCTGGATCAATGGAACCGACTCTGCATGGTACGCCAAACCAGTGGGAGGCAGACAAAATTATTGTCGATAAGTTGAAGTATAAGTTTGCTGACCCGCAACGGGGAGACATAGTAGTATTTTCACCGACGAAAGAGCTACAAAAAGAACAATATCAAGATGCTTTTATTAAACGTATAATTGCCTTACCTGGAGAGAAAATACAACTTAAGGATGGCAAAGTCTATATCAACGACAAACCTCTACCAGAATCTAATTACCTCAGTTCTGGGCAGACCACAGTTATTGATGTTTGCCAATCAGGGCCACAGCCACCTTTTTTGGCAAAACCCCAGACTATACCTGCCGATTCATATTTAGTACTGGGTGATAATCGTAACAGTAGTTATGACAGCCGTTGCTGGGGTGTTGTCCCCCGCCAGAATATCATTGGGCGTGCTGTAGTTCGCTTCTGGCCTTTAAATCATGTTGGCGGAATCGATAAATCGCCAGTATATCCATAAAATAACAAACAATATTGCTCAAATAGCTCATTAACAAAAGAATTTTAGATTTTAGATTGGGGACTACTAAATCACCAATCTAAAATCCAAAATCCGTCTTGAAAAGTTCAGTTCGCTCTTTGCCAGATACTGCGACTTTTTGCCAAATCTCAAATTCAAATATTGCTATGACCGAAAACGAAAAGGATACAAACCCCTAAATTTATTTATGGGTGTCTAAAATGTTTGAATTTTGAATTTTGAATTCGGAGCGAAGCGACGTGACGCCTTACCTAGCTAAGATTTTGCTGTATCCAGTTAAATCACTGGATGGTGTTGAAGTTGAGAACGCTAAAGTTCTTGCCAGTGGCGCACTACAGTATGACCGCGAGTTTGCCCTTTTTGACGAACAAGGTAGATTTGTCAATGGCAAACGTCATGCTAAAATCCATTTAATAAGGGCACAATTTGCACTCTTAAATAGAATTATCTCGTTGCAAATCCCCGATCGCAACTTACAACAGATTTTTCATCTAGATGAGGAACGGCAAGCCTTAGAAGCAACTTTGAGTGATTATTTTGAGTTTGCTGTCACCTTGGGACAAAACTCTTTAATGGGTTTTCCTGACGATACACACTCACTTGGCCCAACAGTAATTAGTACGGCCACATTGGCAGAGGTAGCTTCTTGGTTTCCTGGTTTAAGTGTAGATGAAATGCGCCGTCGAATGCGTGCCAACATCGAGATTGGTGGTGTACCAGCATTTTGGGAAGATCGGCTATTTAGCGAACAAGGTGATTTAGTCTCTTTTCGAGTGGGAGATGTAGATTTTTTTGGGGTTAACCCATGTCAGCGTTGTATAGTCCCAACACGCAATTCTTATTTAGGGGAAGCTTACCCAAACTTTCAAAAAATCTTTATAACCCAGCGACAAGCAACTTTGCCAAATTGGGTTGCTTCATCGCCCTTTAATCACTTTTATCGATTGAGTATCAATACTCAACTACCCCGATTGTCAGCCGGAAAAATTTTACAAATTGGTGATGAAGTTGACACAACTATATAACAAAGTTTACATTTTGTCAAAATAAAAAATCCAAAGTAAATTTTTTATATATTTTTTTTGTTTCTGCTGTGTATTTGCATAACAATTCTAAAATTGCTGTAGTTAAATATAAGTTCTTGTACAAAGTCCAGGGGTTTCCAGACCAGAAAATCAACACCTCAACAATTAAAAATTAAATTTAGGATTGGGTGCTAATGGCAACCTGAATTTTAGAATGGCATACTGGAGCTTATTGGTTAAATTTCAGTTCATCTGAGAAAATTTGTGGAAATATTGCCAGATAAAACTGAGCAAATTCAAGTGTAATGGCGTACCCACATAGACGATTTCTATAGTGGACTACTCCTGTGCAAAGTGTGAAAATTAGGTGTTGGAGGAAGTCAGCCAGTCAAAGAATTATAAGTATTTCATACTATTTTATACTAAAAATATAAAATTTTCATAAAGAGCGATATATGCCGTAATTGTACTTATATACAATGTAGCTAGCACGGCAAAATGCACCTAGTAGATGCTGGGGAAGAATAAAACTACAATGTTATCCAAACTTCAGCCCGTCAAATCATTTAATCGCTTAGTTGGCAAAGTTTATGCCAAGATGCCTCTAAGATATGTTCTGATTATGCCTTTTATCATGCAAATTTGTGGTGCAGTGGGACTTGTGGGCTATCTTTCGTATCAAAACGGCCAAAAAGCGGTAAGGGAGCTTGCTACTCAATTAGAAAATGAAATCTGCGATCGCATTGAACAGCATCTCGATAGCTATTTAACAACTCCAAAGCAAATTAATCAAATCAACTTAGATGCAATTGAGCTAGGTTTGCTCAACCTTTCGGACTTTCAAACCACCGGCAATTACTTTTGGAAACAAATGCAGGTTTTCAATGTTGGCTACAACAGCTTTGCCAATCCCAAAGGTGAATTTATCGGTGTTGAGCGTCTAGATAATGGCCAGCTCTTAATTAATGAAGTTAGCGCCAAGTATGGTGTAGGCAAACTCTATGTTTATCCTACAGACAAACAAGGAAATCGCCGCCATTTACAGCAAGTCAAAAATTACGATCCTCGCCTAGAAGCTTGGTATACAGATCCAGTTAAGAGAGGCAAACGAGTTTGGAGTCAAATTTATCAATGGGAAGATAAACCAGAAGTTTTATCCATATCTTCCAGCTATCCTGTTTACGATAAAAATCGCAAATTCGTTGGGGTGATTAGTGTTGATTTGCTCTTATCACAAATCGGCAAGTTTTTAGCTAAGTTAAAGGTCAAAGAGTCGGGTAAAACTTTTATTTTAGAGCGTTCTGGGTTAATAGTAGCTTCTTCTACTAGCGAGCCAGCATATAGGATCGTTAATGGTAAAGGAAAACGTCTATCAGCATTAGATAGTCAAAATCCTTTAATTAAACTCACTACACAGTCTTTGATCGAACGCTTTGGCAGTCTTAAGTTGGTTGTGGGGAAGCAACAGCTAAGTTTTACCGCCGATGGAATGCGTTACTTTGTGCAGGTAAAAAGCTGGAAGGACGAACTGGGTTTAGATTGGCTAATTGTGGCGGTGATTCCCGAAGGCGAATTTATGGAGCAAATTAATGCCAACACCCGCATCACGATTTTGCTGTGCATAGTTGCTTTTTTAGTGGCTACAAGAATTGGGATTTTGACTGCTCGTTGGGTAATTAAGCCAATTTTACAATTAAACAGATCGGCAAAGAAAATTGCTGAAGGTGAATGGGAGGAAACACCAAATATTCAGCGTTCCGATGAACTGGGGGAACTAGCCAAATCATTTGAAACTATGGCAAAACAACTCCAAGCATCTTTTAGTGCTTTAGAAGCAAAGAATGCCCAGATGCAAGTTTTAAATGAGGCGCTATCTCATAATCAGAGTCAGCTAACTCAATTTTTAGAAGCCATACCGGTCGGTGTATTTATCATCGATGCTGAAGGTGAACCTTATTATACAAATCAGATTGGGCAGCAAATTCTTGGTCAAGGAGCGATCGCAGAAGTTAAAGTCGAAGAATTGTCAGAGATATATCAAGCTTACCTTGCCGGAACAGATCGACTTTACCCCAGCGATCGCTTGCCGATTTTGAGAGCATTGCTTGGGGAAAGCATCAGGGTTGATGATATGGAAATTCGCTATTGTGGCAATATTACTCGCATTGAGGTTTTAGGAAAGCCAATTTATGATGAATCAGGGAAGGTGGCTTTTGCGATCGCCACATTTTTTGATATTACCCAACGCAAACAAACAGAAAAGTTATTAGCAGAATACAATCGCACCTTAGAGGCTCAAGTCAAAAAACGTACTAAAGAGTTTCAGCAAGTTATCGAGCAACTGCAAACCACCCAAGAAGAACTGATTCAATCGCAAAAAATCGCTGCACAGGAACAACAAGCAGCTGTTCGAGAAGCGGCGCGAAGTGCTGCCGCCAACCTCGCCAAAAGCGAATTCCTAGCTAACATGAGCCACGAACTGCGTACCCCACTCAATGCCATTCTTGGTTTTACCCAAGTCATGAGTCAAGATTATTCGCTATCTAGCGAACATCAAGAAAACTTGGCAATAATTAATCGTGCTGGCGAACATCTACTGAAATTAATTAACGACATTCTCGAAATGTCTAAAATCGAAGCTGGTAAAATCACCTTAAATTCCAGCAGCTTTGACTTAATTTATTTATTGAAAAACTTAGAAGAGATGTTGCACTTGCGTGCTGCATCTAAAAATTTAGAATTACTGTTTGAATATGCGCCAGATATTCCTAAATACATAGAAACTGACGAAAATAAACTGTGTCAAGTATTGCTCAACCTCTTGGGAAATGCTATTAAATTTACCGATAAAGGGAAGGTGGCGCTACGGGTAAGACTGGGAGCAGGGGAGCAGGGGAGCAGGGGAGCAGAGGAGCAGGGGAGCAGGGGAGCAGGGGAGCAGGAGGAGCAAAATCTTTCTTATCCGTCTCTTCTTTTCTTCGAGGTACAAGATACTGGCTGTGGTATTGCTCCACAAGAACTTGACTTGCTATTTGAGGCTTTTGAGCAAACTGAAATCGGCAGAAAATTCCAACAAGGGACGGGACTGGGTTTAGCGATTAGCCGTAAATACGTGCAACTGATGGGAGGAGATATTACTGTCAGCACGATGCCTGGTGTAGGTAGTACATTTGCCTTTGATGTTCAGATTGCTCTAACTTGCCCCAGAGAAATCCCGATCGACCAAATTAAATCACAAATTAGAGCTTTAGCTCCTAGTGAAAAAGTATACCGTATCCTAGTAGTTGACGACTCCAAAGAAAGCCGTATATTACTAGTTAAAATTCTCACATCTCTCGGCTTTGAAGTTAACGAAGCTACAGATGGTAGTGAAGCGATCGCTAATTGGGAATCTTGGCAACCACACCTGATTTTTATGGATATGCGAATGCCAGTTATGGACGGTTACGAAGCCACAAGAATTATTAAAGCTAGAGAAGTCGGACATGGGACAGCCAATACGTCGCGGAGGTTCCCAAAATTGAAACAACTGGTGTCATCGGGGAGCCAGTACCTTGCAGAAGAGTTAACCGATTCAGTCGAGGGTGAGGTTCTGAAAGTTGTACGCAAAGAGTCTTCCGCACCAGAAACAACTGGTGTTATAGAAAATGATACTTCTACGAATGGTGCGTCCACTTGGCGATCGCGGATGCCAACAGCCTTGGCTCCCCCTTACGACTTCTCTAGAACAATGCCAGATCGCTCCAATACAAATACAATCATTATTGCCCTAACTGCTAGCGCCTTTGAGGAAGAACGCCAGAAAATTTTGTCCATTGGCTGTGATGATTTTATTCGCAAGCCATTCAAACAGGAAGTATTATTGGAAAAACTGAGCAAACATCTGGGTTTAAAATATACCAATCAAGTAGAAACCACAAACACAGTAGTTGTCGATCGAGCTACACAGATTTTTGTAAGTGTTGCCGAACTCCTGGGCCATTTATCACAAATGTCACCTGAGTGGCTCCAACAGATTCACTATGCCGCAGCCAGCTGTAGCGATGAATTGATTTTAGAGTTACTCAAAGAAATTCCATCAGATAATGCTCAAGTTTTCCAAGTTCTCAGGGATTTAGCAAATAACTACCAGTTTGAGAAAATCATGGAATTGACTACAACAAACTTAGAATGAATTACGAGCATTTAGACCCTAATAAAAAAGATATTTTGATCGTTGATGATATGGCGGATAACCTCCGGGTTTTATCCTCCATATTGACAAGGGAAGGGTATAACGTTCGTAAAGCTTTGAACTGGCAGATGGCACTGACAGCAACTCAAACATTATTACCTGATTTGATTCTACTCGATATCATGATGCCAGAAGTAGATGGGTATGAAATTTGCCAGACCTTTAAAGCTTGGGATTTAACAGCCGATATTCCAGTAATTTTTATTAGCGCTTTAGATGATGTTTTTGACAAAGTTAAAGCCTTTAAAGTGGGTGGTGTAGACTACATCACCAAACCTTTTGAGTTTCAAGAAGTTTTAGTGCGCGTGCAAAATCAACTAGCATTGAGATCGGCGCGATTAGAAATATTGAAACTAAATGTTGAACTAGAACATCGGGTAAAACAGCGGACTGGAGAGCTAGAAAAAACTCTCCAAAAACTTCAACAAGAAATCGATTCCCGCCAGAAATTGCAAAGTCAACTGCTAGATATAGCACTGCATGATTCCCTGACGGGATTATCAAACCGAGTTTTGTTTATTAGGCGATTAGAAAATGCTCTAAATCGGGCGAAAAAAGAATCTAATTATCAGTTTGCAGTACTTTTTTTGGACTGCGATCGCTTCAAAGTTGTTAATGATTCTCTTGGTCATCCGGTAGGAGATGAATTGCTGATAGCCATTGCTCACCGCTTACAAGCATGTCTGATACCTGTTGATACTTTAGCACGATTGGGCGGGGACGAATTTGGAATTCTCCTAGAAAATATCACAGATGTCAATATAGCAATCCAAGTTGCAGAAAGGATTTTGCAACAGTTATCACTTGCTTTTCAACTTTCCAGATATGAAGTATTTATGAATGCCAGTATTGGCATTAGTTGGGGCAATAAAGATTACGATCGTCCAGAGTATTTGCTGCGAGATGCTGATACGGCAATGTATCGGGCTAAGGCTCAAGGAAAAGCCAACTATCACGTTTTTAATCCAGCGATGCATCAGGAAGCTATTCAGCTTTTAGAGTTAGAAAATGACCTGCGGAGGGCTGTTGAAAGGCGAGAATTCCTCGTTTACTATCAGCCAATTATTTCCCTGGTTACAGGCAGAATTTCTGGATTTGAAGCCTTAGTGCGCTGGCAACATCCAATTCGTGGTTTGGTTTCTCCCATAGAATTTATTCCTGTGGCCGAAGAAACGGGTTTAATTAATGCCATCAATACTTGGGTATTACAGTCAGCTTGTCATCAATTAAGCATCTGGCAACATTATCCAGTCACACCAGAACCTCTAACTATGAGTGTCAATTTGAGTGCAAGGTTATTTTTGCAGCCGAATTTGGTAGAACAAATTGACCGAATAATTTATGAAAATCAAATAAATCCGGCATATTTAGAATTAGAAATTACCGAAAGTGTAATTATGGAAAATACCGATGCGATCAAAATAATCCTTGAACAACTAAAGCAGCGAAAAATCAAGTTAATTATGGATGACTTTGGTACAGGATATTCCTCTTTAAGTTACCTGCATAGCTTTCCTTTGAATGCACTCAAAATTGATAAATCCTTCGTCAAACGGATGCAGGAGAACAAAGAGAATATGGGGTTAGTACCAGCAATGATTGGCATTGCCAACTCAATGGGGATGAGTGCGATCGCTGAAGGTGTCGAAACACAAGAACAGTTAGCCCAATTGAGAAGTTTAAACTGTAATTTTGCTCAAGGATATCTATTTTCTAAACCTATAGAACAACGACTGGCTGTTGAGTTGCTCGCCTCAGCACCTCAATGGTAGCTATCAATTAGCACCTGGAAAAAATTTTATTGTCGATCCTTGGCTTATTATCTGTGAGTGCTATTTACTACAATCCTGACAACAATTCATCATGTTGCCAAAGGTGATAACTGGCCAATAGCTTCGATAATCTGCAAAACTCTCCAGCCACGTGAGAGTTAAACTATAAATATAAGAATTTCGGTGAAATCGATTAACAAATTTTAGGGTGATTTCAAAGAAGGATTTACTATCCTCAATAATTATACGCATAACTTTTGATCAATAATGCATTTTAATCAAACTAACCATCAGAAAAGAAATATTTTGGTGGTCGATGATACCCCAGATAATTTGCGGCTTTTATCGGCGATGTTGACTGCACAAGGTTTTGAAGTTCGCAAAGCCTTAAACGGTAAAATGGCACTGACTGCATGTCAAATGGTTTTGCCCGATGTGATTTTGCTGGATATCAATATGCCAGGTATGGATGGCTACCAAGTTTGTCAACAACTAAAAGCTGACGATAAAACTAGTGAAGTCCCAGTAATTTTTATTAGCGCTCTGGATGATGTTGTCGATAAGGTAAAGGCATTTGATGTTGGTGGTGTAGATTATATTGCAAAACCTTTTCATGGTGCAGAAGTGGTGTTGCGAATTGAAAATCAGATTAATTTACGCTTGCTCCAAGTTAAACTGCAAGAAAAAAACTTTTTACTCCAACAGGCTCTTGACAACTTGAAAGCCTCTCAAGTTCAACAAATTCAGAATGAAAAGATGGTGGCGCTAGGACAGTTAGTAGCTGGACTGGCTCATGAGATTAATAACCCGATCAGTTTTATTTATGGAAATCTCCAATATGCTGGTCAATATGTGGAAGACCTAGTGAAGATGATTGAGGTCTATCAGCAAGAATATCCCAAACCCACACCAAAAATTCAGCAGATAGCCAAAGATGTAGACTTGAATTTTATCATTAAGGATCTGCAAAATCTGATAGGTGCAATGTATAGAGGCTCCGATCGCATTCAGGAAATTGTACTGGCGCTACAACATTTTTCTCGGCATGATGAAGCAGAGATGAAACGGGTCAGTATCCATGAAGACATCGAAAATACTTTAGTGATGTTACAACATCGGCTCAGGGAAACAGCCAATCGTCCGGCAATTGTTGTAGTGAAAGATTATGGTAACTTACCCCTAGTCACTTGTTATGCGAGTGAACTAAATCAAGTATTTATGCATTTGTTGAATAATGCTATTGATGCAATAGAGGAGGGAGTAGAGCATGGAAAGTGGGGAGTAGGGAATCAATTTCTAGAAGAGGGAATGGGGAATCAATCTTCTCCTCCCTACTCCCTACTCTCTACTCCCCAAATTCGGATTCATACAGAGGTGACAGACTTGAATCTAGTCAAAATTGCGATAGCTGATAATGGTCTTGGTATTGAAGAGTCGTTGCGATCGCGTTTATTTGACCCATTTTTTACCACAAAACCTGTGGGCAAAGGAAGTGGGCTTGGATTATCTATTAGTTATCAGATTATCGTCCAAAAACACCGAGGAAATATAAGCTGTAACTCATCTGTGGGCAAAGGAGCAGAGTTTGCGATCGAAATTCCCATAGAGCAGCAACCTGATACCTCATCGCAATTTTCAAAATCTTAAAAGACTTTCTTTCCCAATAAATCTAATTCATCAACAATTCTGGTGCTACCAATCCTTTTTGGATAGCTAAAACTGCGGCTTGAGTGCGATCGCGTACTTCTAGTTTTTGTAAAATAGCATGGACATGAACCCGCACTGTACCAGGGGCAATGTAGAGAATTTCAGCAATTTCTTGATTGCTTTTGCCAGCTGCTACCAGTGCCAAAATTTCTTGCTCCCGCTTCGTTAAAGGATTTTCTAAAGATTCCTCAGTTTTTGCAGACTGCACCGCCATCGAATTGCCCTCAAAAGCGGCTCTAA
Organism: Nostoc sp. LEGE 12454; assembly: GCF_056620565.1. Taxonomy (NCBI): domain Bacteria; kingdom Bacillati; phylum Cyanobacteriota; class Cyanophyceae; order Nostocales; family Nostocaceae; genus Nostoc; species Nostoc sp. LEGE 12454. The sequence goes on from NZ_JBWQXL010000024.1 coordinate 48,438, forward strand.
TTTCAGTTGTTGCCGTTTGATCCCACCAAGAAGCGCCCGCAGCAACCGATCGCACTGCCAATATCAAAGACTCAGCCGGAATACCTTTAAGACAGTAACCTTGCGCCCCGGCGGCAATTAACCGCGAAATCAGTGGTTTTTCAGAACGAGACGTTAGAACCAAAACTGGTAAATTTGGGTGCTTCTGCTTGATTTGGCGACAAGCCTCAATCCCGCCAATTCCCGGTAAACCTATATCCAGCAACACCAAATCCAGAGGATAGTGATTGGCTAATTCTACAGCTTGTTCCCCATCTTCCGCTTCTGCGACAATCTCCAAACTGGTTTCTTGTTGCAACCGCATCCGCAAACCAAGCCGAAACAATTCATCATCTTCAACTAGTAAGATTTTTGTCATTTGTCATTTGTCATTTGTCATTTGTCATTGGTCATTTGTTATTTGTCATTGGTCATTTGTCATTAATTCTTCTGCCTCTGCTCCCATGCTCCCCTGCCCCTCTGCCCCTCTGCCCCCCTGCCCCCCTGCCCACTCCTCATCTCCCCGGTGGTGGACAAGCTGGAAGTCGGAAAGCGAACAGTGCGCCGCGTGGTGAGCGATTCTCTGCCCAAATTGTACCCCCATGAGCAGTAATAATTTGCCTAGTCAAATAAAGTCCTAGTCCAGAACCGGAGACGTGGCGATCGCTATTTCCTTGATAAAATCTCTCAAATAAGTGAGGTAACTCTTTTTCGGTAATCCCGGAACCAGTATCGAGTATTTTTACCACTTGATCGCTAGAATAACCTTCAAATACTACTTCCACTTTACCGCCACGAGGGGTATGGTTAATGCCATTACTCAGGAGATTGCTGAAGACTCGCCCAAGTTGCAAAGAATCGCCATTTACCCAGAGAAAGCTGCGAAAATCTGATTCGCCATAGTGCAGAGAAATATAAACCTGGCGTGTTTTCGCTAGTTCTGTCAGGGTAGCAACGATCTCTTCCGCTACTGTCACCAAGTTAACTGGCGATATCTGTAGTTTCAGCCCTTCGGCATCATTGCGGTACACATCTAAAAGCGTTTGGACTAATTGCAATGTACTCTGATGACTACGAGCCATTGTTTGTAATACTTTTGCTTGCATCGGCGTGATTTCACCGAATTGCTCATTTTGAAAATATTTCAGCGTTTCAATTGCCCCTAATAAAGGTGTTTTCAAATCATGCGTTAGGGTAGAAACAAAATCTTCACGCATGATAGCCAGTTGTTCTTGGGAGCGTAATTGTGCTTGAGTATAAGCGATCGCTTCTTCATTGCGGTGGTTGCGATCGCTTAACCAACCCGTTACCACCAACGCCAATACTGCAATTAACCGATTTGCCAACGTTGGAGAATTAATCATTTCTCCTCCGGGCACAAACAAATTCAACAGTGTTAATCCTGTAGCTGCAAGAGTGATCCCCAAAACTGCTCTCCGATTCAATCGAGAATCTGCTAACAAAATCGTCCCTGTGTAGAGGTAGCCAAATACGTACTCTGGGGGTGTCAAATATTCCAGTATTATCACGATCGCAAAGGCGATCGTTATTAGTCCATAGGTCTTTCCCCGCTCATTTATAGCTACTTTCATAGTCAATAATCGACTAAACATCGTCATTTATGATTTACTAAAAAATTGTGATTATCCAATCTGTATAACTATTTCATTCACACAATTACAATCTATATCTGCAAATACCAACTTAAGAATTAACCCGAAAACTACGATTATCCCAATGCAATAAAGGAGACTGGAGAATGGAAACTGGGTAGTTGCCTACAATAAGCGAGGTATCTACCACTATCTTCCCGATCCCTAATCCCATTAAGAAAATACTTTATGATATTTATATTCTTTGAAAGTAGCAAACTTGCAAAATGTATTGTATAAACAAATAGTCCTAAGTAGTGAGATAGATAAATTAAGAGTCAAAATTAAATATTCTTAACGAAAACTTTAATAAGTATCTGGAAAATAGTCAAAACTGAAAATATTCAGGAGTTATGTTAGCCGTAGTGGGACGTTCAGCCAGTATTGAGTAAAAAGTTATGAGTAAAAATTAGTACTTATAAATCTTACTACTCTCAGCCGAGGCACTTACTACTCGAAACTGATTTGATGCTGAGTGTGATTATTGCTTTTTGCACTCAGTACTGTTTAGGAAAATCCCTTGAAATCAAATACTCCTACAGTTAATCTATTATTTCTAAGAATTGGCTTACTACCACTTAAATTTAATTTAGCGCGAAATATATGGGACAAGGTTTTTTGCAAATTGGCTTAACGCTGTGTATTGTCATAGCAATCACTCCATTATTCGGAAAATACATAGCGCGTGTCTTTTTGGGAGAAAAAACACTGCTTGATTTTTTAATGAACCCCATAGAGCGGAGTATGTTCGTATTTGCGGGTGTTCGGAGAAAAGATGACATGACAGGTTGGGAGTATATCCGGGCCATACTCTGTTTTAACTTGATTATGGGTATTTCAGTGTATTTCTCGATCTATTTTCAGAGACTCTTACCCTGGAATCCAAACGGCTTCGGTGCGCCCAGTTGGGATGTATTGCTGCATACAACGATTTCATTTGTAACCAATACTGACCAACAACACTATGCAGGTGAGACAACCTTAAGCTATTTTAGCCAGGTAGCGGCTTTAGGCTTTTTGATGTTCACCTCCGCAGCCACAGGTTTAGCTGTGGGAATTGCCTTTATTCGCGGGTTAACGGGTAGAAGACTGGGAAACTTTTACGTCGATATCGTCCGTGGAATTACGCGAATATTGCTGCCGATTTCGATTATTGGCGCGATCGCTTTGCTGGTAACAGGTGTACCACAAACCTTAGCTGGAACTATGGATGTACAAACCTTAGAAGGCGGGACGCAATATCTCGCCAGAGGCCCGGTGGCATCCTTTGAAATGATCAAACTTTTGGGCGAGAACGGCGGTGGCTTTTTTGGCGTAAACTCAGCACATCCCTTTGAAAATCCCAATGGCGCTTCTAATTTGATAGAAATGCTCGCCATGATTTCTATACCAGCAGCCTTGATTTACACCTACGGTATATTTGCCAATAACATCAAACAAGCTTGGCTACTTTTTTGGATGGTGTTTGTGATTTTTGTAGTTCTGGTGGGAGTGACAGCCGTGGGAGAACTGCAAGGTAATCCCCTGGTTAATACCGCCTTTGGATTAGAACAGCCCAATTTAGAGGGCAAAGAAGTTCGATTTGGTTGGGCACAAACAGCATTTTGGGCAGTTATGACTACTGCTACTATGTCTGGTGCTGTGAATGGGATGCACGATTCTTTGATGCCGCAAGGAATATTTTCGACTCTCTTCAACTTATTTATCCAAGTTATCTGGGGTGGTCAAGGAACTGGAACAGCTTACTTATTTATTTACTTAATTCTCACAGTCTTCCTCACTGGACTCATGGCAGGACGTACCCCAGAGTTTTTAGGACGCAAAGTTGAAAAACGGGAAATCGTCCTCGCTAGTGTAGTGCTGTTGATTCACCCAATTCTAGTTTTGATCCCCAGTGCGATCGCTTTGGCTTATCCCATCTCCCTATCTGGAATTAGCAACGCTGGCTATCACGGTATTTCTCAAGTAGTTTATGAATATGCCTCAGCAGCAGCAAATAATGGTTCGGGCTTAGAGGGCTTGGGGGATAACACCCTATGGTGGAACTTGAGTACTTTAGTTAGCCTAATCGGAGGACGATACATTCCGATGATTGCCATCCTGCTGCTAGCTGACGGGATGTCTCGCAAACAACCAGTAGAAGAAACTCCTGCTACCCTAAGAACTGATTCTTTGGTATTTACTGGGATCGCGGCTGGAGTAACGCTGGTTTTGGGAGTATTAACTTTCTTTCCCGTTCTGGCTTTAGGCCCCATAGCTGAGGGTTTGAAACTAGCATCTGGCAGTTAGAAAAGTTATGAGTTATAAGTTTGAAATTAAGAAGATATCAAAAAGTAATTCAGGAGGCAGGAGGAAGGAGTAACCCAGACTTAAAAGTGTGAGATTCAAGTAAGAAAGGTTATATAGCTGTAGTCAGACATCTTAGGACGTGTTGATTGCTCAAAGCCTGGAAGCAACTAGGTTTATACTCAGCACTGGCTCAACGCCCCGCTAACAGCACTCAGCTATATCTTGCACTAGGCGTCTCGTACCAGTATCTTATTTTTAACTGGGTAATTACTCAGAACTAAAGTTTTCATTCATACTTATTTTCTCCTGGCTCTTGCCGTTATCTTATAAATTATCCGGTTTCGTAGGATGCGTTATTAACGCATCCTACAGTTTGGATATTTTTTTATTAGAAGTTCCTATAACTCCTAACTCCTAACTTCTCACTGCTAACTTTATTTATGAATCCAGTGGCAACTAACTTCAAAGCTAGACGCCCAAGTTCTCGTTCTGGCGATCGCCGCCAAAAACGTAAAAAGACTAGGGCAAATAATAAGTGGCTGTACTTAAGAGCAATTAGAGATGCTTTTGTCAAGCTCAACCCTAAGTATGCAATCAAAAATCCAGTAATCTTTGTGGTTTGGGTAGGGACAATCATCATCCTATTGCTAACGATCGATCCCAACCTATTTGGCCCAGCCCTTCAAAAGAACCCGCAAGTTTTCAACGCCTTGTTGTCGGGGATTTTATTCTTTACAGTTTGGTTTGCCAATTTTGCCGAAGCAGTGGCAGAAGGACGGGGTAAAGCCCAAGCCGATGCCTTGCGGTTAACAAAGTTAGAGGCGATCGCTAAAAAACTTGCTGGCGATGGCACAATTAGTGAAGTTTCATCCACCAGCCTCAAACAGGGCGATACCATCTACGTCGTTGCTGGCGATATCATCCCCGCCGATGGTGAAGTAATCATGGGTGTGGCCTCAGTGGATGAATCGGCAATTACTGGGGAATCTGCACCAGTATTAAAAGAATCAGGCTCCGATGTTGCCAGTTCCGTCACTGGTGGAACGCGGATTATCTCAGATGAACTAATTATCCGTATAACTACTGACCCAGGCAAAGGCTTTATTGACCGGATGATTGCCTTGGTAGAAGGGGCAGAACGCAGCAAAACACCCAATGAAATTGCCCTTACGGTATTGTTAGCAGTTCTCAGCTTAGTGTTTTTGTTAGTCGTAGTCACCTTGCCTGCACTTGCTTACTATGTCAACAGTCCAGTTAGCGTCCCAGTTTTAATTGCCCTATTAGTAGCGTTAATTCCTACCACCATTGGCGGCTTACTAAGTACCATCGGTATTGCTGGTATGGATCGAGTTGCCCAATTTAACGTTATTGCCACATCAGGACGAGCAGTCGAAGCCTGTGGTGATATCAATACTTTACTTCTCGACAAAACAGGTACAATTACCCTCGGCAACCGTCTGGCGGAAGAGTTTATTCCCCTCAACGGTCATTCAATGTCGGAAATTGCTAATGTTGCCTGGGCAGCTAGTGTCTTTGACAATACACCAGAAGGTAAATCCATTGTCCGACTGGCAGAAAAGTTAGGCGCACGGTTTGATTTTGACTCCAGTCAGGCAGAAGGAGTGAGTTTTTCCGCTACAACCCGGATGAGTGGTACGAACTTACCTGGTGGCTATGAGGCCAGAAAGGGTGCAGTAGAAGCTATTAAAGGATTTGTCCGTTCTCGTAACGGACGCGACATACCAGAATTGGATGCTGCCTACGAACGAGTTTCCCACTTGGGAGGTACACCCCTAGCAGTTAGCCTAGATAACGAAATCTATGGGATTATTTATCTCAAAGATATAGTTAAACCTGGTATCCGCGATCGCTTTGAGCAACTGCGACGGATGGGAGTGCGTACCATTATGCTAACTGGAGACAATCGAATTACTGCTTCTGTCATTGCCAAAGAAGCTGGAGTTGATGACTTTATTGCCGAAGCCACACCAGAAGACAAAATCAGTATCATTAAACAGGAACAAGCAGCAGGTAAACTGGTTGCCATGACGGGAGATGGAACTAACGATGCTCCAGCATTAGCCCAAGCTAACGTCGGTGTGGCGATGAATACAGGAACGCAAGCTGCAAAAGAAGCCGCTAACATGGTCGATTTAGACTCCGATCCCACAAAGCTACTCGATATCATTGGTATTGGTAAGCAATTGTTGATTACTCGCGGGGCATTGACGACATTTTCCATCGCTAATGATATTGCTAAATACTTTGCAATTATTCCAGTGATATTTGTCGCTGCTAATTTGCAAAGCCTGAATATTATGAATTTGACTAGCCCTAAATCTGCTGTACTCTCAGCATTGATTTATAATGCTTTGATTATTCCCGCTTTGATTCCCTTGGCATTAAAGGGTGTGAGGTTTAGACCGCTGACAGCTAATCAGTTACTCCAACGCAATATCTTAATTTACGGCTTAGGTGGGGTGATTGCGCCGTTTATTGCAATTAAGTCGATCGATGTACTGATTACACTTGTAGGCTTGGCTTAAGGATAGCAAAAGTAGAGACGCTGAAAAACGATCGCATCTTGACCAAAGTAAAATAATAAACATTTTTACTTTTACCTGTTGATAGGGAGGACAAGAAGAATATGAATAAATATCGTTTTCATTCAGCACTCCTTTGGCGATATCCTTTGTTTAGTCGCAATGGCATAAACAACATCTACCACTCGCTATTTTTATCTTGCTGTGCTTGAATGTGGTAACTGCCCCAGTTGTTTATGCTGTTGCTAACAGCATCTTGTAACATCCTGCTAGGTGGGCAAAAGAATTAAAAATTAAAAATTAAAAATTAAATTCTAGGCGCAATTGGAAAACTTTTTATGGCTATTATTCGAGAAACTATCAGAGCAATTTTTATAACTCTAATGCTTTGGTTGTTGACTGCAATCATCTATCCGCTGGTAATTCTTGTAGTGGGTCAAGTTTTTTTGCCCTATCAAGCTAATGGCAGTATCGTGCGGAATCTAAGTAATGAACCAATTGGTTCTGCTTTAATCGGTCAGGTATTCACATCTGAGCGATATTTCCATTCTCGTCCTAGTACTGTTAGATATAGTCAAGGAAAAAAAGCCAAGCCAACCGGCATCTCTGGAGCTAGCAATCTCGCTGCCAGCAATCCAGAATTACTGAAGCGGATTTTAGAAGAGGCAGATAAATTGCGAGAGGAAAATCTTCAACCGATAGCTGATATCATTTATACCTCTGGATCTGGTTTAGATCCGCATATTTCCTTTAAAGCAGCGCGGCAGCAATTGACGCGAGTTGCTGGTGCGCGGGGAGTAAAAGAAGATGAGATTTTACGTTTAATTAATAAGTATACTGATGACAGATTTTTATGGATTTTTGGCGAACCGGGAGTCAATGTTCTGCGATTGAATTATGCTCTTGATTTGCAAGATATTAATCGTCAGCAAAATCAGTAAATGAGCATTGGGCATGGGGCATGGGTAAAGCGCTGTTTTCGTTTCCGATGAAGTAAGAGTACTAAGTAAGTGGGCGGGAATAAACCAAATTTACGAAACGAAAATAGGCTTAAAATCCTTACCAATGACAAATGACCAATGACAAAGGACAAATGACCAATACTGGTTCGGCTGAAAATGCGCCTTTAAATTCTGCAAGTTACTCGCCTTATCCAGCACGACGACGTGGTAAGCATAAAATCTTTATTGGCATGGCTCCTGGAGTAGGCAAAACCTACCGGATGCTGGAAGAAGGACACGCATTCAAACACGAAGGAATTGATGTTGTCGTTGGGCTTTTGGAAACCCACGGACGCAAGGAGACAGCGGAAAAGGCAGAGGGACTGGAAATTATACCTCGTAAGCAATATCCTCGCGGTGAGTTGACGCTGACGGATATGGATACAGATGCTATTTTAAAGCGATCGCCCCAATTAGTCTTAATCGATGAACTTGCCCATACCAATGTCCCTGGTTCCCCACGCGAAAAGCGCTACGAAGATGTAGAAGTAGTTTTGGCAGCCGGGATTGATGTTTACTCCACAATGAATGTGCAACATTTGGAAAGTCTCAACGACTTAGTAGCCAGAATTACAGGTGTGGTAGTCCGGGAGCGCGTTCCTGACAGGATTATGGATGAAGCAGATGAAATAGTGGTAGTAGATGTCACACCAGAAACGCTGCAAGAACGGTTATTAGAAGGGAAGATTTACGCACAGCCCAAAATCCAACAATCCCTTGATAATTTTTTCCAACGCCGTAACCTGATTGCTTTGCGGGAGTTGGCTTTGCGGGAAGTGGCAGACAACGTGGAAGAAAATGCGATCGCCTCTACTCCCAACGGACAATTCTGTAATATTCACGAGCGGGTTTTGGTGTGTGTATCCACCTATCCCAACTCAGTGCAATTGTTACGTCGGGGTGCGAGGTTGGCTAACTATATGAACGCGCCGCTTTATACCTTGTTCGTTGCCGATCCAGAACGTTTCCTCACCAAAGAAGAAAGCTTACACATCCACACTTGTGAGAAACTTTGTAAAGAATTTGAAGGCAATTTTATTCGTGTTACCAACGGTAATATAGCTAATGCGATCGCGGAAGTTGCCGAGAAATATCGGATTACCCAAATTGTAATTGGTGAAAGTCAGCGATCGCGCTGGCAAATGCTCCTCAAAGGATCTTTGACGCAAAAATTAGTGCGCTTGCTCAAAAATATAGATTTGCATATCATTGCCAGCGAAAAAATGGTTTCACCCAAATAAGCGATCAAATTTCCCCAAAAACCTCAGAAGTAAAGCTTCCATGCAGACCATAGGGGATATGATGCTTCAGATGTAGGCGAGCAATTACGCCTTTAGAGAAATCATTAGCATCCAAAGTTACCAAATCTGAGCGGCGATCGGCAGCATCATAAACCAAAGCTAATACCCAACCATCATCTTCCTTTTCAGAACCTGGGCGCGGGACAAAAATCGGTTCACCGACAAAACCACGGGGTGCAGCACTCCAAAGTTGTCTTTCTCCAGACTCTAAATCAATTTTCAGCAACGCTTGTAAGGGAGCATTACCAGTCTTTGCATGAGCCGCACCTATATATAGATATCGATAAGGGCGTGCCACATTCACCGGATGTATACTGGGAAATTCACAACAGCGGCTCTCAATCAATTCCCGCCCGACTGTCCCATCCTTTAGATTTAGACAAAATCGCCAAAGTTGCCCAGGTGAAGAAGCTTCAAAATCAACTTGTCGAAAATCGCTTTTGGGTTTTACTTCTGGTAAGTTTTGGTAGCAAATGGAGTCAATCAAAACTTCGTCTGCTACCTCAAAAGCATTAACATGGTGGAAGACAAAACCAGACTGAGTTTCCAGAAATTTTATCTCTTCTTGCCCTTCTTTGGGGAAACGAGGGATAACTAGAATTTGAGTTGGCCGATCTGGCTGAAATTTGATACATTCTCCCGCCGCACGTATTCCCAAGGCGAAAGGTATGGGATTAAAGGTGACAGGATTTTGAAAGAAGATGCAGTAATTGGGAGTAATGACAAAATCGTGAATGAAACAGAAACCTGGAACCTTATGAGCCTGCTGTCTAACAATTTCACCTGCTGAGTTTAGCTCAAAAATATTAATTGTGGTAGATAATCCTGGCTTAGTCGAGAAATTTACCAGACAAGGTGCGCCCCCATCTTGCTCACAATTTTTTTCCAAACGGGGATGGGCAGCGAAAGCTTCACCTGCTGACAAAGCACCATTAAAATATTCATTCCCCAAGGTTTCAAGAGTATAGGGATCGAGGCGATATGCTTCAGCCGCTTCCCACATTGCTAGCAGTTTTCCACCCCAATAGATAACATTTGTATTGGCGATATTTTTGAGTTTGAAGTCAAAAATATTAGCTAACCAACCGCCGGGTTTTTGAGTACCAAAAGTACCGCGATAGAGAATTTTTCCCGCCTTTTGCTCTGCCAAATAGCCAGTTGTGCGGACAAAGCGGTTGCGAAAATGGGCACGACCATTGGTAAAGGTAAATTTGCTAATCATCCCATCCCCATCAAAAGGGTGATGAAGAGGTTGCCCATTCACATCCAGCAAACCGGGGCCATTTCTAAATAGCGTACCTTGTAACTCTCTGGGAATTTGTCCTTCTATATCATCAATCCAATAATCAAACTCTTGGGTGAGAGATTGATATCCTCCTTGCCAGTCTGCACGGGTGTAGGATTTTTCTGCAACTTGGCTTTCTTGACTTTTAAAACTCTGCATATACTTTGTTCTCTTGTTATTTTGCACGAGGATATGTACACGCTCAAAATGATTTTTTTGCAGCTTTACTACGCTAGTTACCACAACGGTAGAGCAGCGCACTGTCTGGACTTAGCGTAAGATTTACTCGACTATTTTCGACTCTGGTTCTCTCAGTACCAATTCAGACATCAAATCTGGCAAAAACGCTTGTTCCCCATCTTTGGGTGTCTCAGCTTGTTCTTCAGCAGCAGGTAGCCAGTTGATAAATGGTAGGGGTAACAACGTGCTGAGGTTAGTAATTAGCACCAAGAGCCAAAGTGATTCAAAGTTAGTTGCGGTGATCCCCAGCCAATAGGTGATTAATGCCCCGAATGCATGAGAAACGCTTCCTGCTGAATTAAACACTGACATTAATAAGGCAAATAATGTCGCTTCTACACCAGCAGGACAAAGCCTTGCTGCTAGCACCATTACTGGCATATAGGCAATTTTCCCCATCACAGTCAGAACCAAGCTATCACCCAAACTAAACCAGTGGTCATCTATACCCAATAGCCTGTTTGTGTGAGTCACTAACAACAGCATCGTCATCCCAAAAATGGAGGAAAAAACAGTACTCCAAGCAAAAATCACGCGAAAAGGGATGCTTTTGAGGAAACGTTGAAAAATCAAAACACCTGCTAAAGAAGCGAAACTTGTTACCAAATGCACCCGCCCCAAAAATTCTGGTTCAAAGTGGAGTTCGTTGGTAGTGAAGTAGAAAAAGGCTGAGTCAGCGTTTGGGGTAGCTTGCCAGATGAAGACAAATGCCATTGGTAGCCAAATTGTTTTTTGGCTAATGGCTTGGCGTAGCTGCCCCAGCTGATGTTTGATTGGTAAAGAGTTGGTCTGATTGCTATCTTGAGCATCTTGGCTAACGGGGGACTCAGCAATTAACCAAGCTACCCCTGAAACGATCAGAGGAAATAAAGCGGTAATCCCAAAGACGGTACGGGTAGTAAAGTATTGCAGCAGCAGACCGCTAAAGTAGGCTGTTATTAAACCTCCGATCGCCGAAGCACCCCAGCACAGAGATTGTAATGAACCGGCTTTTGCTTGCGATTCGCCCCTGGCTCGTTCCACAACCAGCGAGTCAACTATGACATCACTCATGGCGACGGAGAGAGAACCAAGAGCGATCGCTAATGTAGCTGCCCAGCTAGTATGAACTATTGTAGCCAGACTTATCCAAGAAGCAGTTCCCAGTATCCCGGATAAAATCAAGTAAGGACGGCGACGATAGCCAAATATAGGCAAGCCATCAGAGATAAAACCAAACACCGGCTTGATCATCCAAGGTAGGAAGACAATTCCCAATAGCGCCGATACCTGGACTGGACTCAGGAGTAGTTCATCTTTGAGAAAAAAGCTAACAGCTAGACGCGATAGCCCTAAAATTCCTTGGACAAAGTAAACGGTGAGAATTGCAATTAACTCCGCATTAGGTTCATTACCTAAGAAGAGTTTTTGTGTTAATGAGTCTTTGACCTTGGACAAGCCAGATGATTGCTCCACCATTCGATAAATATTTTTTAAATTTTGTTTACTTGTCTATCATATCGATTCTTAAGAGATGGGTTTTTTCTCACCTTTTCCTTTGGTTTCTTCTTTGAGTATTATTTAAGGCTTTCCTAACAACTTTTCTTTCTTCTAGCAAAATGTTCTCGTTTCTGAACGGCTATTCGCCTTTGAATTTGGGACATCAAATACAGTTTTATCTACTGCGATGATTTCTCTAGTTGTTTGTATCAAAACATACATTTAGACTGATGTTACTGATTTGGGAACAATAAATTCAGAAATCACCAGGGTTTAGCAGTATGGTCAGTATTCCCAGATACGACATAACTGAAGAAATCTACAATGGTTCTAGAACTCTAGTTTATCGGGGGTGTCGATAAACTGACTCATTACCTGTAGTAATTAAACTGCTAAAAAATTCATATCCCAGTTTCAGCGATCTGTTGCAGTTTCGCAATCAGTACACAATTGCCAAAAATCTTCACTCATCTGCGATCGTCCAAACCTACAGTCTGGAGGCGTATCAAAATGGTTATGCGTTGGTAATGGAAGATTTTGGTGGGATTTCTCTTAAAGATTATTTTGCTTGTTACCAGACGCCAGATATGGCGTATTTACAAGAATTTTTACTTTTAGCAATCGCTCTGTGTGATGCATTAGATATTCTAATCTATCATCGGATTATTCACAAAGATATTAAACCCGCCAATGTTTTAATTAATCCAGAAACTAAAGAAGTTAAGTTAATTGAGTTTAGTATTGCATCTCTGCTGCCACGGGAAACTCAAATTCTGAATTCAAATTCAATCTTATTTAGCTCAGAGTCGTTTTGATGATTCGATTCAGACTGCGATCGCTCGTCAAATTGTTGAGGAAACCCATGATGGAGGCTTGAGTTGCAATTCTGTACTTGGTGAAGGAACAGAATTTGCCATTGAAATTACAGTATTTTAACTCTACCTAGCTAAGAGGATGTTTTAAAAATATTGGGCGAATAGAATTCGCTACTACACAAATAAAGTCTACTAATGCAAAACTCTTGTTTTGCATTAGTAGACTGATAAGAATTACGTAAACAACTGCAAACTTCTTAATTGGCAACTGTTTCCGCTTTTCTTAGTACCATTTGTCTTTAGACTACAGTGATTCCTAGCGTATAAGAACCAGGGTCAAAATAGCCAGAACTGAAAGTTCCGCCATTTTGAGGGAAGTAATCATAATCACTTACTGAAATAGAGTAAGTACCTGCCCCTAGTGAAGCGGTGATTGATTGAGAAGTACTGGAACTCTGTAAGTTCCCAGCACTATTAAATAGGCCGAGAACTGGAAAGATACTACTGTAATTCGGCGTGCTGATAGTCACAGTTCCTGGGTTGGCTAAAGAAAATGTGAAAAAGTCGAAATCAGGATTGTTCCCTGGAAGTCTTGCCAGTTGAGCAGAGGTATTAACTTCTGAACCTGATGTTAAATTACCTAGCTTCTCAGCAGTGGCTAGTGTGTTGTTTGTCCCTTGTCCAGCATCTTCTTTCTCGTAGAACAGGAAGTCGTCACTATCAAGCCTCAGAGACGACGCTTGCACAACACCAACGAGTTCATCTAGCTCTCCTGAGTTGTCCAGAAATACCCTTGTATCGGCTCCCACAGTCTGCAAGCGATAGTCTGCCAGTGTTCCTTTGAGCTGGATTGTATCTTCGTTGGAGTTGAAGCCACTGATGGTAGCGTAGTCTGCCAAACCACTACTTCCACTGTTGTTATCGTCATAGAAGACATTAGTAGCATCTCCAAGTAAGAACTGATCTTCCCCAGGCCCTCCAGTTAGGGTATCAACCTCCCCTAATCCAGGAGAATCAGAACCGTTAGTATCAACGCCTATGAGGACATCATTTCCAGGCCCTCCAAGGAGAGTGTCATTGCCGACCCCGCCACGGATGGTGTCATCGCCTTCTCCTCCTTCGATTTGGTCATTGCCAGCCCCGCCAAACAGGCTGTCATTCCCATCCTCGCCCAAGACGAGGTCATTACCTTCCTGACCATCAAGAAAGTCATCGCCATCCCCACCAAACAAGGTGTCATTGCCGCCTCTGCCAAAGAGGGTATCACTGCTGCCTCCTCCAATCAGGGAGTCGCTAAAACTAGAACCAAAGACTTGCTCGATATTGAACAGGACATCACTCCCATCTCCCCCACTGGCAGTTCCAGTGCCAAGGTCAACGGTGACTCCGGCAGTGGCATTTAAATAATCAGCAGTATCAACGCCATCTCCACCAAAGAGTTGGTCATCCCCGCCTCCACCAAGGAGAGTGTCATTGTCACCTCCACCAAGCAGAATGTCATTGCCGCTGCCGCCTAGCAGGGTATCATTGCCTTCTCTACTAATGAGAGTGTCACTCCCGTCCTCACCAAAGAGTTGGTCATTGCCAGCCCCACCAAGCAGGATGTCAATGCCGCTACCGCCAAGCAGGGAGTCATTGCCGTACCCGCCATTGATAAAGTCGTCGTTAGCCCCGCCAAGGAGAGTGTCATTGCCGTTATCGCCAAAGAGGCGGTCATTACCAGCCTCACCATTGACAAAGTCATTCCCGTCCCCACCACTGAGGAAGAAGTCATTGCCAGCTCCGCCAAGGATGGTGTCATTGAACCTAGAACCAACGATTCTTTCAATCTCCAACAGGACATCATTCCTGCCCTGCCCTGTAGCGGTTCCAGTGGCAAGGTTAATCGTGACTCCGGCAGTGGCACTGAAATAATCAGCAGTATCAACACCAGCTCCACCCAAGAGTTGGTTATTGCCAGTCCCACCACGCAAGATGTCATCGCCAGCCCCACCACGGACAATATCGTTGCCTTCCTCGCCATCAAGCAGGTCATTGCCAACTCCACCATCAAGCAGGTCATTGCCACCTCTACCAAAGAGGGTGTCATTACCGCGCCCGCCAGTTAGAATGTCGCTGAAACCAGAACCAAAGACTTGTTCGATATTAAATAGGACATCATTCCCAGCCCCTCCACTGGCAGTTCCAGTCGCTAGGTTAACGGTGACACCAACAGTGGTATTTGAATAGTCAGCAGTATCATTGCCAGTCCCACCAAAGATTTGGTCATCCCCGTCCCCTGCTTCGAGTCGGTCATCGCCAGCCCCGCCAAGGAGGGTGTCATCGCCAGCCTCACCAATCAAGTTGTCATTGCCATCCTCGCCATCAATCTGGTCATCGCCAGCCCCGCCATTGAGCGTGTCAACCCCTTCCCCGCCAAAGAGTTGGTCTTCACCGTCTTCTCCAGCGAGTCGGTCATTTCCGTCCCCGCCTTCGAGAAGGTCATTGCCAGATCCAGCAAGGAAAACATCATTACCGAACCCACCAAGCAGGGTGTCGTCACCGCCTTTGCCAAGGAGTTGATCGTTGTCCTCCTCGCCATCGAGAAGGTCATTGCCAGATCCACCAAGGAGGACATCATCGCCGAACCCACCAAGCAGGGTGTTCTCGCCGTCCTCACCATTGAGAAGGTCATTGCCGTCCTCGCCATTAAGCGAGTCATTGCCAGCCCCACCCAAGAGGTCATCATTGCCGCCCCGACCAAAGAGGTTATCATCACCGCCCTGACCAAGGATAGCGTCATTCTCAAACGTGCCAATTAGAGTGTTATTCGTGTTGTCTCCAATAAGGTCTGCCATATCAATCCCCTCGGTTATAAGTTTGATTCAGAGATATTCGCTGGAAGAGGTGTCATCTATGAGTAGCCCTGCCAGCGGGTCTACGGTGTACACACAAGTCTTTTAACATTGCCTCACAAGCTTTTGATCCCCCCAACCCCCCTTAAAAAGCTACCGTGTATACACAAGTTGAGTTAGGAATCAAATGGACACAAAAGAACGGAAAATTATTTTTAAAATCCTTGATTTTCCGTTAAACTTCTATCAATAAGCTGACACTCTTGATAATCAGCTTGTTCAGTTCAAAACCTTGCCTACTAAGGCTTGTATCTTACCAGGCAAGGATTTTAGGACTTGTGTATACACCGTAGCCTTAAAAAGGGGCGCAAAAGCCCTTCAAAGTCCTCCTTAAAAAGGGGGACTTAGGGGGATCTTCAACGATTTTGATTTTATACAAAGATGTGTCTACACCGTAGGCCAGGGGGGAGAAACCCTAGATAGGTAGTTCAAATAAATGCAGCATCTACTTAGACTGGTTTCGTAACCGCTCAATAATCCGGGGGAAATCGCTCAGTGACAAGGCTCAAATGGCGTAAACTCGTTCCTGAACTGTTAATTCGCCCCGATTTATTGAGCGGATACCTGGTTTCTTGGTCTAGACACTTCCTAAATAGTTATCACTAGCATAGAGCAAACGTATGTTATTTACTACTAAAAACTGTGTTGGCAAAAATCCACAACCATTCTTTTACACCTTTGACCACCCAAGGTGTTTCATCTGCATGGATATTGGGCTGCGTCTGTTGTATCCACTCTTTGAGAGAGTTAACACTTTTATCCACTGCACTATCTATTCTTTCATTTGTGGTTACTAGGGTTCCTACCCACATTCCGCAGGTAGACAAAATCTTTCGATATTTTTCAAATGGTGGTTCTACACATATTCATATCGGGAATTAGGAATGCTTAACATCTAGAAAAGGCAGTTGCTTGGAACCATTAGCGCCAATAACTTCAATACCTTGTTTGCCACGAATACCGTCTACTGGCAGAGAAACTGTATAAGGTGCGGTAGCTGGTAGTCCAATTCCGGGCAAAGTACCAACGACCTCAACTCCCCAATATTCAGGTTGCTGGACGTATACAAGTGGCACAAGATTCACTTCCAAATTCAAGTATGGTTTCGTTCCTCTGACAACTAAAATATAAGTGTCACTTACTATACCAGGAAGAATTTCTGCTTCTTCAAAGTCAATTAATCGAGATGACTCTGGTTTTGGTAAAGCTCGAAATTGACTAAGACTTTGCTCTAATGTACTCATTTTTTCTCCTGTAGAAGAACTATGTTGTTGAAGCAACTAATTAAGGAGATAACAAGATATTTTCAATCTTGTACCTTCAACTTTTTAGTTTCTTAGTTAATTCATCAAGGTAGAAAGCAAAGTTTATGCAATGCCAACTTATTCTTTACATTTATTTATCAAGCTCAGAAATGACCATACAAGGTGGTTAATCTAGAAGAATCCTGGCGTTGGCAGTGATGTACCGTCGATCTCTTCGTTTGCGATCGCATGATCCTTGAAATCATCAGAGTTCCTGCATTACCCGAATAACGATCTCGAACAGTTCGCGTGCAGAGATACCACCACTACCTTTGGCAATGGGGATTTGCAATGCACTCAGCCGTGAACGACAAATCGGTTCGACTAGATCGTAAGGAAGGATGCGATCGCGATCGTACCCTTATAGTTAGCATTGCCAGAAGAAAATAGCACCGATTGAGCTTTGAATATGACATAACTATTTTCTTTGCCTACTTACAGCAGTTTTCATGTATTTGAATCACACCTGTCGTAGGGGCGCAAGGCCTTGCGCCCCTACCGCGTGGTCTATTTACCTGAAAATAGCTGTAAACAAGCAGCATATAATACGCTAAATCGATAGATAAATAGTTTTAACTGTATATAATACTGATTGTATGAAGAATTAATTAAGTGAAGGGGAATAAATTTATATATCTATGAGTACTAGTTGAGCTTTACTGCCATCTATATGAATACTATACTGATGCCAATTTAAAAAAGTTTTGCTAATCATAACGCGCACTCTCTTGTATCTATATATTGATATTGCATTCTTTTTTCAAATTGGCATGGTTAAAGAAATCCACTATTTAATATGCCTTCATTTCCTGACGACTGTTTTTTTGAATAAAAATCTATTTTTGTCCAAAACTTCCCAATATAATCCAGTTTCAGATTCACTGTCCTCAGTAGTTTCTTTGCGATGGCTAGGACGGGTTACGCCTACGCTACGGGAGTATGTTTGGTGGAGGTTATCCTTAATTAACTCTTGATAATGTGCCAATTCTCTGGAGCGATCGCTTTCAACTCCTGTAACTTATCGTCATAACCTCACAGCATAACCCCAGATTTCAAAAATTCTTACAGCTTGCTTGTCTACTAAGGGCGACGACACGCTACAAGAGCAAATCAAACAACTGTTTAGCTGCTATTTAGCTGCTGCATTCTGAGTTATTAGTGGTTCTCAAGACATGAAGAATATATAAAGATAAGTACTGACATTATACCGATCGGCAAATAATGTGAAGAGTATGCAAAGATATGTCTTTAAGTGTGGACATCTCAGTAAATATTCAGATATGGTTATCAAAGTGTTATTTAGATGTTCCCTATTTTTAAGCTACACACCCACGGGCAATAGCCCACAACAATTGCATAAAAATTATTTCCCTATCGAAAGTGAATTATTCTCTATATTTACAACAGTAGGGCTACGCTCTGATAAGAAATATGAAGTGTGGGTTTTAGGCATTCAAGCTTGATTTTTCGACACTTTGTCAGTGATGGCTGGGTTGATCTGCGGATCGAGAATGATAAAAAAGTGTGAAACCATCTGTTTTCCTAAATACACGCTCATAAATATGTACAATGCTAAGACTTAGATAGTCTTAACTAGCATTATTAACGGGTACACAAATAACGAATGAAAAAGGAAATAGGGAATAGGCAAAGAATTTAACTTTGAATCTCCTGCCCTTCGGGTTCGGCAGTCCCCCAGACGCTCGTTCGCTCCTAGCGTCTCCCCTTGGGAGAAGACTCGCTAACGCTGCGCTATCGACGGGAACCGGCAAGACGGGCGCTGCCTCAACTCCTGCCTTTTTCAAGTCAGTTAGATAAGTCCTACTTACAAGCTCATCAATAGGGTAAATCTTCGAGAAAAT
This sequence comes from Nostoc sp. LEGE 12454, assembly GCF_056620565.1. NCBI lineage: Bacteria > Bacillati > Cyanobacteriota > Cyanophyceae > Nostocales > Nostocaceae > Nostoc > Nostoc sp. LEGE 12454. Next base: position 67,121 of record NZ_JBWQXL010000024.1, read on the forward strand.
GCTAACCCTCAAGGGTGACATAACAGTATGTCGAAAGCATCAACTCTCGGCGATTTCCGTGTGTCCTCAAACAACATTAACAACAAGTTAATAGCTGAAGTTACTCAAAATATCGATTCAGGAAGGTAAGAGTTATGGTGAATATCATTGGAACCAACGGTAAGGATACTCTATTAGGTAGCCAGGACGCAGATACAATTAACGCTAAAGTGGGTGATGATATCATCGATGGCAAAAATGGCAACGACCTTTTAAGCGGTGATGCCGGAAATGATACCCTCATTGGTGGTGCAGGCAATGATACTCTCCTTGGTGGTACAGATAACGACTCCCTCCGTGGTGGTACGGATAACGACTCCCTCCGTGGTGGTACTGGTAATAACCTGCTGCGGGGTGATGAGGGAAATGATACCCTTGATGCTTCCTATTCTTCTGGAAATAACATCCTCGGTGGAGATGCAGGGGATGACTACCTTGATATTAGCTATTCTGCTGGCAACAATACGGTTTCAGGCAAAGACGGCGATGATTCCTTTTACGCTGATGAAGTCGGGGGTAGAAACACTCTAAATGGAGGCGCTGGTAATGATGACTTCCATTTGTCCGTCTCAAAAACTTCCCCCTCTTCCTTAACGACTCAAAGTGTAAATGGAGAAACAGGTCAGGATTATTTATCTGTATATTACACCCGTGCTACTAAAGGAATCACTTCGAGTTTCGATGCTGCTACTAACACTGGCTCAATTCGGGCTGGCACAAATCGGATTAACTACACCAATATCGAACAATTAGAAATTAGAGGTACAACCTACGCTGATTTTATTGTCGGAAGCAATGGCAACGATCTACTCTTCGGAGGCAGTAGTGGCAACGATTCAAATTATGGCAATGATACAATTTTTGGCGGTGAAGGTAACGATTACTTGAATGTTGATTATTCAACAAGCAATAACATCCTTAACGGTGGTGTTGGTAACGATCAATTCAGTGCTACCTCTTCAACAGGCAATAACCTGATTTGTGGTGGGGATGGTAGTGATAATCTCTCTGCGTCTAAGACAGATGGCAATAACACGCTCAACGGCGGTGCTGGTGACGATCGATTAGATGCTAACTATTCAACAGGCGATAACATCCTCAATGGAGGAGATGGCAATGATTCTCTTACTGCCTCAGGCGATTATGACTATTCCGCCTCTTTTACCTCCGGTGATAACACACTCAATGGTGGTGCTGGTGACGATCGATTGAGTGTTAACTATTCAACGGGCAATAACATCCTCGATGGGGGGGATGGCAATGATTCTTTCTTTGCCTCTGGCTACTACGACGACAAAAAAGCCGAAGGCAGGTTTGGTAATAACATTTTCAACGGAGGGAATGGTAATGATTCCTTTTCTTTCGTTTTATATACTTCTCCACCTTCCTTAGCGACTCAAACAGTAGATGGGGGGACAGATAACGATTTGTTGAGCATTTCGTATATCTATCCTAGTAGGGGAATTATTTCGACATTCAATGCTGCTACTAACACTGGCTCCATTAGGGCGGGCACGGATCTGATTAACTACAAGAATATCGAAGGATTACATATCTCAGGTACAGCCTACAATGACTTGATTGTGGGGAGTAATGGCAACGATACTATCTCGCTCTATGGGAGTAGTAGTGGCAATGATACTATCGATGGCGGAAAAGGTGATGATTTATTGGAAGGCTATTATTACAGTAATTCTAGCGGGGGTGAGGGAATCACTTCGACATTCAATGCTGTTACTAACACTGGCTCCATTACATCAGGCGCTAATCAGGTTAGCTACAAGAATATTGAACGATTAAATATCTCAGGTACAGCCTACAATGACTTGATTGTAGGGGGCAATGGCAATGATACACTCACTGGAGGCGATCGCGGCAAAGATACCATAGATGGAGGGAAAGGCGACGATTTGTTGTCTTTTTATAACTATTCCATCGGCCAGGGAATCACTTCGACATTCAATGCTGCTACTAATGCTGGTTCGATTACAGCAGGCCCGAATCAGGTTAGCTACAAGAATATCGAACAATTAAATATCTCAGGTACAGACTACGATGATTTGATTGTGGGGAGCAATGGCAACGATACCCTCGCTGCGGGACGTGGAAATAATACGATTCTCGGCGGTGCAGGTAAGGATTACTTGAGTGCTGACTCTTCAAATGGTAATAATTCGCTCTCTGGTGGTGATGATAATGATTCTCTTGATGTCTCTGGCTCCTACGACGACTACCGAGGCAATTTTTATCTCGATGCTATCTCTGGTAAGAACACCCTCAATGGTGGCGCTGGTGACGATAACTTAGTTACTAACTATTCATCAGGCAATAACCTACTCAATGGGGGCGATGGCAATGATACTCTCACAGCCGCTGGTTCAGCCTCCTTATATTCTTCATACGGAGCTTATACTGTCTCTGGGAATAACACCCTCAATGGTGGTGCTAATGACGATCGCTTGATTGTTGACTATTCATCAGGCAATAATCTACTGGATGGAGGCGATGGTAATGATACTCTCACAGCCTCTGGCGCTTCTGGTAAAAACACCTTCAAAGGTGGCAAAGGTAATGACAACCTTTATGGAGGAGCGGGTACTGATACCTTTGTTTTCAATAGTTTCAGTGAAGGGGTTGATAATATTTATAACTTCAACGTGACTAATGAACTGATTCAGGTATCGGCTGCTGGTTTTGGTGGCGGGTTATCGTCAGGTTTACTCTCAGCTAGCTCTTTTACCCTTGGAACATCTGCAACAACCAGCAATCAGCGATTTATCTATAACAATACTACAGGTGCGCTATATTTTGACCAAGATGGTAGTGCGGGTGGATTTGCTCAGGTACAATTTGCACAACTATCTGGTGGAGTGTCGCTAAGTCAAAATAACTTGCTAGTTGTTTAATCCTTAACCCCACAGTCAAATAGAAATCTTCAGAATGCGAGGTGTTATATTCAGCACCTCGCATTTGAATAATTACTTCAATCGGTTCAAGGAGGAAGCAATTGCCTATTTCTTTTAAGAGCGATCGCTTGTAAATTATTGAGAGATCGACAAAAAGCCTTAAATTGAGTATATCTATTCAGTTTAAATATCAGCTCTAGAAGTGTGGTGTCCAGAAAAAAAGCCAGTCAGATTACTCAAGTCTTGAAGAGTCAGCAGAGAGCTAAAGAAGCTTTTAGCGTAGTACCAAGACTAACCAACCGTCGCTACGCACTCATCGCATTAATCCTCTGCTTGATAATTGTTGCTTGCACTAACACATATCAATCCTCCCCTTCCCCACTTAATAAGTTATCCAGTGAAACTACCGATTTAAGGATTTGGTGGGATAAAGGTTTTACTCAGGAAGAGGATGAAGCTCTCAAGCAACTAGTTAGTGAGTGGGAAAAACAAACCGGCAACAAAATCAAGCTTTCTTTATATTCCACAGATGAGCTAACACGGAAGATTCAAAGAGAAATTCAGGCTGGCAACCTACCTGATATTGTTACCAGTTATACTGCCGATCGAGAAATTATTCCCCGTTTAAGTTGGGAAGGCAAACTAGCAGATGTATCAGATGTAATTGAGCCACTTAAGAGTTTTTACCCGGAAGAAATCCTTAAAACTGTTCAGTCTTATAACAATGTTACTCAAAAGCGAAGCTACTATGCTCTGCCAATGAGCCAAGCAACTATTCACATTTTTTACTGGCGAGATTTGCTAAAGCAAATAGGTCGTAAAGAAAGTGATATACCAAAAAATTGGGATGCTTTCTGGGAGTTTTGGAAACAAATACAGGATGACTTGCGGACAAAACAAATACCAGATAAAAAACAGAATATTTATGGATTAGGATTTACCTTCGGCATTAGTTCTGCTGATACATACTACTTATTTGAGCAGATTTTAGAAGCATACGACGTGCAAATTTTAGATTCTATGGATAAACTGCTCCTTGACGAGCCGCAAGTGCGTCAAGGTATTATTAACAGCTTAAAATGGTACACAAATTTTTATCAGCAAGGCTACGTCCCACCAGATGCTATAAATTGGTTGAATCCAGATAATAATCGCAGCTTACTCAATCAAAGCGTGGTTATGACTCCTAACAACTCGCTTTCAATTCCTGCTGCTGTGCGGCAAAACCCTGATACATATTATCAAAAGCTTGGTATCTTAGAGTTTCCAAATAAACCTAATGGCTTGCCAATGCGCTACTTAATTACGGTTAAGGAAGCGTTTTTATTTGCCGATTCTCAGAAACAGAAACTAGCTAAGGAGTTTCTTGCATACTTAATACAACCAGAAGTGATGGGAAATTATCTCAAGGCTTCTGGAGGTCGTCATTTACCAGTTTTAACATCGGCATGGGAAGATCCTTTTTGGAAAAATTCCAAAGATCCCTATCTCTCGACTGCCATTAATATATTTCTCAACAGAGAAACTCGCCCATTTTATTTTGTCCAAAACCCATCCTATAGCTTGGTTTTGAAAGATAATGTCTGGGGTAAGGCGCTCAATCGAATTGTTGTAGATAAAATTTCTCTAGAGCAAGCAGCTGATGAAGCGATCGCACGAATTAAGCAAATTTTTGACCAATGGCAGTAAGCTTTTATAAAGATGATATTTAAAAGAAAAGCTAGTGAAATTGCTAAAGGCTTTCATAATCAGCCGCAATATCACCATTATCGCAGATATGTGTTCATCGTATTGACACTCAGCTTGATAATTATTGCTTGTACTAACACCTCTCAATTAAACCAATCTTCAGTCACCCATTCCCCTACTGACAACACAGTTTTAAAGATTTGGTGGGATAAAGGTTTTACTGTGGATGAGGATGAAGCAATCAAGCAGTTGGTGGGCAACTGGGAAAAACAAACTGGTAATCAAGTCAAGCTTTCCTTCTATATCGGCGATGAGTTACCGCAGAAGGCGCGTAGGGCCATTCACGCGGGTAATCCACCCGATATCATGATGAGTTACGGCGCTGAGAGAGCCTTGAATCCATATCTGGCTTGGGAAGGGAAACTAGCGGATGTAACGGATGTAATTGAGCCAGTCAAAAATCTTTATCCTGAATATGCTCTGCAAGCTGTTAATTATTATAATAATGCTGCAAAAAAGCGAAGCTACTATGCAGTTCCAATTAATCAGGCAACGGTTCATATTTTTTACTGGCGAGACTTGCTAGAGCAAATAGGTCGCAGTGAAAACGATATCCCCAAAGATTGGGATGGTTTTTGGCAGTTTTGGAAACAAGTACAAAATGATGTGCGGGCAAAACAGCAAAAACAGGATATTTATGGGTTAGGTTTTCCTTTTTCTACTGGAGCTTCAGATACCTACATCTTTTTTGAGCATATTTTAGAAGCATACGATGTGCAAATTCTCGACTCCAAGGGTAAACTCCTGATCGACGATCCAAAGGTCAGACAAAAAATTGTCCAGGCATTAGATTGGTATACCAAATTTTACCAACAAGGTTATGTGCCACCAGATGCACTCAATTGGTTAAATCCAGATAATAATCGCAGCTTGCTCAACCGTGTGTTGGTAATGACTCCTAACAACACCCTCTCAATTCCTTGCTCTGTGCGCCAAGATCCCGACACCTATCGCCATAAGCTTGGTATTTTAAAACTTCCCAACAAACCCAACGGCAAGCCAATGCGTTATCTACTCACACTTCGGCAAGCAGTTTTGTTCGCCGATTCCCAGCAACAGAAAAAAGCTTTGGATTTTCTTGCATATCTCACCCAATCACAGGTGATAGGTAAGTATCTGAAAGCTGCTGGAGGTTGTAATTTACCTGTCATCAACACACTTTGGCAAGACCCATTTTGGAAAAACCCAGATGACCCACACGTTTCAACTGCGGTCAAGACCGTAACGGAAGGTTCAACGCGGTTGTTTTATTATGTCCAAAACCCGGCATACAGCGTAGTGTTAGAGGAGAATATCTGGGGAAAAGCTCTTAATCGAATAATTGTAGATAAAATTTCTCCAGAGCAAGCAACTGATGAAGCAATTAAGCAGATCAAACAAATTTTTGCTCAATGGTAATCAATAATTATTTATCCAGAAAGGCAGAGGGCAGGAGGCAGGAGGCAGAAGGAAATGCTGCAACAGTCCTCTGGCTGTGACCGAACGCGAGTGCGTCTCCAAGAGTTGGGAACAAGGGTTTAAAACCCCGTCGTTTACACGGCGCTTACAATTGGAGTCTGAATCCTCGCCCAATTGTTCCTTCTGCCTTCTGCCCTCTGCCTCCTGCCTTCTTCAAATTAACTAAAGGAATAACCTATCTGCATGAATAATAAAAAAGATAAATATTTTTAGAATAAGAAACAAGTTGTAAATATATGAACTTCTGGAATCAGCACCTAACTATTAAAGTTGCCAGTTCCTTCTTATTCCTATCCTTGGTAACTGTAGGTGTAGTAGGAGGATTTGCTTTTATCAATGCGAGGGAAGCTTTGAAGCAAGCTGCTTTTGAACGACTCAGTGCTGCTGCTACCCTGAAAGAAGAAGAAATTACCCGTTGGTTTGAAGACCAAGAACGAGACTTTCTCCTAGTAACTCAGTTTCCAGACGTACAAAATAATTTTCAAATACTTTTAAATTCCAAACCCGCCGACGCAAATTATCGTAAAGCTTACAAAGTTCTCTCAGATTATCTCGCAAATATGGCTAAAATTAAGCCAAGTCTGGGAGAAATTTCCATTCTTGACCGGAGCAATCGGATTATTTTATCTACTAATAAACAGCGTGAAGGTCAATATGAAATTTCAGCTAACATCACCTATATTGAACAGATTCAGCCAGGAGACTCTTTTGCCCCCATCTTTTATGCCTCACCGATTACTGGTAAGCCATCAGTGACTTTTGCAACTCCTCTACGTGATGCAGCCAAGATACGCCAAGGTGTTCTTTTAGCCGATCTAAATTTAGGCAGAATAGATCAAATTGTACGGGAACGTACAGGCTTAGGTAAGAGTGGAGAAACTTATTTAGTTGGTTCTTTAGTAACTAAAAACGCTTTTATTTCTAAAGATAAAGATGAAACACCGGACTTTTCTCAAGGAGTTAGCAGCCAAGGTATTGATTCAGCAATGGGTGGAATTAGTGGTCAAGGACTTTATCCAAACTATGCTGGAGTGTTAGTAATTGGGGTATATCACTGGCTCAACGACCAAGACTTAGCCTTAATGGTGGAGATGAACCAGGAAGAAGCCTTTGCGCCGGCTCAGCGATTAGCAGGAACGATGATGCTAGTGGGATTCTTATCAATGGGATTTCTATTGATTGGAGTGTCTTGGCTAACGCGACAGTTAAAAATCTCTGGCGAACAGTTAGAGAATTACAGCCATAGATTAGAAGTAAAAGCCAAAGAAGCCGAAACTGCCAATCGTGCCAAAAGCGAATTTCTCGCAAACATGAGTCACGAACTTCGTACTCCCCTTAACAGCATCCTTGGCTTTACTCAGCTAATGATGCGCGATTCTTCTATCAATACTTCTCAGTTGGAACATTTAGAAATTATCAGTCGCAGTGGAGAACATTTGCTTACCTTGATTAATGATGTGTTGTCAATGTCCAAAATTGAGGCGGGTTTAACGACACTGAATAACAATAGCTTTGACTTGTACACTCTACTTGATTCACTTGAAGAGATGTTTCAAATTAAAGCGGAAACCAAAGGTTTACAGTTGATGTTTGAACGTAGACCGGAAGTTCCTAGATATGTGCATACAGATGAAAGTAAATTGCGTCAAATCTTAATTAACCTCCTTGGTAATGCTATCAAATTTACTCAAGAAGGTGGCGTGAGTTTGCGAGTCAGGATGAAGGAAGAAAGTAGACTACAGCAGCAAGAATCTGCACAAGCAATAAAAAACTCCCATCCTTCATTCTTCTGGCTTCATTTTGAAGTTGAAGATACCGGGACAGGGATTGCACCTGCCGAAATTGAAAAGTTGTTTAAACCCTTTGTTCAAACAGAAGCAGGTCAGAAATCTCAGCAAGGAACAGGTTTGGGTTTAACTATTAGCCAACAATTTGTGCATCTAATGGGGGGAAGTATTACTGTTAGCAGTACTTTGGGACAAGGAACGATTTTTTCTTTCGATCTCCAAATTAGTCTAGCAGAAGTAGCTGAAGCTCCAATTCGACAGCTAAAACGACGAATAATTGGTTTAGAGCCTAATCAACCAAAATACCGAATCTTAGTAGTTGAAGATAAATGGGAAAATCGCGAGCTCTTAGTCAAGATGCTAGTATCCCTTGGCTTCGAGGTACGTCATGCTGAAAATGGTCAAGAAGGGGTGACTCTTTGGGAAACTTGGGAACCACAACTGATTTGGATGGATATGCGGATGCCTGTAATGGATGGGTATGAAGCTACTAAACAAATTAGAGCTACTTTAAAAGGTCAAGCTACTGTCATTATTGCCCTAACTGCTAGTGCTTTTGACGAGGAACGCTTTGTGGTTTTATCGGCAGGCTGCAACGATTTTGTGCGTAAGCCGTTTCGAGAGGAAGTAATCTTGAATATGATGTCTAAATATTTAGGGGTGCGTTATGTATATGAAGAGAAACCCCTTCAAAAAGACGAATTTACCGAAAATTCCGACCTTAAACTTTTATCATTAGAAGAGATGCTAGCTCAGATGCCTACTGAGTGGGTAGCACAACTCCACCAAGCGGCACTGTGTACTGATGAAAAGCTGATTTTTAGCTTGCTTGAGCAAATTCCTGAAGAATCTGCTTTTTTGACAAACACTCTGTCTGATTGGGTTAATAACTTTCGCATTGATAAAGTTATTGATTTAACACAATCGTAAAAAATGATTTTTGAATCAAAATTTAGAAGTCAAAATTCAAAATTCAAAATTCAGAATTTAGGAGTGAGAACAAGAAAGTGGGGGATTGATATGATGTCTGCTTGATTACTTATTAAACGCATCTGGCTCGTGGGGTGCAATGACTGTGGAAATCATAACTAATTAGCCAGACTTGATATAAGATACGTCACTAATTAAACATCGCTAAATCTTAGTGTAGCGAATGCACCAGAAGATTTGGTGGGGATCTTAAACCCATTCACCAGTCGGACTTTAATTAAATTCTGAGAGGTTGTTTGAAAGGTGGTTGGCTGTGATTTTAGGCACTAACTGATCCCCCCTAGCCCCCCTTTTTAAGGGGGGAACCGGAATCAAAGTATCCCTTTTTAAAGGGGATTTAGGGGGATCTAGAACGTTTTGTTACCGAGAAGAAAACTTTTCAAACATCCTCTGAATTCTGATTTCTGATTCCTGAATTCTTTTTTAATAAATTAGTTCTAATAAATATGGATAACCATCAAGTTCAGCTAACAAAAGCAAATATTCTTGTTGTTGATGATACACCTGATAATTTGCGACTTTTATCCGCTATGCTAACTCAGGTTGGCTATGAAATTCGGAGAGTTATTAACGGACAAACGGCTTTGAAAACAGCACAAGCTGCACCGCCCGATTTAATTTTGCTTGACATCATGATGCCAGAAATGAATGGTTATGAAGTCTGTCAACATTTGAAAGCCTCAGAGAAAACCCGCGACATTCCAGTGATTTTTATTAGCGCCTTGGATGAAGTTTTTGACAAAGTTAAAGCTTTTGCTGTCGGGGGAGTGGATTATATTACCAAACCTTTTAGTGAAGAAGAGGTTTTTGCGCGTGTAGAAAATAACTTGACTATCCGAAGGTTGCAAAAACAACTGACCCAGCAAAATATCCTTTTGCAACAGGAAATTAGCGATCGCCAAAAAGCAGAATCAGAACTGCGCCTCAGTCAGTTTTATCTAGACAAATTTAAGGATTCTATCTTTTTTGTCAATTCGGATGCCCAGCTTGTTTACGTGAATGAAGCCGCCTGTCGTCATCTTGGCTACTCCCGCGCACAATTGCTGACCATGACTGTTTACGATATAAATCCAAATTTTTCGACGATTGCTTGGCGATCGCACTGGCAGGACGTTAGAGAAAAAGCCTCTCTTACTTTTGAGTCTAGCCAACGAACCCAAGATGGTCAGGACATAGCCGTGGAAATAACTGTCAATTATCTAGAGTTAAACGGACAGGAGTATCATTGTGCTAGTGTCCGCGATCTCACCTCCAACTAACACCATTTCAACAAGCAAATAAAGTAGCTTGGATCAAAAATTCTGTAAATGTATAAGTAGTCTGAGATTGCTGAAAGATACCTTTAGTTAAGGCTTCTAATCCAAAACTGCTAACACAGGTGGGAAAAATTTTTTCTGACGTTACCGACATTTTTTACATAAATTAATAAAAGTTTGACGGCAAAAATCCTGACAAATTATGACTTTTTCATACTGTTAAAAGTGAGTAATTCACTTAAATTAAAGGTATGGTCAAAGTAAACTTCAATCCAAAACCTCAAGAACGTCTAATAAGTAGAGGCAGAAGGGAAAACCCCAACAGCAACAAGTTCTTCTGGTTTGCATTTTACATTTAATTATGTCCTCCTACTAAGCTGATTATGTGGATTGAGTGGAGTCGGTGAGCAAAAGGGTATTGCCCATTGCAACCATGCTGTTATTACCTCTAATATCTGACAGATAATGACAGCATCAAAAATCAAGCAAAGAGCGGCTTGGGTACTGCATCAAGCTTGCAAAGTATCCAGAATAAATAAATTTGAGGAAAGAAAATAAAATGCTAAAAAATACTATAAACCAAGATTTCATCCCGCCTGAAGAAGCAATTTATCGTTGTATTCAGGTCTGTGAGCAAGGAAATATGGATAGCATTGCTGTTAAAACTGGTGAGGTAAGCAACAATTCTTTTACTGTAGCAGATGTTACTACTGATTTAGACATTCAGAGTCATTCACTACCAGTAAACCAAGAAGTCAAGCATCTGTTGTCTAGCACCTCAGTTAAGGAGCATCTAAATGAACAGCTAACATCCTTAGTTGCCCAAGCCCGTAGACATCCACCTGGAAGCCATCAACGTCAGAAGTTGCTCACGCAAATCATTCGTTTGACAGAAGGTAAACTCTGGAAGGAAAATACCCCCTACTATCAAGACGCACTGCAACAAACTTGGTTGTATTTCTGCCGCAACGTTTGTGATGGTCTGACAGGTCAAGCCTATGACTCCACTCAAGGTAGCGTGATTAATTGGCTAGATGCTTACCTAAAACGCAGACTACAAGATTTTTATCTCAACCAAAACCGGGAAAAAGCCACAACAGTCTCCTTTAGGGTTCATCAGTCTAAGTCGGGTGAGATTGGTGAAACTATTGACCCGATAGATAATATACCAGCTACCCCCCAAGCACCTCCCATTTTGGAAAACCTGGAGATATGGGTGGAGACAGACTCGGATATGGAACTACGTAGTACTCACATTAAAGGGCGTCCAGACGTAAATTGTCAGGTATTAATTCTCAAACGCTTACCCCCGGAAGTTAGCTGGAAAGAATTATCTAAAGACTTTGGGCTGTCAATTGCGACATTAAGCAGTTTCTATCAACGGCAGTGTCTACCACGCTTGCGGAAATTTGCTGAGATAGAGGGTTTATTCTAAATGCTATTTGGGCATGAACAGATAAGTACTAGTAGCGTACTCTCTCTCAAAAAACCTTCTAATAATGTCCGTTGCAAAGCTGATACTTTAATAAAGTATCGACTTAAATAAAAAACCAATAATTAGACCAACTATTCCAGCAATTAAACCGGCACACAAGAAGTAAAAAAACAATTCCAAACTTGCCTGAATATTTGGGGTATATCTGAAATAAAATATTGCCCAAATCGCTCCAAGCATTCCTAAAATTACTGTTGGAATCGTTACGATTGCTATGACACTTTGAGTTTTCATTTATATATGTATAGTATTATGAACCGTAAAAGTTCCTAGTTAAACACATAACAGCTTGAATTAGACAAAAAATCAAAAAATACGCACGAATAGAGCTAAAAACACGTATTTATCCAGAACGGATTATGAATAAAATCTGATGAAAATCAATCCTCCTAAAACTGCTCCTTCAATAATGCCTATAATCCAGAAAAGAAAAATCCAACAGAACCAGACTATGCCTTCACCGCCAATAAATAAACCACCTGTGGCTTCTTTATATTCCCTCGAACCAACTAAATGACCAATAAAAACACCAACGATTCCACCAAGCAATCCTCCCAAAAATGAGTATAAGAATAAGTTGAGATTTATTTGAATATTTTGGCTATACAGTAGATAAATTATTGCCCAGAGCAATCCTATGATTGCTGAGATTCCTACTGAGACTGTGATAGCAAACATTATCACTTTCATCTCTTTTTTCGCGGTCTTAGCTATGGGTAAACATATAAGGTTTAGACTTAATAGTAACATGACAAAAAATATCGCCAGAAAACGGGAGCATCCCAATTTTGCAAAAAGAGAGGAAAAAACCCAGATTATTAGGGAGGGTTAAGACTCTGTTGGCGAATTCATATAAACCGCAATTTCTGGTGTGAGTAACTATGACATTTCAAAGTTTTGAGGATAGCGATCGCATTGTTCGAGACGGCTTTAAACACCTGTTTTAGACTCAGAAACCCGTGTAAAATCATCATGCCAAATGCGGTAAAAGCCGTCTCCAAAAAGGCTACTAAAATCGTAATTTTGCCTCGTTCCCAGCCTCCAGGCTGGGAAACCATTTTGCGAGGCTCCGCCTCCTCTTTCTTGACCAGAGGCAGAGCCTCTTAAAAGTCGTTCCCAGTCTTTAGACTGGGAACAAGGCTTGAGGGGAGACAAAATACCCTGGAATAGATATATGGCAAGTAGTGTAGCAATTTATGGTAAAAGAAAAAGAGCATTAATTCTCAATAAGCTCTATTTAATGATAATGTTACCAGAATTCTACGAAACAAACCTCAAGCGAGAATTGGGACGTGCAGAATATTTATTACTAAAAATCCTGATAAATTTATTACAATCTATTAAAACTGTAAGCCTTGAGACATTGGCTACAGCTTTACCTATTCCAATATTGTTTGAGAGTAGAAGAAAAAAGATTCAACGTTTTTTATCTCTGAATTACATAAATGTTGAAGAAATATGGTTTCCCATAGTTAAAAGCGTTTATTCTCACTAATTTTGATACTTTAGAGGCGAGTATTAAAGCTTATAAAAAACGGTTTGATATTGAAGAGATGTTTAGAGATTTTAAGAGTGGTGGTTACAACTTAGAAGATACTAATGTATCAGGACAACGGCTAATTTCATTAATATTATTAATCTCACTTGCCTATACCGCTGCAACTATATCTGGTCAAAAAATTAAACGTATGGGTGTTCAAAAATATGTCGGACGAATTAAAGAATCTGGGCGGATTGTTCGACGACATAGTAGTTTTTATATTGGATTATATGGATCTAACTGGGTCAATTTTATGGAAAATTCTTATGAATTAGTCGCCAAATTATTGACACTAAATCCTAATAAGCGTAAGTACTACCAGCAAGGGGAGAGGGCTATGAGGCTTATTTTATCTGCATCCTAGCCCTTTTTGTAGCCCCGCAAGGTCTCAGTGATGCCGAAAGAAGGAGCCTCCCTACCTCATTCCAAAGTTGTGTTTATGCCGCTCCACCATCCGATCCGCTATGGGCGCTCGACTGCCGCGTGGAGAAAAGAAACACCTGCTAAATCTCTAGATAAATATCTCAAAATTCTGTTTGAGCATATTCAAGAGTAATATAACGGCTGCCACCTAAATTGAGTAATTTTTCATGAGTAGAATTATTTTGTGTTCAGTTCAAGGTTGATCTAGTAATTGCTTTGAAGTCACTGAACAGTGCTTTTTATACTCGAAAGTCACCATTCCCAATCCTAAAACAACTATTAATGCCCAACCGAACGCGCCTATAAAAAATAATCTTTGAAATCTAGCTGCTTTTTGCTCTTGAACTAGTCTAGCTTTAACTTCTTTAGTTCGTTCTGCTTCTAACCATGTCTCAACTTCTCGCCGATCGCATTCTTGGCTAGCTGCTAAAAACTGATAATCTAAATCACTCAAGCTTTTGCCTTGCGACCAAGCTAGAGCTTCATGTAAAGCTGTCCCGCGTAATAGTCGGGAATTATCACTGTGTCCTGAGATTACCCAAGCGTTGAATGCTTGGGAGTAAGGTCGTAATTTTGCTAATTGTTTTTCTACCCAAGTTTGGTTAAAAACCTCTTCATAAATCCGATTTTTTACTATTAGTTGCCCTTGCTGCTTGGTTACTAAGCCCGATAACAGCAGTTCTATTTGTTCTTCTCCATCATCACTAGCTATCTGAATCCCTTGTAAAATTTGCTGGTAAAGTCCTAGCAAACCTCCAGCACGCTGCTCATTTCTCAGCAAGCGATCGCGGATTGTTTTCAAATGCTCTGGATCGTCTTTGGCTTCCCATTTCTCAATAATATGGGTTTGCACTAGTTTTTCTAAAATTAATAAGGGGAATTGGTAATAAAAATTTATCAGATGTTGATTAATAATCGGTAAATGGTTATCCAATTTATAACGCTCATCAACTTCTATACTTCTGTGATCTTCAACATTTTTACTTCCACAGGTTCTTTCTTGCACTACTATCTGACATAGCTTTTGAGTTAGAAATGGCTGCCCATTTGTCCAAGCTAAAATTTCTTTGAGAACTGCCATCGGATTAGCTACTTTACTTTCTAAACCTGCCGCTAATGGCTGAACTTCCGATAAATTAAAGCCGTGCAGTTCAATAGATTTACCAATATTAAATGGGGTACAGTTGCGATCGGCAATCAAATCTGAAGGGGTTGCGACTCCGAACAGCGCCCAAGTTAGACGGTTATATTCGGGATTTTCGGCTCGTTGATTGTAGCAGGAGCGAATTAAAGTAAAAAAATCGACTACCGGAAAATTTAAACCTAAAACACTATCAATTTCATCAATAAAAATAAATATTTTTTCAGTTTTTAGTTCAACTAACAAAATGTCTTCAACAAACTGGCTCAATCGCTGTAATGCAGGTAAATCTTCACGCTCCGACCACCAGGCTTTTATATTAACTTTGCTAAAGAGATTAAAGCTCCTTAATAAGTCAACTACTATGCCCTTATACCATTGAGCAGGAGTAATATTACCGTTGCCGATGCGAGTCATGTCGATAGATGCACAACTGTAGCCTGCTTGTTCTAATCGGTGTCTTGTTTGTAATCGCAAGCTAGATTTCCCCATTTGTCGGGAACTAAATACATAACAAAATTCGCCTTGAATTAAAGCATTATAAAGTTCAAAGTCAGCCTGCCGTTCTACATAGCTAGGAGCATCGACTTTGAGACTACCGCCAATTTGATATTCGTACTTATTCATAGCGTTTAGGTTAATTGCTCTTGGAAATATAGCTGATACAAATCACAGCTAGGCATTGCCTGATTTCCTTCAAGTTTTACCAGACCCATACTTTCTAATTTATAGGCAGCGATCGCTTCTAGTTGTACACTTGTGGGAGAGGTAACTACCCGTTTGAGTGCGATCGCAAGTTCTGGATGTTCTTGGAGATTGGCTAGATGATGCCGTAAATAGTTGCTATAAATACCAGCGATTGTGGGAGCCTCTTGTAATAGCTGCTCTAGGGTTACTGTTTGATTTCCCAGGTTATAAAGAGCCAGACGAGCTAAATAAGGATGACCGCCAATCATTGCTCGTAGCGGAGCCAGCTTTTCCAATCCTTTCTCACCTTTAGCCCAATCCAATCCATGACGCACTGCCAAATCCTGCATCTGCTCTAAACTAAATTCTGGTAACTTAATCGGCAGCCCCACATTGAAAGGTGATTGATTAATATCTAACGGGATATAAGCTTCCGTGGCATGAACTACTACTAATCGCAGTTTTTGCCAGATTTCTAATTCGGAAGCATCTTCATACCAAGAACGCAGTAGCGGCAGAAAGTCTCTAGAGATTTCTGGATACTCAAAAATTCGATTCACTTCATCCAAAGCTAAGACTACCGGAGCGTCGATTTTTTCTAGCAAATACTCCTGTAAATACAATGTGCAGCTAACTTTGCTACCAATATCCTCATCCCAATAATCATCTAGTCTGATTTCTAGGTTCAACTGCCGACTGACGTTAGCACAAAACCAGCGTAAGAATTTTTCTAAGCTAGTGAAAACTTGACTATCTGCCCTCTGTAAACCAATCTGTACAGTGTGTACCCCAGTCTGTTTGGTATGAGTAAGAATCCTGTGCATTAGGGATGTTTTTCCCATTTTGCTGGGGGCTTTGATTCTGATTAGGCTTCCAGGTTTATTGATTTCGGTATAGGTGCGTTCTTCAATTGGCGGACGTTCTATGTAAAAAAAGGAATTTAGGGGTACTGAACCACCAGGATTTTCTAAAAAGTCGGGATTAGAGACTGGGGTTTTTCTCTCGTCTTGTTTTTCGATTACCAAAGAAGACGCTGATATCCCATCTTTGGCTCTGCTTGTTGGCTGAGACTGTCTCAAGACTGCTGGCACAGGTTGTAGTTTTTCTGAGATAACGCTATTTTGCGCTCGCCGTCTCAATACTGAGCGAAAATTACTTTTTGTCACTTCCTCCCCGAAAGCTTGTGAAAGTAGCTTCCATAACTTAGAACCAACATCTTTTATATAATTGGCATCGTAACCACAGCTTTCGGCAATATCTGGATAAGTTTGTCCTTCCCAAGCTTTACGAAATATGATTTCTTGAACATCACTTAAGCCATGTTCAAGAAATGTATCTAAAATTACTAGCGCTTCTTCTATATTCATTTGTAAAAAGAATAAAGTTTGTTTTAAATAAGACTTTAGCGGAATTTTTCAAACTTTTTTCAGTATTTACTTAAATTTAAACAGTTAACTTCATTTCCGCCTGCCATTTTCAGGTCTTAAGGAATGTCAAAAAATAAATTCTCCAATACTCCAATAAATGTAGAGAGGGTTAGCGACAGCGTAACGTACTCTGTACAATTTACATATAGCTATCGTAAGGAGTGCTTGTTTGTTTTAACCAGCACCCTAAAGGATCGATAGCTATATGTAAATTGGCTCAATTAAAAACTGTCTGGAGTATTGCTCTATTATATTTGCAGTTTATTTCTCGTTCCCCGATTGGAATCTAGGAACACCAGTAACGAGTGTAAGTAGGAGATGATTATGCCGAGATGGAACGCAGAAAAAAAACAAGCGTATCGAACCGAGATAATTCAACGCGTCACCGCAGCCATGCCCTCAGTAATGCAGGAATATGCCTCGATTAATTGGGAAGAGGAACTCAAAGACTACCATACTGAGCATGAATATTATCCTGACTATATCCACGCTCCCATTCATGGGTCAACTGATTCCTACACTAACCCTCAGTCGTGTTTAGCTTGGGATGCTGTGATGGATGCCATTATTCCCCTCAGCCATAATGTTAGTTGTCAGCAGTTGCGCGAGAACATGGCTGAACTAATTCCTCAAGACGCTCAAATTGAGACGGTGCTAGAGCTTGGTGCAGGTACGGCTGGTGGAGCGCTGGCACTGGCACAGCGGTTTCCACAGGCCACTTTTCGCATTACTGATGTTTCACCTTATATGCTGGTGATTAGTCAGCACAAATTTAACAAAGCTGGATTGAGTGAGCGGGCATCGTTCGAGCAGGTGGACGCTCGTAACACTGGCTACCCTGACAACTCCTTCGATCTTGTCACATCATCACTACTCTTTCACGAGACACCTAAAGAGTGGACTCCTAAGATTCTTAAGGAAATGTACCGGATCACCAAACCTGGAGGTTGGGTACTATATGCTGACACCTATCGGGGTGAATACGCCCTCAGTGCTTCTTTTCAAGAACCGTGGTTGGATGACTTTATCCATTTCAACTTCGAGTATGAGTTTGCGAAAGCAGGTTTTACAGAACTCAATTACATCCGCTATGCTGTGGGTTTGTGGTATATGGTTGGCCGGAAGCTAGAAATGTAAGGATAAAACAAGCACTTTCGATCGCGATCGCATCTCTCAATGCAAGTAGAATAATGAAACGATCGCCCTCCAAACCTGATTATTTCTAATCTGGAAATAAACTGGAGACTCAAATGACCCCAGCAACGATAGCAACACCAAAAAAAGAATCACCTCTTCTATTTGAGGGAATGACCTGGAGAGAGTTCAAAGCAGTTGAGCAATTGTTAGACCGTCCAGGATATCGGCTCTCTTTTCTGAATGGAATTCTGGAAATACGACGAATGCCTGGAGAACCACACGAAACCGTTAAAGAAAGGATCGGTGCTTTGTTAGAGCTTTATCT
This sequence comes from Nostoc sp. LEGE 12454, assembly GCF_056620565.1. Taxonomy (NCBI): domain Bacteria; kingdom Bacillati; phylum Cyanobacteriota; class Cyanophyceae; order Nostocales; family Nostocaceae; genus Nostoc; species Nostoc sp. LEGE 12454. The sequence goes on from NZ_JBWQXL010000024.1 coordinate 85,481, forward strand.
GCTCATGACAGGGTTCGACTTCACTCCAACTGGCTCAATGACTCTGGAAAGTGAAACAGTCGCCGTCAAGCGAGAGGCAGATAAATCTTATAAACTTTCTCCCGGTCGGATGCTACCCGATCTGGCGATCGAGGTGGTATTTTCTAGTGGTGGCATCAACAAACTGGACGCATACAAGCGGCTGAAGATTAAGGAAGTGTGGTTTTGGGAAGATGGTGTGTTAGAAGTCTATCATCTGCGGGGAGAAGGCAATACACTTCACTATGAAAAGGTTTCTAGTAGTGAAGAGGTGAAAGGAATCGATCTGGATTTGTTGTTACGTTGCATGAATATGGTGAATCACGTAGAGGCGATCAAGACTTTTCAACAGGCGCTCCAGAAATAGGCGATCGCACATACTTATGAGATGCTGGGTTTCACGCTTGAAAATTGCTGTTAAAAAAGATTTTGTTCAGCGCAGAGACTTTAAGCTTTCAGTCTTTTGCACTAAGAAATCAGTGAAGATACTCATAATTGTGCGCTGACGCAATTTCACATTAGCATCAATAGACATCCCTGATTGCAATGGAATTTGACGCTGATTAATCAGTAACTTTTGCCCATGTAAGCGGACTTTTGCGGAAAAACGCCAGAAATTATAAACTTGGTCTGGAGGTAGGGCATCAGAGCCAATCTCAACTAGTTCGCCTTTGATATCACCATACTCTTGGAAGGGAAAGGAATCAATTCTCACATCCACTTGTTGTCCTTCTTTGACAAAGCCGATGTCGCGGTTGGTGATGTAGACGTTAGCAACCAAGTTATCACTAGGAACGAGTTTCAGAAGCGGTTCGCTGGAATTCACTACAAATCCGGCTGTTTTGGCTTTGAGTTCAAAGACGGTTCCATCTACGGGTGCGGTAATTTTCTGATATTTCAGGGTTTGTTCTGCCTGAGTTAATTTACTATCAATCTCTCCAATCTGACCGTTAATTTCATAGAGGCGTTTTTGATTATCTACAATTACCTTGGTTAATTGGCTGTCAATTCCGGCAATGTTTTTGTCATTATCTGTAATTTTGGCAAGTAAGTCTTCTTGAGACACAGCCGCAGTATTGCGAAATTTTTCATTTGACTGTGCGATCGCTAATTGTAATCGCTGCTGTTCCCGATTCAATCGGATTACTTCTGCTTGTTTAGTGCTGACATCCTGCTGTTGTTTTAAGTACTGCACCTGGGAAATCGCCCCCTGCTGCGCTAGAGGTTCAAACTTGCGGAGAATTTGTTTATTAATTGTCAGCAACTCTTTAGCGCTACTTAATTCTGCCTGAGTCTGGAAAAATTGCTGTTGTGTCTGTCCCGTTTCTAAATTAGCTGTGGCTAAACGCGATTCTAATTCTATTTGGCGATTTCGCAAGCGTAACTGTTGCTCTCTTGTGAGAGAACTTCCAGCAGTCGCACCGTTTAATTGTGTCCGGTACAACTGGTTTTCGGCAATAATCGCGGCTCGGCTCTTGGTCAAAAAGGCAAGTTCTGGTTTAATTTTCAACAGAGCAGTTTGCTGTGCCACTTCCTGTAGTGATATGTTCCCTTGAAGCTGACGGCGATAGAAATCATTTTCTTGCTCTAGCGCCTGTTTCGCCAGCAATTGAGCCGCTCGACTTTGCTTTAATGAAGTTAACTCCGCCTCCGAAGAAGTTTTTTCTAGGGTAACGAGTGTTTCACCTTTTTTGACTCGCTGACCATCTTTGACTAGAATCTCATTGACAACACCATGAATCGGAGCCTGAATTTCTTTGACTGCACCCTTTGGTTCTAACTTGCCAGTCGCATGAATTGATTCATCAATTTGGAAGACTGAGGCCCAGATTACGGTGAAGGCGCTAACTCCGATAATAGTCCAAGCGATCGCTCGTGACCAAGTAGGAGTTTGTTGTAAAAGTACTGGTTGATCGAATTTATATTGAATATTCATAAATAAAAGTGTTGCGTTCTATGTTTTAAGCCTGAGTTTCCAAGTTATAATCTCGACATTTCGAGTTCTAAGATTGAAATTCCGAGTTCAAAAGTCGAAGTTCCGAGTTCAAAGGGCAAAGTTCCGAGTTCAAAGGTCGAAGTTCCGAGTTCAAAGGGCAAAGTTCCGAGTTCAGAGGTGGAACTTCCGAGTTCAAAGGTCGAAGTTCCGAGTTCAAAGGTCGAAGTTCCGAGTTCAGAAGTGGAACTTCCGAGTTCAAAGGTCGAAGTTCCGAGTTCAAAGGTCGAAGTTCCGAGTTCAGAAGTGGAACTTCCGAGTTCAAAGGTCGAAGTTCCGAGTTCAAAGGTCGAAGTTCCGAGTTCAGAGGTGGAACTTCCGAGTTCAGAGGTCGAAGTTCCGAGTTCAAAGGTCGAAGTTCCAAGTTCAAAAGTTAAAGCAATAATATTTCCCCCTGCCTCCTGCCTCCTGCCTCCTGCCCCCTGCCCCCTGCCTACACTTTCGCCTCCTGTTGCTGATACAAACAGTAGTAATAACCTTTGAGCGCCATCAATTCTTCATGAGTTCCCTGTTCTACCACAGCACCTCCATCCATCATCAAAATGACATCGGCATGGCGGATTGTGCTGAGGCGGTGAGTAATGAAAAACACTGTTTTATCTCGAAAAGCTGATGCTAAGTTACGGCAAACTTGGGCTTCGGCATTGTAATCTAAGGCGCTGGTAGCTTCATCCAAAATCAGTAATTGCGGGTTTTGCAAGACAGTACGAGCGATCGCTACTCGTTGCCGTTGTCCTCCAGAGAGTCCCGAACCTCGCTCGCCGACACGGGTGTTATAACCACTGGGCAAAGACATAATAAAGTCGTGGGCATAAGCTATCTTGGCAGCAGTAATAATTTCTTCATCGCTAGCATCAGGATATCCCAAGGCAATGTTTTCGCGGATTGTGCCATCGAATAGTAAGGTATCTTGTAACACCATACCAATTTGACGGCGTAAAGAATAAAGTTCTACCTTGCTGATATCATAGTCATCAATCAAGATTTTGCCGGACTTGGGTTCGTAAAGCCTGGGTAATAATTTTAGCAGTGTGCTTTTACCGGAACCGCTTTGACCAACAATTCCCACAAAGGAGCCAGCAGCAAAGTCTAAGTTAATATTGCATAGTTGCATCGGCCCGTGTTCCGCGAAACTGAAGCTGAGATTTTCAAAGCGGACGCTACCTTGAATACTGGGCATAAGGATATTTTGACAGTTACCGATTTCTACTTCTTGGGGAGTGTCTAAAATATCAGCAAGGCGTTGCAGAGATAGAGCGGTTTCTTGGAAATTCTGCCAAAGTTGCATTAGGCGTAACAAGGGACTGGTGACATAACCAGCTAGGATGCGGAAAGCGATGAGTTGTCCCAGGGTTAGGTGCTGATTGAGGACGAGAAAAGCTCCCACCCACAGCACTAACATACTAGAAAACTTGTTGAGAAAACTGCTAACAGAACCGGCAGTAGTTTGGGTAGAGACTGTTTTGAAACCTGCGCTAATATAACGAGCATAGCGTTCTTGCCATTGCCAACGCGATCGCATTTCTAAATTTTGCGCCTTGACTGTCTGCATTCCCCCCATCACTTCCACTAAATAAGATTGCGTCTCGGCATTGCACTCAGCTTTTTCTTGCAGTTGTCGGCGCATCACAGGTGATACCATCAAGTTGAGCAAGCCAAACAGCGGTACTGTTGCCAAAGCAACTAATGTCAACACTGGGCTGTAAATCGCCATCACTAAAATGTAGACCACTGAAAATACAGCATCCATCACTACAGTCAGGGCTGTACCAGTTAAAAAAGAACGAATATTTTCCAGTTCGTGAATTCGCGTTGCCAATTCTCCTACAGGGCGGCGTTCAAAATAAGATAATGGCAGACGCAACAGGTGATTAATCACCTCAGAACCAAGGGCGAGGTCAATTCGGTTAGTGGTATCTGTAAATAAATGAGTGCGGATACTGGTGAGTATTGCTTCGATGACTGCTACTACTAGCAAAAAGATGCCAAAAACTTCCAGGGTATCAGGACTGTTACCAACCAGTACTTTATCAATAATCACCTGTGTGGCGAGGGGATTTACCAGCCCAAACAGTTGAATAACAATGGAAGCAATTAGTACTTCAATTAACACCTTGCGATAGCGCCGCAGTGAGGGTACAAACCAACTCAAACTAAACCGCGCCTTGGGAGTATTTTTGGTGGTTTGCAGCAGCAGAACTTCTCCTTCAGCCCCCCAGTTTTCCGCAAAGTCTCGGAGTTTGTAGCGCAGTAGTCCCATCTCTGGAACGGCAATGAGTAACTCTCGATCGCTATTTTTATAAATAATTGCAAAACTATCTTGCCAAGAAATCATTACTGGTAATTGCAAGCGTCCGACTGCGGTAGCGGGAACTTTTACCATCTGTGTTGTCAACCCCATCAACTCGGCAGCGGCGGCGCAAAATTGCAGAGATATAACACCTTTTTGTTCGTGCTGCTTGGTCAACACTCGCTGCAATGTATCTCTGCGCCAGGAGATGTTAAAGTATTGGCTCAACATCTGGAAGCAAGCTAGTGTTGCATCCAGCGGCCCTCTGCCTTTGATATAAGGAAACTTCTTTTGTTTGCCCTTGGCTGCTGGTGCTTCTGTGACAGTAATTTCTGAGGCGTAGGGAATTTCTGCGGGTAAGAGTGTTTTTGGTGTAGGAGAAGCGAGATTTTCTCTAAATATTGATTTGGGCAATCCCACCAAACGCATATTTGTATTAAATTTCAGCTTGGGATTGAGTTCATCCAACTCTAAGCGACTCCCCACAGGGAACTCAGCATCAAAATTACTGCTGACTAACCACAAAAATTCTGAATCTAACTGCTGGTGAAAAACTTTGCGTGCAGGAATTGTTTGGATAATCGCAACTTCAGTTGCAGCTTGGGCAAGCTTAACCAAATTCCTGCGACCATCTGCGCGACGGCTGAGTTCTTCGGTAAGCAGTTCATGCACTTCTAAAAGAGTAATTTCATTTTGCAAGGCGTGGACAAAAGCCTCTTCTTGCTTGAGTAAAGTTAGAAAACCAGCAATAGGTAGATTAATAGCGATAACTTCAGTAGAAGCGATCGCAGTTTCACAAGCAATACCCCGCATATAACTTACCCAACCCAAAACCTCTCCTTGTGAAATTAACTTCAGTGTCGCCGGATTTTGTCCTTGGGAATTGTAGGTTAATAAACGCGCTTGTCCTTGGTAAATAATGCTAATCCAATTGGGCATAGCTTCACTGGTTACTATTACCTGCCCGATGCGATAACGACAAAATTGCACCTTGTCGAGCAAATTTTCTAAAACATTTGCTGGCAGATAATTGAAAGGAAACAGATCGGCAATATATTCTTGAATATCAATGGTTGTATTTGTCATCATCTTGCACCCGATTTTAATAATTTTTAAGCAGCCTTCACTTCTTGAGGCTGTGCTGGTTTGGTGTTGATTCCCATCCAGGCTTTTTCTTCTGGTGATAGTTGATTTAGTTGCTGTTGAAACCAAGTTTCAAAATTCTCTTGCAGCAATCGTTGGCGCATAAAATCGTCCAACTGGGCAGTTATAAGCTTTTCCACGCGTATAATTATCCATGAGTCTCCAAAGGGTACGGGTGGTTGAACTATACCCACTTGACTTGTGCAAAGTAATTGAGCAAAATTGGGAGCGATCATACCAAGTTCTACTGGGCCGATGATGCCATTTGTATCAGCTTCTGGCCCTTGAGAATATTCACGCGCCAACTCAGAAAATGATTGTTCCCCTTCTGTAATTCGGAAGAATAGCTCGTTAGCAGTTCCTCTGCTATCAGTCCGAATTAAAGAATAAATCACTTTATCAAAATGTCTTTTGTATTTGAGAAAGTAAGATTCTAGTTGATGTCCCCAAGTTATTTGCTTGAACTTTTCGACTCTCAGCTTGCGGGTGGCGAAAAGTTCTAATTGTTCTTGAGTTAAACCGTAACGCAAACACCAATCTTGGATTTTTTCTTCGCTGTTTAAATCCCAAAGCTGATAAAATTGCTCTAGAGCCTGAGTTGTTTCGGCTTGGGTGCAGGTAATTGGTGCGATCGCTAATTCAATAATGCTCTGAGATAACAATTGCGGGATTAGATTGTAACTTGCTAAAAAGGGGATAATTTCTGGCGGTAAGATGGCGCTGCCGCTACGCCCGTCGTAGACATCGCCTAGTTGTAATGTTTTATTCATAATATTTATGCAAATATTTGAACCGTGCAGAGATAAATTGAGAAATGCAAGCGGTATTCAGGTATGGATTTGTACCGCTTGCATCATTTGCATACTCTTGAAAGCATTGCCGTACAAAACTTTCAAGTACTACTCACCACTGCTAATGCCTAAACTTAAGCAGGGACAGAGAACTGGTTAAAAGTCACGTTGTAGTTAGTGGCGCCAGTGAATTCAGTTACCTGCAAGAAGTAGTCACCACGTACACTAATGTTGGAAATCAGTTCTGAAGTAATACCTCCATTATTAGAGCTGGCAATTACCTCACCTGCATCGACGATACGATTGTTGTTAGAATCTCGAATCACCCGGATATCAGCATCGGTGCTTAACCCTTCCAATCTGATGTCGACACCCTGACGAAATCCCAAAGAGAAGCTGTAAACATCAGTAGTATTCTGGTTATTGACGTTACCTGTACGAGTGATATTACCTGACAAGTCACCAAGTACAAATTCTTTAGGTAGAAGGTTGCTAGAACTAGCTGAAATCGGAAAAGTTCCAGCAGGTTCAGTTGCAGATAAGGCTAAATCGTAACTGACATTGCCTGAACTACCTGGAGCAAAGCGAGATACTTCCGCAAAATAAGTACCTGGGCTAGTTTTAAAGTTAATCGCCTCATCTTGGTTGCTTCCGTGATTGGAAACAATTCCAACTTTTCGGTCGAAGTCATCCAATACACCGTTAAGGTTAGAATCCTTAAACAGCCGGATATCGGCATCATCACCCGCGCTAATGTCTGTCAGAGACAGGTTGATATTTTTGCCACTGGTGGTTTTGAACTGAAAGACATCCGTTGTATCAGATGTAGTTAAATCAAAGTTATTCTTAACAACAGGAGTGCTACCGAGTGTACCAAGATCGAAAAGTGCCATTTTTTTGTCCTTTAGATGTTGATTGTGATGCGGTCAAGTTCAGATTAAGTTGTGGTTTGCACAGATGTAAAAGTTCGATTTGACTCGATATTTACTGGAACGTAGTGGCTTATAGTTTGATGAAAATAAATATTATTTATTATTTTCAAGAGAGCCTTAGCTGTTTGGTTGTGTGCTTGCCTTGTTCAGAACTTGTTGTTTATCTATGAATCTAAATTAAACTGTTTTTTCAATAAACACAGCATGAAAAAGACTTCTATAGTTAGGTGTTTGTTCAAGTAAATTTCAAGTGTTTTGTATTGTTTAGTCATAAAAAGTCTTATGACTCACCATTGGCGTAATTGAGAATGAGTTTGATGAAATAAGGGATGTTAAGACTTACGCACTAAAGTCTAAAACTTAGATTCCTCCGAGCAGGCCTTAAAAAGGCTACTGTCTACACGCAAGTCTTTTAGAGTTGCTGCGTAACGTAGAGTGAGTTAATTTTTATAAGCATTGCAGGTCGATGCATAAGCATTGCAGGTCGATGCATTAACATTGCAGGTCGATGCATAAGCATTGCAGGTCGATGCATTAACATTACAGGTCGATGTATTGGCATTGCAGGTCGATGCATTGGCATTGCAGGTCGATGCATCAAGAGACTTGCGTGTACACTGTAGCTTTTTAATGGGAGAATTTCTAGAGCCAACTTTTTAATAGGGTTAAGGAATCTGAGTGCGTAAGCCTTGGATATGTGAAGAAGCAGGTGAAAGCTTGCGTCAAAGCGATCGCTTTGGCAAACTTTTGCCACACAAAAAACTTGTATATATTGATACGAAAAAACCTCTGGTAATTCAGAGGTTTCTTATGATTAACTGGATGTTTCTGGTAGTCTTTAAGCGATCGCTAATTTATGAGTTTTCACTCGTCACTTGTTACACTTCACTTCATCAACCGACGATAGAACCCCACAGACATACATCTGTGCCTAAATCCCTTCCCCGAAGGAAGCTTAAAAAATCTTCAACATCAATTTTGTTGAAATATTTGATCGATACAGTTATAATTTATGCAATGAAGCGGTAAAGTTCAGGTATAACTTTTTGCCACTTGCATCATTTGCATACCCTTGAAAGCATTGCCGTACAATATTTTCAAGTACTACTCACCACTCCCGATGCCTAAACTGAAGCAAAGGGGGTGGTGAACTAGTTAAAACTCAAAGTGTAGTTAGTGCTATCTTTGAATTGCTCGACCTGTAGAAAGTATTTACCAGCATCATTAATATTGGAAATAACATCTGAGGTAATACCGCTCTGGGAGCAACGCGATTTTGTGAGGTTGGACAAAAGGTGCGATGCCTTCTCTGCGAGAGGCTTCTCTTTCAGAGACGCTAACGCGAACGCCAACGACGGGCGTAGCGATCGCTAAAAACCAGCTTCAATATAAAACAATTTTTTGGACGGTAAAACTGTACTAATTACAGGTGGTTCACGGGGGCTAGGGCTAGTTATGGCACCCCAATTGATTCTTCATTTGTTTACTCAGCCCTTAACATAACTTAGGTTGCAAGATTGTTATCGCCGCCCTCTAAAATAGTCCCCTCTAAATTGGCATCTTCTAAATTAGTTCCGGTGAGATTTGTTCTTTCTAATGCAGCTTGGTGCAGATTTGCCTGATGCAAATCCGCGATCGCTAAATCTGCCCCGCTCAAATCTGCTGCTGACAAATTAGCTTCACTCAAATTAGCTTCACGGATGTCAGCCTGACTAAGAATCGCCTGTTCTAAGTTAGCAGCTTTGAGATCGGCCTGATTTAAAACGGCTTCATCAAGAATTGCACCTTCTAATATTGCATTATCAAGAATTGCATCACTCAAATCGGCTTTGCTTAAATTAGCTCCTGTTAAATTTGCACCGTTGAGTGTAGCTCCGCTTAAGTCAGTCCGGCTGAGATTTGCTTGTTGCAAATTTGCTTCATCCAACATCGCCCCATGTAGGATTGCACCACTGAGATTGATGTTTTTTAAGACTGCACCCCTCAAGTCAGCGATACTAAAGTCTCGCTCTCCTGTATTCTACAGAAGTTCATTGATGGCTTCGAGTCGACTGCCGATTCACCTTCATCCCGACGACGAGACTACTCAACTCCTTTATAGTGAGCCGAACGGCAAAACCGAAGCATGGCATATTTTGTGGGCAACACCGAATGCCAGCATTTTAGCAGGTGTAAAAATTGGTGTAACCCATGAGCAATTGTTTGACGCTTTCAAGAAGCAAGACTACCATTCGGTAATGCCACGCTTCCCCATCAAAGGAGGCGACACCGTTTATGTGCCAAGCGGGGTGATACACAGCTTTGGCCCCGACACTCTGATTTTCGAGGTCGAACAAACATCCGACCTTTCGCAAGACGTAATGCCGAGTGATATGACAGGCAACAGTCGCAGCGAGGATGAGTGGGAAAAGTGCATTAATACTACCCTTGAGCAACTACGTACTGATTACCAGCCACGTCCTTTTGCTGGACTCTTATTACAAGAAGGAGCCAACCGTTACATCAAAGGATGCGCCGGGCCGTACTTTGCACTAGAAAGATGGACGCTAACCCAAGCGCATATTGAGCCGGAACACCCCTGCCCCTGCCTGACCCTATCCAATATTGGAACGTCAGTAAGGATTGAGTACCAGGGTGGAAGTGAGACACTTGCTTGTGGTGAGTCATGCATTATCCCAGCTGCCCTTAGCGGAGTGAGAATCTTACCTACTGAGCAGCCCGAAGGCGCGGCAACCCTGATTGCGTGCTATGTCCCGGATTTAAAAAGCGACATAGTTATGCCACTTCGAGCGCTGGGTCATTCAGACGATGACATACGCGCACTTGGTGAAGTTGGAATTTGAGCCATCACCCTGGCTTTCTTAATTTTGAATTTCTCTAAAATCTGGCAACCTTACCCCAACTGTTTAAGAGCCTCTAGGCTGGGAAACCATTCTTGGAGGCTCTGCCTCCATAGCTTGACAAGAGGTAGAGTCTCTCGGAACTCGTTCCCAGCCTCCAGGCTGGGAACGAGGATACAATAAGTCTTTGGGCTTTTCTTAGTGCCATTCGGAACAGGGGTTTAAGACAAGAACACCAAATTTCCTTGTTTTGTGGCTCTTATTAAGGACGAGTGCTACTCCGATCTTAATAAAACCTCCAGCATAGCTGCCTCCTGCCTACTTCAACTTCATAATCGACGCGGTTGTAGGCAAAAATGCTCTCTATCTAGCAATATTGAATGAATGGTTCCGTTATCGTCTTATTTAACCTGATTTTAGTTATTTTTCTTTTGTTTGCTAATGCTTATTGACTAATAAATGATTTTAAAAAATTTACTTAAACAATTGATATAAATAAAATTTTCATGACAACCACTTTCTTGTGTGGCAGATTTATGATAGTTATTAGGCACCTAAATATAATGCTTTTTTTTTAGATAACCTGGCAAAGATTGGTAATGTATATGCCATAATGTCACGAGCTAGGGGTATATAAACTTATTGTTATACTTCATCACGTAAGTGGGGAAGGTATCAGTATTGGCTACGAAAAAATATAATGCTACTAGCTCGAACCGATCGATGAACGATCGGGTCAAAACTCTTGCTATATCTGGAAACCCAATATTTGGCTCTGGATTTAGTCTATAGCAGGGGTTGATTGAGTTATGGATAGGGAGGAAATTCGATGAAATTGTTAGACTTAGAGAATCCTGAGGTTAAATTGACCTCTAAAACAGATAGTAATTTTGTGGACTTAACAGCAGCACACCCACGACCATTGTTAAAGCGATCGCACTGGCAATCTTTAAATGGGCTGTGGAAATTCGCATTTGATGACGAGGGAAAATGTGTCGAACCGAGCGATTTTAGCGAATGGTCTCATCATATAGAAGTTCCTTATGCGCCCGAATCTACCAAAAGTGGGATTAACGATCGCGGTTTTCATCCAAACTGCTGGTACGAGCGCGAATTTGAAACACCACCAGGCGACGGTAGATTAGTGTTACATTTTGGGGCTGTAGACTATCGCGCTCGTGTGTGGGTAAACGATAAATACATAGCCGAGCATGAAGGCGGACACACCTCTTTCAGTCTCGATATTACCCATGCCTTAAATAACAGTGGTACAACCAAGGTAACAGTGTGGGCGCAAGACGATCCGCACGACCTCGCCAAACCTCGTGGGAAACAAGATTGGCAATTGAAACCCCATAGTATTTGGTATCCTCGCACGAGCGGTATTTGGCAGACAGTCTGGCTAGAGCGCGTAGGTGAGACTTATATCGGTAATCTTCGTTGGAATCCCGACTGCGAACGGTGGGAAATTGGGTTTGAAATTGGGCTGGCTGGCAATTTACCTACTTCGGGTGTACAAATTAAAGTAAAACTCAGCGCTGGCGATCGGGTAATAGCAAGCGATACTTATGAAGTATTCAATGGGGAAATTAGCCGTCGCATTGTTCTGAGCGATCCGGGTATTGACGACTGCCGTAATGAATTACTGTGGAGTCCAGAAAAGCCGACGCTGATAGATGCCCAAATTCAACTATGGGATAAAGATCGGCTGTTAGATGAAGTGCAATCTTACACAGCGATGCGGACTGTCAGCATCCAGCGCGATCGCTTTATGCTCAACGGTCGTCCCTACTATCTCCGGTTAGTTCTCGACCAAGGTTATTGGCCTGAAACATTAATGACTCCACCCAGTAACGAAGCATTACGACGTGATGTAGAACTCGTCAAAGCTATGGGTTTTAACGGAGTACGCAAACACCAAAAAATTGAAGACCCCCGTTTTTTATATTGGGCAGACGTTTTAGGGTTGTTAGTATGGGAGGAGATGCCTAGCGCTTACCGCTTCACGCCGAAAGCCGTGGAACGGATGACCCGTGAGTGGACGGAAATTATCAAGCGAGATGTTAGCCATCCTTGTATTGTGGCGTGGGTGCCGTTTAATGAATCTTGGGGAGTGCCAAATTTAACTGAGACGGCGGCTCATCGTAACTACGTATTGGCAATGTATCATCTGACCAAGACTCTCGATCCGACTCGCCCAGTAATTGGTAACGACGGTTGGGAAAGTACGGATACCGACATCCTCGCTATTCACGACTATGAACGCCACCCTGAGCGATTAGCCCATCGCTACAGACCGGATATTCAGATATCGGATCTATTTGAGCGTAGTCGTCCTGGGGGGCGTATTCTCACCTTGGATAACTATCCCCATCAGGGACAACCAGTGATGTTAACCGAGTTTGGTGGTATCGCTTATGCCCCTCTCGATCAACCGAATGCCGATCAAGCTTGGGGATATGAAAACTGCTCGAATATCTCCGAATTGCAAATGAAATACGCTGCTCTGCTCGAAACAGTTAATAACATAGAGCTATTTAGCGGATTCTGTTACACACAATTAACAGATACCTTTCAAGAAGCTAACGGTTTATTGTACGGCGATCGCACTCCGAAATTTCCCATTGAGGCAATCCGCGCAGCAACCCTCTCAGGACAAGGTTTATGTACTCCCACAAGCTGTTAAAGCCCGACGGACGCAAACTCAAGTTATACAGTCGCTACCCAATTAGTAGTCAGCTAGAAGCCACTAGCCCTAGTAATGAGCCAGTGCAGGCTAATCCCCATCTGCGCTGGCACCCCTTGCGGGGCGAATGGGTAGCTTATGCTAGTCACCGTCAAGGGCGGACATTCATGCCGCCCCCAGAATATAATCCCCTCGCACCTACTACCAACCCTGAGTTCCCAACGGAACTACCCCAAGGTAAGTATGATGTGGCAGTGTTCGATAACCGCTTTCCCTCAATGAGTCTGGCAGCCAACAATCCACCTGATACCATCGTGGAAACGTTACCAGCTAATGGAGCCTGTGAGGTAGTGGTTTTTACGCAAGATGCCCGCGCCTCCGTGAGTTCCTTACAGTTGGATCATCTAGATTTGCTGTTGGAAGTCTGGGGCGATCGCACCCGCGAGCTCGGACTAAATCCTGAAATTCAGTACGTGCTGCCCTTTGAAAATAAAGGTGTAGAGGTGGGTGTAACATTGCACCATCCCCACGGGCAAATTTACGCCTATCCTTTTATACCACCTGTTCCGGCGCGAATGCTGGCAATGCAGCAGGAGTATTATGAAAAACATCGGCGCGGTTTACTGCAAGACTTGATTCAGAAGGAGATTGCAGACGATCGACGGATTATTTATCAAGATGAGTATGCGATCGCATTTGTCCCGGTATGCGCTCGTTACCCTTATGAAGTCTGGATGGCACCAAAAGAACCAGTTGGCACTTTTACGGATCTTACTCCAGAGCAACGTTGGGGACTTGCCAAAGCGTTAAAAACTGTCACTCTCAAGTATGACGGCTTGTGGAATCGCCCATTTCCTTACTTGATGGCTTGGTTCCAAGCACCAACTGACGGTTTAGCACATCCCGAAGCGCATTTACACGCCGAGTTTTTTCCACCATATCGGACAAGCGAAAGGCTGAAGTATCTGGCGGGAACTGAACTCGCAGCGGGGATGTTTGCCAATGATGCTTTACCGGAGGAGAAAGCGAAGGAACTACAAGCTGTGGTGGTAAACATTGAAGAACCGATTTCGGTGTGACAGGGTTTGAAACTGTAACTTAATTTCTGGACAAACCAACGCATTTATTGAAGTTTGTCCACCTCTTGAATTAGTTCATCAATAAACTGTCTTAACCGTTCCTTCTAATCTGGGACGGTTTTTAACTTTTCTGTAATCCCGTTTCACGTTAATAATGATACAAATACATTGGTAGGAGCACAGCATTACTATGCCCTGACGATAAATCTATATAACTCCAGACTGGATTCTGATAGTTTTGCTATAAGCCTTCTGATAGTGTATTTCTCTAAACAAAAAAGTTTAGTCTGGGGGTGTTTAGTTATAAAAATGAGAGGTAATAGTTATGCCTGGTGGACATGCTAGCCATAAAAGCACTTCCAATAAACCTAATATTAATGCCAATGGAGTTATTGATGATGCTGCCGATCAATCATTAAACCCTGACGATCTTCTGTCTGAAGAGCAAACTAACACAGAAGTCCATAGAGTCGAAGAAGCTGTTAAGTTTCCTCCTGCTACCGAACGCCCAGGTGAACAATCAAATACTAGTACCTGAAGTAACTATAGGACTTATATTTGATTTTTGAAATAGGCGTAGGGTGCGTTAGTAAAGCGTAACGCACCTCATATACAATTTCTTTTTTTTGGCGAAGGTATTACACAATTATCTCGGTTTAATTGGTATTTTATTTTCTTGCAAGTCTCTTACGCATGAGTTAGCTAAACAGTGACTCGATAAACACAACAGCGATCGCTATTCAAAATATGTTCAGTTCGTTCAATCGTTATATCTTCACCTAAAGCAGCTTGAAAAATTGCTAACTCCATTCGACACATCCCAATACAAGCAGTTGCTACTGCACAGATAGAACAATGCTTCTCAGCTAGTAGAAAGGCGTCATCAGCTTGGGGGATAACCTCTGCCATATAACCTTCCTCTGTCCGTTCGCTAATGCCTCTAACCGCCGCTTCAGTGAAGCTCGACGAGGCATTAGCGCTTGATTTGCTTGAATCTGTTCGCGAGTTCTCTTCTCTATCAATTGATCTAGTCCTGCTTCACCAAATACCTCTTTCACCGAGTTAATCAGACCCAGGGCTAATTCGGCATAGCGATCGCTTATCTTATTTCTAAAAAATTATCTTTAGAAAGTCTGACTCCAAATTAAGCAGCACCATCCAATATCAACCCTCATCCATCATTCAAAGTTATTGGATTTTCAACAATATCACAGGAGAAAAATATGACTGCAACTCAAGCTCAACAAGTCTCAAATACTATTCAGTTGCTGCGCGATCGCGTCGTTCTAATTACGGGCGCAAGTAACGGCATTGGTGCAGCAACTGCCAAGCTACTAGGACAACACGGTGCTACAGTTGGCGTAAATTACTATGCTAGTGAAGCAGCAGCGCAGGACGTAGTTGAATCGATTACATCAGATGGCGGTCGAGCAGTGGCAGTCAAAGCGGATGTGCGCGATCGGCAACAAGTCGATGCAATGGTGCAACAGATTTCAGATACTCTGGGTGCCATTGATACCTTGGTAATCAATGCCGCCGCGAATTTTGCAATGGCTCCTTTTGTGGATTACCAGTGGGAAGACTTTGAAGCAAAATTGGTCGGAGAAATAAAAGGCGCTTTCTTCCCCTGCAAAGCGGTTGTTCCCTCCATGATCGAACACAAGCGAGGCTGCATCATTGCCGTCAGCAGTGGCTTATCTCGCTATCCAGGTGAGGGATTTATCGCCCATAGCACCGCCAAATCTGGATTAGATGCCTTCATCAAAAGTCTAGCGCTGGAACTTGGCCCCCACGGCATTCGTGCCAATGTCGTATCGTCTGGATTGAATGGCACTAAGAAAAGCTGTAAAGTATGCGGGATAGGGATTACAGCTTTTAATGTCAGAGAGCAAAGTAATGGCATGAGCCAGGCGATCGCCAATGGAGAGATGAGGTAAGGTTGCCCAGAATT
>NZ_JBWQXL010000025.1:0-98730 GCF_056620565.1 Nostoc sp. LEGE 12454
GTGGGGCTGGGGAGCAGGGGAGCAGGGGAGCAACACTTCGGCTACCCTCAGTGACCGGGGAGCGGGGGAGCAGCAGTAGGTTATTTCCCCTCTGCCCCTCTGCCCCTCTGCCCCTCTGCCTCTCTGCCCCTCCCAATGCCCGATTCCCAATTTAGAGAAAGCTACCCTGCATAAGGATTACCGATTCTGTCTACAGAGACGTTGGAGGAAAATGGCAAACGACCGGGATTTAAGCGTGGTTCGGCTGCATAGCCCACAGGAACTAAAACAGCGATCGCTAAATCTGGATTATCTCCTGCACCAATCACTTCTTTTACTTTGTCTTCAAGCCAACCATTCATAAAACAAGTAGATAAACCCAAACTTTCTGCTGCTAATACCAAATGTGTAGCGGCAATAATTGCATCTTTGATCGCATATTCGCGTCGCTTGTCTCCCAGTGTCTCTTGAAATTGCGGAATAGCAGTTTTAAAATAATTAGCTGTGCTTTCATTCCATGCCCCAGTTGCAAGAGCCTGTTCAATTATTGGGTTCAAGTTTTTTTCAGATGCACTCGCATCGGCAGCAAAAACAAAGGTAACTGGTGCTTGGACAATTTGCTGTTGATTCCAAGCTGCTGCTGATAAGGCTGCCTTTTGCGCCTCATCTTGCACAAGAATAATTTGCCAGTCCTGAATATTGTAACTGCTGGGTGCTGCTACGGTTAACTCTACCAATTGCTTGAGCAGTTCTGGGGCGATGGGGTCTGTTTTAAAAGTTTTGATAGAACGACGTTGAGCGATCGCACTGGGTACATCTAAAGGTTGGGTTTGGATGATGGAACTCATGATATTCTCCTGATAGTTGGATTATGACCAAATAATTCGTAATTAGCATACAAGCGAATTTATTTATTCATGAAACAAAAACAAAAATTATTCGCAAGGGACAATTACGAATTACGAATTACGAATTACGAATTACGAATTACGAATTACGCATTAGCTACTGCTTCACTAGCAGGCGACCAAAATGGATAGTCTATATATCCTTCTTCACCGCCGCCGTAAAAGCTTGCTTGATTTGGTTCATTTAGTGGTGCATTCAAAGCCAAGCGTCGGGGTAAATCGGGATTTGATATAAATAATGTACCAAAGGCAACTAAATCTGCTGCTTTATTTGCCAGTACTGCATCACCTTTTTCACGAGTATAACCGCCATTGACGATGAGTGTACCTGTAAAGCGATCGCGTATATGACTAGTGGGTACTATTATCCCGCCATGTCTAATGTCTGCCTCTGTTGCCTCATAAATATGCAGATATGCCAAATTAAACTGATTTAACGCTTGAGTTGCATAACCGAATGTCTCCAGGGGATTGGAGTCACGCATATCGTTAAAAGTCCCACTGGGAGAGAAACGTACCCCAACTCGATTAGAATCCCACACACTAGTTACCGCCTCTGTCACCTCCAACAGGAATCGGGTACGATTTTCAATGTCACCCCCATATTTATCTGTGCGTTGATTCGCGCCATCGCGGAGAAACTGATCTATTAAATAACCATTAGCTGCGTGAATTTCCACGCCATCAAACCCAGCCGCTAGGGCATTTGCCGCTCCCTGACGGTACTGTTCGACTATCTGTGGTATTTCTGAAGTTTCTAAAGCACGGGGAGTAACAAAGGGTTTTGGCCCTTCATAAGTTGCAGCCTCACCTTTAGGAGCGATCGCAGAAGGTGCTACAGGTAAAACTCCATTCGGTTGTAGATCGGGGTGGGAAATCCTGCCTACGTGCCATAGTTGTAGAAAAATTCTGCCGCCGTGCTGATGTACGGCATCGGTTACTAACTTCCATCCCTCCACCTGTTCTGGTGAATGAATTCCTGGTGTCGCGGGATAGCCCTGTCCTTCAGGAGTTACCTGTGTTGCTTCAGAAATAATTAGTCCGGCAGAAGCACGTTGGACGTAGTAAGTAGCATTCAGTTGGTGTGGTACGTTTCCCTCACCTGCCCGGTTTCGGGTTAAGGGTGCCATCACTATTCGGTTAGGCAGTTCCAGATTTCCTAATTGGTAAGGAGAGAATAAGTTGATATCAGTAGTCATGTTGCTTCGCTCCAATTCAAAGTTCAAAATTCAAAATTTGGAACCCCACATCTGCGAGATCGGGAGAATAAGGAAAGAGTTTTCCCCATACCCAATTTTGCGTGCGGCGCATTACAGCTATTTCAGGAAAATAGACTATGCAGTTGTGGTTCAAATACTAAACAATCGACCGAATAACGCCACCATCTACCCGCAAAGCTGCACCATTAGTTGCCGATGCTACGGTACTAGAAAGGTAAACTACGATCGCTGCTACTTCTTCATTTGTTGCAAAGCGTTTGATTAAGGAACTTGGACGCACATTTTGAAAAAACTCCGCTTCAACGTCAGCGCGAGTAATACCGCGTTCCTGTGCGAGGTTGGTGATAAAATCTTCAACTCCTTCTGAGCGAGTTGGCCCTGGTAGGACGGAGTTTACCGTGACTCCAGTCCCGATAGTCATTTCTGCTAGACCTCTGGCAATAGCTAGCTGCGCTGTCTTAGTTGTGCCGTAGTGAATCATTTCCACTGGGATCTGAATAGCAGATTCGCTGGAGATGAAAATTATCCGCCCCCAGTTTTGCTCTAGCTGCTTTTGCAGATATTGCCGACTCAAACGAACTCCACTGAGGACGTTAACCTCAAATATCTTTAACCAGTCTTCATCAGTAATATCAAAGAAGGTTTTTGGCTCATAAATACCCACATTGTTTATGAGTATATCAACGTGAGGAACCTCTTGAATGAGTTTCGCTACCCCTGATGCAGTGGCTGCGTCAGCAACAACACCAGAAACTTTTGCGTCGGGTGTAGAATGCTTAATTTTAGCGATCGCATCTGCTACTCGTTCTTCAGACCGACCGTTGACAATCACTGATGCACCCTCTTGAGCTAGCCCAAGAGCGATCGCCAAACCAATACCCGCGGTTGAACCACTGACCAGGGCGGATTTACCATGCAATTTCAAGTCCATTTCGCTCTTTCCCCGTTAGTTGAAACAGAATTCAGGAGTCAGAAGGCAGGAGTCTGGAGTCAAAATATATTAGACTCCTGACTCACTCTAAAGAAGATGCAAACTAAATGCATCTCACAATAGTACCTAGATTAAAGATGCTGTGCTAAGGTCTTATTCAAGGTAGTTTTTGGAACCGCCCCTACGACAGTATCAACCTGGCGACCTCCTTTAAAAACCATCAATGTCGGAATGCTGCGAATTCCATAGTGGCTAGCGACAGTAGGATTTTGATCTGTGTTCAACTTCACAAATTTCACCTGTCCTTCGTATTCAACAGCAACTTCATCGACGACTGGGCCCACCATCCGGCAAGGGCCGCACCACGGTGCCCAAAAGTCTACTAATACCGGAATTTCACTTTCCAAGACTTCTTGCTTGAATGTGGCTTCTGTGACGTTTGTAATGGATGACATAAATTGCCTTCCTACTTAATTCTATAATTCGATAATATCGAATAATAAAAATATATGCCACCTGATGAGATAATGCAACTATGAGATTCCTTTATCATCCAGATCGAAAAAATATTTCTTTACCGGGCGTGTTGTATGCATTGGGCGACCCCGTGCGGCTAGAGATAGTGCGCCTGCTGGCGACTGAGGGGGAACAATGCTGTGCCCAGTTTGATTTTGCGATCGCTAAGTCTACCATGTCCAACCACTTCAAGATTTTGCGGGAGTCTGGGATAGTCTTGACACGCAAAGAAGGGACACACCATATTAACATCCTGCGGCGTGAAGATTTAGAGGTACTGTTTCCAGGGTTATTGGATGCGATATTGAAAGCCGCTCAACCATTGCCTGTTGAACCCGCCAGTGCTAAACAAACAGCTTCAAGGATTTAGGGGCATTGGGCATGGGACGATCGCTACCAGTTTAATAATATGCTCGTTTTTCAATTTGTGTTTCTAAATCAGCAAAGACATCATGTTGTTCTCGAAAAGTCCTTGGAGTGTGAGATAAACCTAAATCTGTAGATAGCAAATCAATACCGTCGATAATTTTGGGAATCTGAGATCGATCGACTTGCAGACTGAGAAAGCATTTTTCCCTGTAACCCGGTCTTTCCTGAAAGAGTGCGATCGCTCTTTTCAAAGGGCGCATAACCTGATAAGCTTTTTTAGCCTTCTCAATTGATACTTGAGGTATTGGCGATCGCAGCCTGAGAACTGCTAGATCGATTAAATCTCTTGCCTCAACGCTGTCATCGGCGTAACGGTCAGAATTTGACAGTAGCTTAGAGGTAAAACAGTCATTGAAGCTTAAGCAGGGAACGAGTGACCATTTTGGATATCTTGGTGGGTCTAGTTGAAAACGAGTTTCGGCAATAATTTCTGTTTTAATCGGCAGATCGTCTACAAAAACGATCATCCGAATTCCATATTGGTCAGTTGTGCTACGTCCAACTTGGATTTTACTTAAATCCCGAAATAATGCTTCATGCCCACCTTCAAATACTACTGTCCGCAGGTATTTGTAGCCTTCTGTACCAACAGAAGCGATAAAATCAACGTCCTGACTCCAGCGATATTCTTCAAACTCAAACGCCAGAAGGGTTCCGTCACCAAAGTAAGCAGAACCCTTCCTAAGTATGTCCGAATCTAAGGAGTCAAGAACAGTGAGAATTTTATTATAATGTTCAAATCTGGAGGTCATAAATAAACTTGCAACCAGGATTTATAGCGTCTGGCGAGTTCCTGAAGAAAATTGAGTTCTTCAGCCTCAAGATTATTAAATAGGTTGCGATATTGCCAACCACGCTCGTAGCGACTCAGCATTTGTTCTGGAGTAAAGCGATAGACATCGGCAGTCTGCCAACAAATTGACTCCAGAAAAGGCAACTTTTTGGGGATAATAACAGGATTATTTGTTGGTGTTGCGGTTGTCATAATTCTTTTAATCAACCACTTCCGGCTTACTTTAATTTTAGCTTTCACGCCTTATATCACACCACTGCATTTGAGAAGGACAAATCAATGACGAAATATAAAGCAGGCGATCTAAAAAAATCTACCTGCCGCTAAGTATTGGGGTGTGATGCCCTAATTGAAGCAATAGCATCTCATGCAGAGGTAGGTTTGAAAGCTATAATTAGGATACAACACATATTCTTAAAAGTGCAAAATCGCAACAAAAGCACCAATGGCAGAATTCACCATTCAAATTCCCGATGAACTAGCTCAACGTTTAGAACCTCTGCAAAATCGCTTACCCGAATTGCTTTGGCGATTACTAGACGTTGTTAATCTACCAACAAATATTCAGCCAACAGTTAATCCTGAGATTACAAATATTCCAGCAGTTTATCAAGAAGTTATTGATTTTTTAATTAAGGGGCCAAAACCAGAAGAAATTATTAATTTTAAAGTTTCATTTCAATCTCAAACACGCCTACAAGAATTACTAGAAAAAAATCGCTCTGCAACACTCAGTCAAATGGAATTAGCAGAATTAGATGTTTACGAGCAGCTAGAGCAGATGATGATTTTATTAAAAGCACGAGCTTATTCTGCAATCAGCTAACATGACTTCTAATTCGATTTCTGTGGAACTCCGTAGGTTAGTGTTCCAGAGAGCTTCAGCACGCTGTGAATATTGCCAAATCCATCAAAATTTTTCTATTTATACCCATGAAGTAGACCATATTATTGCCGTCAAACATGGGGGTGAAACTACTGCTGAGAATTTGGCACTTTCATGTTTATCCTGTAACCGTCATAAAGGCTCTGATTTCGCTACTATAGACCAATTTACTCAAGAAATTGTCCCATTGTTTAATCCCCGCCGCCTGGTCTGGGATGAACATTTTTATCTTGAAAATGCCAGAATAGAAGGAAAAACTCAAATTGGTCAAGGGACTGCAAGGTTACTTCAATTTAATGTTCCCAATCGGGTGCTTTCTCGAAAATTGTTGATAAGTCAAGGACAATACCCATAGATATAATTCTTCAGGACTCCAGATCATATCCAGTTTCAGATCCATCAATGCTGAAACTCCCTTTAACAGCAGTGAAGTTTGTTCCTATCAAAATCGAGTCATCCAAGATAGCGCTACCAAGATCGGCGAAGGTCAGATCAGATCCACTCAAGTCACTTCGGCTAAAGTCAACAAATTTGAGATTAGCCCAACTCAAATTGGCGTTGACCAAAATAGCATCTCTCAAGTTACTGTGGATTGGACCAATCTTCTGGCCAAATCCATACCCACTAAAATCAACACCGATCAAATCAGCACCACTCAGGTTAGCTCGACTCAGATTAATACCTCTCAATTCAGCATCTCTCAATTCAGCATCTCTCAAATCAACCCCAATAAAATCTCTTTACCCAGCAGCATAACGCTGCAACAACTCCTCAACAGTTATCCTCATCTATACACCTCCGCATTAACCAACACATATAAGATAAAGTCCAATTTTGCTCCCAGAACAATACGCAATTTAGTAAACTATAAATTATCTGAGTTGGGGTAAACTCTTCCTTTCCAAGCGCCGCCGCGCCCTTGCCAGTGACGTATTGCTGAGTCTAGAGTCATCAGGGTATAGAGAAAAGCGATCGCAGGTAAACTCAACGCGAACCAGGGAGAACATTTATAAAAGCGGATCGTCGGGTAGTAAGCGAAAGTCATTAACAGCCATCCGAATAAACCTGTAAGTGCGATCGCCCAATTGCTCCAAACTGCACCCAGAATCACACATATAGGTGGAGCTAAATAAATCAGAGGCATTCCCACCAAAGTTCCCAATAGTAGTAATGGAGAATAATTCAGTTGGGTATAGGCAGTACGAGCAACCATATCCCAAATCGTCGCCAGCGAGTCATAAGGGCGTAAACTGCGAGTCAAGCTACTCAATCCTAGCCAGATACGCCCTTGACTAGACATTGGGTATGAGGCATGGTTATTTTCCTTGTATCCCTTACTCCCCTGCTCCCCTGCTCCCTTGCTCTTCTTAACAGCCATCGCCAGGGCACAATCGTCAATTAAAGCTTGGCGAATGACTTGAATACCCCCGATTCGCTCTAAAGCTTCACGGGCGATCAGAATAGATCCCCCAGCGGCGGCGGCTGTGGAATTGTTGGGATTATTCACCCAGCGAAAAGGATAGAGTTTTTGGAAGAAAAAGACGAAAGCTGGAATTAAAAGTTTTTCCCAAAAGCTCTCACATCTAAGTCGCACCATTACCGAAACCAAGTCTAAATCTTCCTGCACAGCCTTAGCAACCAGTCGGCGGAGATTACCAGGATCGTGTTCGATATCTGCGTCAGTCAGCAAAAAGTAGTCGGGTGCAAATAAACTCGCGCTCTTTATGCCTTGCTCAACTGCCCAAAGTTTACCCGACCAACCAGGAGGTAGTGAAACGCCTGAGATAATATGCAATTGCTGGGCTTTACCGACAGCGTGTGCAACCCCTTCGGCAAAATTTGCTGTCCGGTCTGTGCTGCGATCGTCTACTAAAAACACGTTGAAAGAACCAGGATAATCTTGAAGTAGGAGCGATCGCAAACTAGTTGGTATTAACTCAGCTTCGTTACGCGCTGGAACGACCGCACAAACCACAGGTAAAGATTCTAGCTGAGTTTCTATAACCTCTAATTGCTGGTCTGTCCGCCAAAACTGTCCCCAAAAACTCAGTAATCCCAACCAAATTGTCAAGGATAACAGCATCAATCCTAATACAATTACATCCATGACCTATTGCAAATTTTCAGTGACTCAGACACAATACTATGTCTATTGTCTATTGATACAGGAAAAAAATTTTTCGCTGTAATACCGTATTCATAACTAGTGTTGGGTGTTGAGGTTAAACAGTTTTTGATGCAAACACAAGATAGGGTAAAAGTCAATCAAGTCGCAGATGCGATCGCAGCCAGTCAAGAATATTTGCTTTCGATTCAAAATCCGGCAGGTTATTGGTGGGCACAGTTAGAATCTAATGTCACCATCACTGCTGAAGTTGTCCTCCAGCATAAAATTTGGAGAACAGACCAAACTAGACCTTTACACAAAGTTGAAGCATATTTGCGTCAACAGCAACGGCAGCATGGCGGTTGGGAACTTTACTACGGTGATGGCGGAGAACTTAGCACCTCGGTTGAAGCTTATATGGCGCTGAGGCTGTTAGGTGTACCAGCAACCGATCCGGCAATGATTAGAGCGAAAGCTTTTATTCTTCAACGGGGTGGTATTAGTAAAACTCGGATTTTTACCAAGTTGCACCTAGCCTTGATTGGCTGCTACAACTGGCGCGGTATTCCCTCGCTACCGCCTTGGATAATGCTGTTGCCAAAAGCTTTCCCTGTCAATATCTACGAGATGTCTAGCTGGGCGCGTTCTAGTACTGTGCCACTGCTGATTGTATGCGATCGCAAACCTGTTTTTCTCACCGACTCAGCTATCAACCTAGATGAGCTATACACTGAAGGTATCGATCGAGTCCAGTGGGAATTACCCGAAAGTGGCGATTGGACAGATTTATTCCTCACCCTCGATCGAGGTTTCAAGTTGGCAGAAAGCCTTAATTTAGTACCTTTTCGTGAAGAAGGCATCAAAGCCGCCGAAAAGTGGATTTTAGAACGCCAAGAAGCTACAGGTGACTGGGGCGGGATTATTCCGGCGATGTTGAATTCAATGCTAGCTTTGCGCTGTCTGGATTATGACCCAAATGACCCGATTGTGGAACGAGGTTTGCAAGCAATTGATAACTTTGCCATTGAAACAGAAAATAGTTACCGAGTACAACCTTGTATTTCACCCGTTTGGGATACAGCTTGGGCGATGCGTGCGTTAGTAGAATCTGGTTTTGCACCAGATCATCCAGCTGTGGTAAAGGCTGGGGAATGGTTATTGCAAAAACAAATTTTAGATTACGGAGATTGGGCTGTCAAAAATCGCCAAGGAAAACCAGGCGCTTGGGCGTTTGAGTTTGAAAATCGCTTTTATCCCGATGTAGACGATTCGGCTGTGGTGGTAATGGCACTACATTTGGCGAAACTTCCTAATGAAAAAATCAAGCAGGCTGCGATCGCTCGTGCTCTAAACTGGATTGCATCTATGCAATGTAAACCAGGCGGTTGGGCTGCTTTTGATTTGGATAACGATCGAGATTGGCTGAATTCCATCCCTTATGGCGACTTGAAAGCGATGATCGATCCAAACACCGCAGATGTTACCGCTAGGGTACTAGAAATGCTTGGTGCTTGTGATTTGTCAATTGATAGTGATAATTTGGAGCGATCGCTTACTTATCTTTTGCGCGAACAAGAAACTGAAGGCTGTTGGTTTGGTCGTTGGGGTGTCAATTATATCTACGGCACAAGTGGCGTTTTGTCAGCTTTGGCGTTAATCGATCCTCAAAGGCATAAACTCAGTATAGAACGGGGAGCAGCTTGGTTAGTTGGATGTCAAAATTCAGATGGTGGTTGGGGTGAGACTTGCCGTAGCTACAACGATCCCAGTCTCAAAGGAAAAGGAAATAGTACTGCATCTCAAACTGCTTGGGCAATAATAGGGTTGATAGCAGCAGGTGAAGCAACTGGTAAATTAGCTCTTGATGCGATTGAACGGGGAATTGGCTATCTGCTGGCAACTCAACAGCCCGATGGTACTTGGTTTGAGGCGGACTTTACAGGTACTGGCTTCCCTTGCCATTTTTATCTCAAGTATCATCTGTATCAACAATACTTTCCTTTAATTGCGCTAGGTCGCTATCAAGCAGTGATTAAAGAAGGTTAATTGTTGTTACTGTAACTTGTTTATATCGTTCCTATACAGA
Source organism: Nostoc sp. LEGE 12454 (assembly GCF_056620565.1). Lineage (NCBI taxonomy): Bacteria > Bacillati > Cyanobacteriota > Cyanophyceae > Nostocales > Nostocaceae > Nostoc > Nostoc sp. LEGE 12454. Next base: position 9,856 of record NZ_JBWQXL010000025.1, read on the forward strand.
GCATAGGAATGGCTGATTAGGCGCAACGGCGGTTTTTTTTGCAACTCTGACTGGTGCGCCAACCTTACAGCATTAGATTTTGTGGTGCAAGCGTCAGATCGCACATCTATTTCTGTATCAACTTCAGTAAGGAAGCACATTTATGCTACCTTATGGTGTTTTCAATTGATACGAAAATAGCGATCGCATATAGTCAAGTGAAGAAAGTTTATTCTCTTAATATCTAACTATAATGCCCAAAATCAACATATTTCTATTCCCTAGCAATGACAATATCGTTAGATTTAATAACTGCATAAGCTTCTTTTCCTTCAGATAATTCTAATTCTTCTGCGGAAGCTCTGGTGATAATCGAAGTTAATTCTACTTTGTGAATAATCTCCAAAGTAACCTCACTATTAACTGCTCCATAAATAACTCGTTTAACTACACCTTTAAGAATATTGCGAGAGCTAACTTTTAGTGGTTTTTTTTGAATACTACTTTCTATGTTAGGCTTTTGAGTGTAGTAGATATCTTCCTGTTGTTCCTGTTGAGTTGGTGGTGATATTGGTGCTAAGGTTTGCTGAGTGAGACTACGCACGAGTTCCCGCAGAATCTCAGTCTTAGTGCGTTGAGACTGTTCGCAGAACTCCTCTAGAATCTTCCGCTCGTCCTCTGAGGTTTGAAATGTAACCCATCCTTGTTCTTTTCTTGGCATAATAATATTATTATCAATTTTGGTTATCTTGGTAAGATTCTACCAAGTATCAATTCGATACGTCGTTTTAGTAATAACATTTTTTTGTCGGTATTTTCGGCATTTCTACCGCAATTAATCAACTATTCTCATATAGTTAACTACATATATATTTATTTTTTTCTAGATGCGAAATATTTTGTTACTTGAGATTGTCTAATCATCACTAAAATGATACCAACTAAGATGGTATAACATTGGTATACGGTATTTGTTGTGATAGCTACGCTTACGCAAGGATAATCTAACAGAAAATTCCACTGGCGTAGGCGTAGCCCGTCGCAGACATCGCGTGAGTGCCGTAGGATTATTTAACGTGAGTTCACAGCCGGGGGATGAAACACCTAAAATCACGTTCTCAAGACCTGCGGAGTTTATTTGAGAACAATATTACCATCGAATACGTAGCAGAACCCCTAAAAGCTATGCCAGCTGATGCGGAGGCGAAAGAAGTGCTGCATTGGATGCAAGCACAAAATTTTGATGTTATCGGCGTTGAGACGGGAGATATTATTAGCGGTTATGTAGAACGCTCTAGTTTGATCCCAGGCAAAAAAGGTAAATGTAGCGACTATCAACGGGTGTTCCATCCCAAAGAATTAATTGCTATTTCCACCCCACTGATAAAGTTGCTACCCATTTTGCAACAAACTCCGCGATTGTTTGTTTTGGATTGCAATCAAGTAAGTGGTATTGTTACCTGTGGTGATTTGCAAAAAGCACCCGTGCGAATGCTACTGTTTGGCTTAGTAACGCTGCTAGAAATGAATTTGCTGCGGCTGGTGCGGATTTACTATCCCCAAGATTCTTGGCAAAAAGTCCTTAAACCTGAGCGCTTAGAAGTTGCTCAACGACTATGGCGAGAAAGTCAGGAAAGAAACGAAGCCACTGATTTGTTAGATTATCTGCAATTCTGTGATAAGCGAGAGTTGATTTTAAATCAACCAGAACTTCTCCAGCAACTAGGACTAAAATCAAAACGGTTTGGAGAACGTTTCCTCAAGTCTGCTGAACAGTTGCGAAACCGATTAGCTCACGCTCAAAATTTAGTTAGTGGTTCCTCTTGGACAGAATTGATTTCTTTAGCGGAAGCGATGGAAAAGCTGTTAATTCATTGTGAGGAAGTTGAGTAAATTAGTCAGCTTTCTTTAACATTATTGAACCAGTCGATCAAATCCGCTACTGTCGAGCAATCTAATAACACCTTACTTAGCTTGACTTTATCCATTTTTTTCGCAACGCGATACTCCTGCGGAGTCGTTGCACGAACGCTAATCCTAAAACCTATATGGGGTCTTAGTTGTACTTTTTCAATTTTACCGTGAATCAGTGACATAGAAAAAGTTTTTGCTCTATAAGATAATAGGGTTCGATTAAGGTTTTTTAATGAAAATTCTAAATCGCTAAAGATGCGATAAATCATCACAAAGACGCGATAAATCGCCGTCTCTACAAAAGAATGATTATTGTAGAGACGGCGATTCATCGCGTCTCTTGCCTTAACGTAATTTTGAATAAACTCGATATTAGAGGATGTTTGAAAAGTTCTGTTATCGACATCAAAAGTTTTAGCTCCCTCTAAATCCCCATTTTAAAGGGGATCTTTGATTCCAGTTAGCCCATTTTTAAGGTGGATGAGAGGGGATTTAAAAGTACCTAACGTCACAGCAAAACACTTTTCAAACAACCTCTGAAATCATCTAATTGAGTCAGAGACAATACTTCATTTGCGATGTCTACGACGGGCAACTCTTGGAGACACACTTGCGTTTGCCTACATAATTTTAGAGCAACTATTGCAAGCTTATTTTTTAGTAAACTTATAACTGTTTTTCTGTAAACTGTAGGTTAGCAAGCACCACTCTTATTTGACACAACTTTTAAAGTTTTCAAGATCAGACTCATATCATAAACTATAGACCACTTACGTTGGTAGTCTAAGTCCATGTGAACAATATCTTCAAAGTCTTTAATACTGGAGCGACCATGAGCTTGCCATTCACCAGTCATACCGGGCTTGACATTCAAACGTTCCCAGTGGTGCTTTGAGTAGTGTATTACTTCATTAGGAGTAGGAGGACGGGTGCCTACTAGACTCATTTCCCCCAGCAGCACGTTCAAAAACTGAGGGAGTTCATCTAAGCTAGTGCGGCGGAGAAACTTTCCTACACAGGTAATGCGGGGGTCATTCTCATTTTTGAATATCCGATCGCTTTTAGCTTCATTCTTAACTAGATGCTTAAGTTGGTCAGCTCCAACTGACATCGAACGGAATTTCCAAATTCGGAAGTGACGCCCATTCAAACCACAGCGAATTTGACTGTAAAATATAGAACCTGGGCTATCTAACTTAATCGCGATCGCAATAGGAATTGCTAAGAATACTGTAATCGATAGCCCAATAACAGCACCCAAGATGTCAATCATTCGCTTGGCTTTACTGATTACAGAAGGATGAACTGGAACTTTAACTTTAGGAAGAGTATGGGTATCATCTAGAACTTCCATATCAATAGGAAGAGTATGGGTATCATCTAGAACTTGTATATCAATAGGAAGAGTATGGGTATTAGACATGGTAATTGCAGTTTCATTAGTAAATTGATGAACTCGATCGTCTGTACATTTACTTATTTCAGTAATTTGTAAAAGCGGGAATGAGATTTTCTAATAAGTTAAGCAAGTAAATATGTCACCAGTCAATCTGTTCTTTAAATATTTGCAATGACGGTAGCAATCAATACTTGATGTTTAAGCATTCAACATCATTACGAGAGCATCGTAATTCTCATAAATTTCAAACACTGAATCCATCTGAGTCAGTTCAAAGATCGTCCGAACAGGTGCTTGCAAATTACCGAACGACAGGCACTTGAACGCTTAGACAAAACCTCCTGAAGTAAAGCGGTTAAGCCTGAACTATTTATAAAATCTACTTTGACTAGATGAATCACCCAAACAAAAAGTAGTGTTACAAGCAACTTTTAATCAGTCTTGGTAATGAATTAAAAGTTCAAATCGTTTTCAAATCCAGACTTATTTGGTGCAGCTAATGTGATTTGGCTACTTTGTTCTTCACCTTGGCGTCGAGCAAATGCGTAGGTTAATACTAAACGTAAAAAGATAAAGTTACCTAGAAGATAGCGCTGCCAAAGTCGAGTCGGTTCCATTGCCAGTCGCCACAACCACTCCATACCAACAGAACGAATTGGATAGGGGGCACGGGCCACACGTTCAGCCATAAAATCGAACAGACCCCCCACACCCATACAAGTGATACTAGGCAATTGGCTAGCGTATTGGTTAATCCAAATTTCCTGTAAGGGTACGCCCATCGCCACTAACAGTAGGTGGGGGCGGGCTACCCGAATAGCCTCTAATACTTGCTGCGTTTGTGATTCAGGAAAATAGCCGTGCTGAGTTCCGGCAATTATCAATCCAGAATATGCTTTCTTGAGTTTAGCTGCCGCTTCTTCAGCTACACCCGGCTTACCACCTAGAAAATAGATTGATAAACCTTTTGCTGCCCCTTCTTTGCACAAAGCCGGAACTAAATCAGTGCCATTGAGATTATGCACCAATGGTGTACCCAATAAAGCGCTACCCCAACGAACTCCGCTCCCATCTGCCAACAAAAAATCACTCTGCTCTAACGCCTTTGCCAATGCTGGGTTTTTGGCAGCAGTTACCATCGTGTGGGCGTTAGCATAATACACGCGACCACCCTGCCGCTTCAGCAACTGCACCAGTAAGAGTTCAATTGCTTCGTATAAAGGCATACGATCAAAATCAGTATCTAAAAAACTAACTCGGTCTGCCATATAATTTAATGCTCGCCATCTGGAGTTGCAAAATAGTAGAATTCAGAGCATTGCCCATATTTTCTGCTCACCGGAAATTTACTGAAAGGTTATACATTAATTGACACAAAAAATTATGGCTGCTGGTAAGTGAACATTACCTGCAACAAAACTGAAATTTTTTCTCTGTCAGGGCTTTTGAGGTACTTAACTGTTTAATGTGTAAGTACCATAAAAAATTTGATCCGAATTGAGAGTTTATTCACAAGGTTGAGTAAAAACTTAGTGAACCCTACGTATACTTTCGTACGCAAATACCGATGCAAAATACTATCTGATGGCTACTTAAATTATTTTTTATACAGTATCCTAACGAGGAATAAAATTATCCAGCTAACTATCCGTTTGGCTGTAGCGTACAGATAGTCTAAATTTCATAATAAGATAAGTAGGCACAATAAAACAAATGTATGTTTAATTTTTTCAAAACTGTACAATAACCAATTTTTAAGCTATTTGGTAAAGTTACATTTCTTAACATAGCTTGCTTTTTTAACACCCATTGGCTGAATACAGCACATAAAAAACCAAAAAAATCAGAGCTTTGACAACTACAGAAATAAGATAACAAACAATTATTGCCACGCAGAATTGGTGTTGAACAGATGATATGTTGAGTGAAAATATTTCCAGTAGCGAGTGAGAAGTTTTGTTTCTCTGGTCATTTCTATATTCAGGTAATAATGGCAGTCTGTAGAGTTGTCAGATTGCAATTGAATTGCTTATGCTTTTTATCTGTTAATGACGTGAGCCTTTCTGGGAAAAAATAAATCTTTTTTCCCTCCTATCTTTTTGCTCTTAACTGATGACTTAGCTCAACTTATTTGCCCAAAGCCTTATTGTTAAGTCCATTCAACGCTGACGATCGGCTACGCTGGGCGATTACGCCATCGCACTTCCTTTACGATCGCTAAAACCATTGTCTAGTAGGAATTTCCCATTTGCAGATAAGTCTAAATATATGAAAAGACACCGAATTATGGTTGTTGGTAGCAATATCATGACCGTGCAGCGCGTCAGCAGTCATTGCCTAAAACAAAATGCAGAAGTTTTCCCATATTATTGTATTCCCACGCCGGAAGAGATCGCTTTGTTTGAACCTCATGTATTGGTGCTATGTCTACCCATACCTGAGCAATTCCAGCATCAACTACTTCAGCCTTACATTTTGTGGTCAGAACAACTCGTGAATAACATCTCACCACTGGCTACCACTTTTACAGAATTATCTGACTATTTACATAAATTCCTATAAGCTTAAATCAACCCTTGGCGTACGGCTAAAGCTGCTGCTTGAACGCGATCGTCAACGCTAAGTTTGTTGAGAACCATACGTACATAAGACTTGACGGTTCCGAGTGAAAGGTAGAGTTGGTTTGCAATCTGCTGGTTTGAGCGCCCTTGTGCAATAAGTTTCAGAATCTCGCGTTCGCGATTACTGAGAATAGGTTGCGCTATTACCTGAGATACAGGAACATCGGGAGCGACAGCGGTTGACCTAAGCATCCGAGCAACTTTTTGAGCGATTAAAGGATCTAAATAAGCACCACCTTGAAGTATCAATTGAATAACGGCGATGAGTTGTTCCCATTGAATGGTTTTAAGACAGTAACCATCAGCACCAGCTGCAAGCATCCCCATGACCTGGATATCGTCGTCGAAGGCACTTAAGGCTAGGACACAAGTAGTCAAGCAGTTACTTTTTATGTGCTGGGTGGCTGTAATCCCATCCATAACTGGTAGATCGATATCCATTAAAACTACATCTGGTTGGAGTTGACTAGCTAATTCAACAGCCTCTCCACCGTCCAAAGCCTCTCCAACTATACTAAAACCGGGTTCTAGGCTAAATTGCCCTTTCATCCCTCGGCGGATTAAAGCGTGATCGTCAACTAATAGAACCCGCACAGTTTTATTTTCGTCAATATTAAGTATCATTATTGCTACATCTGGTTATATTCTATTCATCGTTGGTATCAACTTTATTTATGGCACTTGGGAGAGTAAACCAGAAGGTACTTCCTTCCCCAAGAGAACTTTCAACACCAATGTTTCCTCCGTGAGCCTCAATAATTTGACGACATAAGTACAGACCAAGCCCACTTCTTCCACGATGCCTTCGTCCTTGAATAAAGCGGTGGAATAGCTTTTCCTGAGCTTGCGGTGCAATTCCTGAACCGCGATCGCGCACTGAAACGCGCACTTGCTCTTCTCCATCAGGCGTTATCTCAATCAGAATTTCCCCGTTAGGCTTACTTACCCGCACAGCGTTATCAAGTAAGTTTTGTAAAACCCTTTGAATTTCTAATTCATCACCATAGACAGTTGGCAGCAATTGAGAAGTTTTGCAAATGAAGGCTAACTCACGTGTAGATGTTGCTTTTATCTGACCAATTACTTTAATTAAAATCTTTTCCCAATTCAGGCGATCGCACATTAAACAAGCGCTGCGGGCTTCATAACGGGAGATATCTAAGAGAAGTTCCACAAGCTTAAGCAGATCCTCATTAGCTTCATGGTACTCTTGAAAAACTTCCTTCCAAGTATCATTTACTGAACCAAAAGCTCCTTTGAGCATACAGTCTAAAGTGTTACGAGTCGCAAGTAAAGGAATACGTAGATCGTGGGAAAGTGCAGAGATCATATCTTCAAGTTGTTGATTACGCACCTCAATACTTTGTTGACGGTGACGAGTCTTATCAGCGATCGCGTTAAGAACTCCAGCTAGTTGCCCGATCTCATCTTTAGAAGAATGGGAGAGTTGCACTTCCATTTGTCCCGCTTGCCAAAGTTTGCAAACTTGTGTCAATTTGCTTAATGGAAGTTTGACTCGCCAATGCAACAACTGGAGATTTAAAATTGCTCCTAACAAAATGATTAATGTGGTGAAAATATTGATCCCAGTGTTAATATTATTTAAATACTGTACGCGATCTTTGCGAACCTTCAAAAGCATCTCTTCATGCTGAATGAGTTTCCCAATCTCGTTGTGCAAGGAATCAAATAAAGTGCTTTTTGTGAGAGCAGAGTTGCTCGCAGAACTAGAAAGCGCTTTTTGCTTCAACTCCCTTTGCCACTGTTTATAGATATATCTAATTTTATCGAGTTGTTTTATTTGATCGGGGTTATCTTGTACGAGATTGTACAGATGGTTGAAGCTGTTGTGGAAGTTGGGCCTCTTCAGACGATAATCTATAGGATTAGTTTGTCCTTGAGTGGAATTTTCTAGAAAACCTTTTTCTTGATTATCTATCACAGCATTGAGTAGACGTTCTCCTTCTCGCCCTACGATTAAAGCATGAGTTACGCGCTCATATACTTCATGATTTAGGTGTGCTATCAAGAGGTTGAAGACTTGCTGTCCGAATAAACACAACACTAGCAGTAAAATACTAGTATGCAGAGGGTTTAAAAGATTACCTTTCCTAGATGAATGAATTAAGAAAGGTATCAAGCTAATAGCTATCACTACCTAATATCTCTACCACCTTAATTAAAGTTACCTAGAATACTACTTAAAAACAGTATATTACAGCACTGCAAAAGCTTTGCTGGTGTTAAGCTGTCATTCCATAAGTGTTAACTATACATATACTACATATCCGTATACCTCATATTAACAACCTAATTGTATTACATAACGTTGCAAAGATCATACTACTATGTTTTTTACAAAAATTAACATAGGGCACAAAAATTAATAATCTTTTAGTTTTGTGGTTTTCTTCCAACTGATGTCAGTTGTACAAACAACAGTAATTTTTTTTACGGACTACCTCGATATATTCCTCTACCGTTAGTGCCAATAAAGACTAATCCGAATTTCTGCCAGCTAGCCTCCATTACATTAGGCTCATTGCCCATAGGTTGGTGTAAAAAGGTGATATTTATCCATGTTTTTCCTTTGTCGAGAGAGCGAAAAACTCCTTCGCCCATACCAGCAATTTCCCCATACAAATACAGTGCAGAAATTTTGCTTCCCTCCCGTGCCTTACCAAGGGCGAATAAATAAGCTTTTTTCACTTTAGGAATCTTGGCAAATTTCACACCGCCATTTGTTGAACGATAAAGTCCGTGAGAGTTAAGACTGAGCCAGACTTCGCCATTAACCCCCGGAACTGTTTTGAGCATAGACCAACTTTCGGAAGGCAATAATGAGTTTACAATCCTAAAGGATGCGCCTCCGTTCCTACTGCGGTATAACTTGCCACTACTGTAGTAGTAAAAAGTGTTGCCATTTAATTTGTCAGCTACTAATGGTTGACCCCAGTACCACGGCCCTTTGGGGCCTTTGGGTAATCCTGATACTTTGCTCCAAGAACATCCGCCATTGGTTGTGCGAATAGGCTGTCCTTGATTAATAATTGCGACAAATAGATTTGGATTTGTAGCTGACATGGCTACACGCAAAGGTATTGTGTTCTTCGGAAACGAGGAAAATTTTTTCCATGTCAGCCCCCCATCTCTCGAAGTTGCTCCCGTATAAGTATTGTTCCATCGATTACCACCAACACGTACCATTCGTGAAGGATTGCTTTCGCTATAAGCAAGGCCATAGGTATCCTGAAAGCGAGGACTATTTTTGCCGCCAAACTGCGTAGATGGGTAGACATCTAGCCCATTGCTGTGGTTAAACCCATCCGTATCAGCAACACCGCTCAACAATTTAGAGCCACTTCGAGGTGAGGCTAGGGCGAAGCTAACTATCTGCTCGTGTCCTTTTTCATAGTTCGACCAAACAGATGACTCTGCGTTGATGTTGTCTGTCCGCCATGTTCCATACCAGTCTGTTAACCATAATCGTCCAGGAGTTTTTGGGTCAAACTCAATAGCTGAGGTTGCGGAGGCAAAATACCACTCAGGCCACCAGGGCACTTGAGGTTTTAAGGTACGCTGTTTCCGTTGCCATGTAGCTCCACCATCAGTAGATTGAAATATTACACGATGGTTTGTTGTGGAAACATACTGGTCATAAACAATTAAAAGGTGATTGGGATTGTTTGGATCTACAGAAATGGCATTAAATGTAGTTTTCGCGTTACTTGGTGTGATATCGTTCCAAATACTGTTTGCATATTTGCTGACACCTGATGTATGCGTTACATACAGAACTTTGTCCTTTGCGAGAGCCATTCGATTCACGTGTGATGGGCTTCCTGATATTTTGCTCCAGGTAACACCCGCATCAGTGGATTTATATATGCCATCTCCATAGGCATTGGCATAGACTAGTCCAGATACATTTTTGCTAAATACAATACCTGCAATTCCAATCTTTGCTTCCGACTTTTCGGGAAAGGAGCTAACCTTGCCCCATGTTGTACCACTATCTGAAGACTTCCATAGCCCATTCAATCGCGAGCCAAATAAAATAACATTGGAATTAAAGGGATTAACGGCTAGTCTCTCTCCGAGCCAACGTTTAGTTTCATTACCGCCCATTGGTAAGTCTATTTTTAGCTTATTCCAGGTTTGACCGCGATCGCTCGATTTAAAAATTGTTCCTAATCCACCCCAACCAGTAGTATATTTACCTGCTGCGATGTATACAATATCTGGATTATTTGGGTCAAGTGCTAAGGCTTCTCCCCCGTAGTAATTGCTGTGTTGCAAGCTAAATATATCTGTTAGCGGAATCCATTTGTAGTCTTTTGAATTCCAACGATAAAAGCCACCCATATCAGTTCTGATGTAGGCTAAATTTCGCTCTTGTGGATGCAAATAAATCCCTGTAACATAACCACCTCCTCCAATAGAGACATTAGTCCAGTGATAGCTTGAGGTCTTACTCCAACTAGGCTTGAGGGGTGTAAAATTGACGACAATAGCCAGCGCAAGTATAGCAATACAAGTTGTTTGCGCTAGCAGCCTCCAGAAACGGCGATCGCTCATTGCTATTTTCATAAGATTTGCAAGTATTTACTTTAAGTTACTTTACAAGAAGTAAATTAAAGTAAAGTAAATCAGGTACAGGTAGGTGGATATCTGGGTGGATAATTTTATTGAACCCTAGAGGATGCTGTCTGCATTGAGACAATATTGACCATCAGGCAGTTTTGTCATTGCTGTTTAAGAAGGAAACTTTAATAAGAATTATTAATAAATTTTTAAGCAACCATGTAGTACGATCCTGTAAGTTTACTTAGGCGAATCGCAAAACCCCACCTAGATTTTGTAATTCCGCAGCCAGTTCCCGACTTTAGAGGATTTTTAATGGCCAATCATACAGAAATCTCTGCGGGTTACCCTAGCAGTTTGAGAAAATTAGTAACCAAACAAGGATGTTGGCAGCGTTACTTACTTCTAGGTCTAGCTACCAACATAGCATTTTGGACTGCAACTTTTCTTTATTTAAAGCTTACACCACCGACCTATACTAGTTCTTCAGCGATTAATCTGCCAGGAGCATGGTCAAATGCCAATATTAATTTACCAGACATTGGCTATGCTAATTATGAAAATGTGTCTCCATACGCTGCTCTTTCTTCTCAAGATCCCAGAGAAATTTATAAATTTATTGCTGAAAGCGACCCTATATTAAAAGCGGCAGCGGATCAACTTAACATGTCTTTAGAAGAGTTTGGCAAACCTCGGCTCAAGCTAATAATTAATACTTCCATGATGAGCGTTGACTTCGAAGGCGCGAGTCCCGATGAAGCTCGAAATAAATCTTTAGCTTTTTACAAAGCCTTGCAAGCAAGACTCAATATGCTACGAAATCAAGAAGCTGTTCAAAGAGATATCGGTTATCAAACTTCCCTGATTTCTTCGCAAAAAAAATTAGCAGATGCTCATCAGCGCCTTGCTGATTACAAAGCACGTTCGGGTTTGAACTCTGAAGATCAAATTAAAGATCTGACAACCAACATTGAACAGCTCCGCAGACAACGAGCTGAAATAATCGGTCAACAGCAACAGGCTACTACTCGTCTAGCAGAATTATCGAATAATTTAAAACTATCTGCTGGACAAGCTACAGATGCTTTTACCCTTCAAACAGACCAGATATTTCAACAAAACTTAAAAAATTATAGTGATGCTAGCGCTTCTGTGACTGTTTTAGAATCAAAATTTTTGCCTAACCATCCGACATTAATTGCAGAGCAAGCGAAAAGAGACGCTGCTCAACAGGCCCTGATAGTTCGAGGTCAGTCTCTTTTAGGGCGAAAATTTACTTTGGCAGTTCTAAAGCAGTTAAGCCTTAGTAGCAATAACTCTGGTAACAACGCTCCTCGAGACGCTCTTTCCCAAGAACTAGTTATAGTTCAGGCAGACCAAAAGGGATTCACCGCTCAAGCTCAAGCAATAGAACAACAGCTTAACCAGCTTGAAAGTAGGCTCAAGAATTTAACACGGTTGGAAAGCACCTTAGATTCGCTGAAGCGAAATACGCAAATTGCTGGAGCGGTCTTTTCCTCCAATTTGACCAGACTGGATATTGGCAAGTCGAATACTTTTGGATCTTATCCACTGATTCAACTTGTTATACAGCCTACATTACCTGAGAAACCGACTTCACCAAAAGATAAATTGGTTTTACTAGGTTCAACTTTAGGCTCCCTTTTCGTATCCCTTGGACTGGTGTTACTTTGGTGGCGCGAACGTAAAAATTTAATATCTGATAAGACTGGAAGTACAGAGAGGAAGAGAATGGAACAATGAAACCTCAAAACTTTGAAGAAAGTCTTGTTTGGTATTGGATAATTAGTACCTATGTATTTTATTTTATTGGTATTTTATATCCTGTAAATTTCGTATTAGCCTGGATACTGTTTTTTTATCTATGTAAGCGGCTTTGGAACCAAACAGCGCACACTAGTATTGAAAAAAGAATCAAAGTTTATTGGATACATTGGGTTTGGATTGTCTCTATTCTGGTTATAGCGATCGCTACAATTGTAGGCTGTATAAATTATGATGTAGGTACAAATCAAACTCTTAGGTCATTAATTAATTGGTTTACAGATTGGGCTTTGTTAGCACTATTTCCATTAAGTGGCTGTCTCAATATTCGGACACAATTAATCTATAGAGCCGTCTGTATCTTATGCCTTCAAAGTTTGATTTTAATTCCATTCTTTTATCTAGCTTGGATAGTACACTTGCCTGCACACCTATATTCTTCTCCAATTGAAAGATTAATCCAGAATGGTGAGCTTTTTTACAATGTAAATTTCTATGGTAGTGATTACGGTACGAATAATGTCCGTCTATTTCTATTTGCACCTTGGGCACCTGCGCTCGGTCTTATTGGAAACATCTACTTCTTCCTTGCTCTTGAAGAACGTAATAATAAGTGGCGCTGCATTGGTATGGTAGGCTCTTTAGCTATGAGTGTAGTATCTGTTTCTCGCTTATCTTTTATAGCTTTACCAATAGTTTTCATATTAGTCTTGTTGCTTACAAAAATTACTAAACCTACTACGCAAATTGCGATCGGGTTTATTAGCTTTGTAGCAGGTATTTTTAGCACGACACTTTTTAGTACTATTAAGGATGCTAAAGAAGCATTTGATAATGCTAGACCGGACTCTTCACGAGTGCATGAAGCTTTAGGTATGATTGCCTTGGATAAATGGAAAGAAGCTCCTATCTGGGGTCATGGTTTTCGAGAAGCACCAGGGCCTAAAGCATTAGCAGAAATGCCTATCGGCTCTCACCATACTTGGTTTGGTCTCTTGTTTGTTAAAGGGATAGTTGGCTTCATTGCTTTTTTAGTACCAATTTTATTGAGTTTTATATTTTTGCTGATTAAAGCACAGAAAAGCACAACTGCCAGAGTAGCATTGTATTTTCTTGTCACTCTATTACTTTTTACATTTAATGATAGCCAAGAGGTTTTAGGTTACTTATATTATCCCGGTTTAATCATCATGGGAATTGCATTTAAAGAAGAAGTGCAGCTTCCTAAATCTTCTCTTTATAAAAAGCCTGAAGCTGCTTATACTTAAATTTTAACTTGATAAAAAATATCTAATTGTCTCTTAAGGATGCCCTGATGTTAATCAAAAAGCTAAGGCAAAAAGTGTCTAGCCAATATCTGCGTAATGTTGGTTGGATGGGGGGAGCAGAGTTAGTGAATCGTGTGTTTCGATTGGGAACAACAGTTACTTTATCTCAACTGTTAAATCCCTACGATTATGGATTGATAGCAATCGTTTTGACTACCAATGAATTTGCAACTGTTTTTACCTTAAGAGCTGGAATTGGATCTAAGATTGTTCAGGCATCAGAGAAGGATCTGAAAATTATTTGTCAGACATCTTACTGCCTTAATTGGATACTATGTGGAGTAATGTTTATTCTTCAGTGTCTTGCTGCTTTACCAGTTGCTTTGTTTTATAGTAATAACCAAGTTATCTTACCTATCTGCATGATGGCATTAGTCTACTTAATGCTACCAATCTTTGCAGTTCAGTCTGCCTTAATCCAGCGAGAGAACCGCCTGAAAATTACAGCATTATGCAATGCCACGCAGTCGTTTTTAACCAATATTCTCACTATAGGTTTAGCTCTATTAGGGATGGGAATGTGGGCTGTTGTTATACCTATTGTTATTACGACTCCAGTATGGATTGTTATCAATTTGATGAATCATCCTTGGCGTCCTACCATGTCGTTTAGTTTTAATAAGTGGCAGGAAGTTGTTAGTTATGCTAGAAATATTCTTGGCGTTGAGTTACTAAATAAACTAAGAGCTAATCTTGATTACTTGATCATTGGACGTTTTTTAGGAGTCCAGGCGCTAGGAATTTACTATTTCGCTTTCAATGCTGGGTTAGGAATCAGCATGAATGTCATCAATACAATGACTTGGTCTTTATACCCCCATCTTTGTGCTGCTCGGGGAAACGTTAAGCAGTTCCAAGAACGTTATTTTAGTAGCCTCAAAACATTTGCCTTAATTGTATTTCCATTAGTTTTGCTACAGTCAAGTCTAGCTCCATTTTATGTACCAATTGTTTTTGGGCAAAAGTGGGTAACAGCAATTCCAATATTGATAGTTATCTGTTTGTCAGCGCTACCACGCCCATTTGCTGATGGCGCTTCGATGTTACTCAATTCTGTAGATAAAAGTCACATCAATCTTTATTGGAACCTAATTTTTACTGTAATTTTTACAATTTCATTACTAGTAGCTGTGAAATGGGGGATTTTTTGGGTAGCTGTTGCGGTGCTCATGACTCATCTATTAGCGTTACCTCTTTACAGCATTTGGGCTAGCAAATATGTTTTATCTAGAACTCAATCTTTATCAATCGCAAAATAAAATTAAATAGCTCTCAGGATTTAATTAAAGCTAAGTAAAAATTTGGTTTTTTATAGAAATAGCTTCTTCTAGCTAAACTCATTCATTGAGAAATAACGAATAACAACGAGGAACTAAAATTAATGGCTACCCCCCAACCGGAACATCTGAAAGAACTTCTGCATAAATCACTAGGGAAATTAGAGACATTTCAAGAGTGTGCATTACTAGACTATCCTGACTATCCTAATATTGGCGATCACCTGATCGGGTTAGGTACTGTACTCTATTTAATAAATGTGCAAAAAACAAAAATTAAATATACTGCCAGTCCTAATAACTTTTCTAGCAAAGTAATGGAAGAAAGGATTGGAAAATCTCCTATTTTCCTACAAGGAGGAGGGAATTTAGGCGATCTTTGGACTGCTCATCAAAAATTTCGCGAACAGATTATTTCCAAATACCAAGATCGACCAATAATTATCCTACCACAAAGTATTTATTTTGTTGAACCAAGCAATTTAACGGAAGCAGCAAATGTATTCAACTCACATCCTAATTTGACTTTGTTTGTCCGTGACGAATACAGTTATGAACTTGCTCTAAAATATTTCTACAACTGTCAGGTAATTAAAGCACCTGATATGGCTTTTGAAATGGTCAACTTACCTGGTCTATTATCGAGAGATAACCGCAGCAACTCTATTTTGTATCACTATAGAAATGACAAAGAGTTGAATCAAAATAGTTCTCAGACTTCTATCGATCTCCCTAATTTAGTTGTAGAAGATTGGACTTCTTTCAAATATGACACAACTGAACGCATGGAACGAATTCGGGAAGGCTTGCAAAAAGGTACAGTGATTCCTGGTGAGTGGATATACCGATATCTCTGGAAATACTTCCATCATTATTCCTTTGGATTCAATAGCTTGTATAACTCCTCAATGCATCTTAAATCCCTAAGTTATATGCATCATGGTATGTATCAATTCAAGCAGCATCGTCTCATTATTACAAACCGCTTGCACGGACATATTCTCTGCATTCTTATGGGTATTCCTCATGTCTTTCTACCTAATGCTTACCATAAAAATGAGGCATTTTATCAAGCTTGGACTTACTCAATTCCTTTTTGCAGATTTGTAAAAGAACCTTCACAAATTCAGGTGGCTGCACAAGAACTCTTGGAACTATTCCCAAACTAACTGGTTTATGCTCTGCCTACACGAAGAATTACAAAAATCTTTTTACTTTTCATCTGGTTAAGCTCTATGACAACTATATCCGTTATTATTCCCGCTTACAATGCTGAACGCACTATTTTAGAAACAATAAAATCCGTTCTTCAACAAACCTTTTCTGATTTTGAGCTAATTGTTATTAATGATGGCTCAACCGATCGGACTTTAGAACTATTGAAGACTATTGAAGATTCTCGTATTAAGATTTTTTCATACAGCAATGCTGGTCTATCAGTAGCTCGTAATCGTGGTATTTCTCATGCCACTGGAGAGTTTATGGCATTTCTCGATGCCGATGACTTATGGACACCTGATAAATTAGAGCTACAACTAGCAGCATTGCAAAAACATCCAGAGGCAGGACTTGCTTATAGCTGGACTCTGAACATGAGTGAAACAGCAGAGATTTTTCACCCCGGTCATAATGTAGTCTATGAAGGTAATGTGTATGACAAATTATTACTCAGTAACTTTATTTCCAATGGTTCTAATCCTTTAATTCGTAAACAAGCAATTGAATCTGCTGGAGAATTCGACCCAACACTTTCTTCTGTAGAAGATTGGGATTATTGGTTTCGTGTAGCACAGCACTGGGATTTTGCAGTAGTTCCCAAACCTCAAATTCTTTATCGTCACTCTTCAAAATCTATGTCAACTAAAGTTGAAAAGATGGAGAAATATTTGCTTATTGTCTTGGAGAGAGGCTTTCAAGCAGCACCGCCAGAGTTACAAAATCTGAAAAATCAAAGCCTAGCAAATATTTATCAATATTTAACGGGTATGGAACTGGCTCATGGGACTAATAGAGAACAGGTCAACCAAGCTGGTCGTAAATTGTGGAAGACGGTTTCTTTATATCCTCAAATTTTGCGAGAAAGAGTAACTCAGCGTTATTTAATGAAATGGCTGGTAATGCAAATCCTTTCTCCTCGAATTGCTAAGTACTTGACTCGACCTTTTTCTTTGGCTAGGTCTGTTGCGGTTCCAAAGCTGCAATAGAAACTGTTATTAGAAAGCAACCTTTTGATACTAATTCGCTAGTAGAATTTAACAACTTATTGAAATTATATGCCAACTATATCTGTCATTATTCCCGCTTATAATTCTGAGCGCACAATTGTCGATACAATTGTCTCAGTACAACAGCAAACTTTTTCTGATTTTGAGATAATTGTTATCAATGATGGTTCAACAGACGGAACTCTTACGTTACTGGATGAGTTGAAAGATAGTCGTCTAAAAGTTTTTTCCTATGAGAATGGGGGTTTATCAGTAGCTCGTAACCGTGGTATCTCTCATGCCAAGGGAGATTTTATAGCCTTTCTTGATGCTGACGATTTATGGACAGCCGATAAGCTAGAACTTCAGTTAGAAGCTTTGCAGAAAAATCCAGAGGCAGGTGTTGCTTATAGCTGGACTTATTTTATGGATGAACAAACTGGAAATTGCCATACGGATCGGCCTATCTTTTTCCAAGGTAATGTTTTGGCGAATTTATTAACCTGGAACTTTATTGCTAGTGGTTCAAATCCCTTAATCCGTAAGCAAGCGATTGAATCTGTAGGAGAGTTTGAACCTTTAGTATCAGGAGCAGCAGATTGGGATTATTGGCTGCGTTTAGCTGCCAAATGGCCGTTTGTTGTAGTTACTAAACCGCAGATTTTTTATCGTCAATCTTCACATTCAATGTCATCTAAAATTGAATTTATGGAAGACTGTCAGTTGCAAGTATTGGAGCGAACTTTTCAATCAGGATCGCTAGAAATTCAAATCTTGAAAAATCATAGTTTAGCTTATGTTTACCGATATTCTTGTAGGCTCTGCTTAACAAGAATTACAGGTGATGAAGGAGTTGAAAGAGCAAGTAAAAAATTGGGGAAGGCAATTCAATTATATCCAAAAATTCTCTTGGAAAAGGAAACTCAAAAGCTAATTATTAAATTGTTGTTGAAAAAAATCCTTGTAGAAAATATTTCTGCATACTTGCTCCAGATTATTAGTAAAGTTCGCGTTACTCATGTTCAAAAATTAAATATTCATGAAAAAAGAATTGGTTGAGGTAAGTTGTAGTACTTGCCACTTGGTAACTCAATGGGATAGTTACTCAGTCTTATTCTGGATAATGGTGGAGCGATCGCTTGCTAAGAATTTCAATCAGACTATCCACACGTAGTCTAAATTGTATTATTAAATACAGTATTTGTTTTCAGTAACGAATACTAGAAGGAATATCTTACATTATCCTGTGAAAAGTTAGGAGGTGGGATTCGTCCTCTAACTAGACGGATAGCCAGGTGGATAAATATCTCACTTTTTTAGATGCTATCACTAGAAGGTGCGATCGTATCCATCAGATAGTATTCCCATTGCCATATCAAAGATTATTGTACTACCAGTAAAACCTGAGAGCAAACTAAAACTAAAGTCGGTCTGGAAAATGAAAAAAGTTTCTGTAATTATTCCGGTTTATGGTGTCGAGAAATATATAGCTGCTACTGTACAATCCGTTCTTGAGCAAACCTATACAAATTTCGAGCTTCTAATTATCGATGATGCTTCTTTGGACAGGAGTATAAATATCTGTCAACAATTTACCGACCCCAGAATTAAAATTATTCGCCAGGCAAATCGAGGAGTATCTGGAGCTAGGAATACTGGTATTCGCCATGCTCAAGGAGAATATTTAGCTTTTTTGGATGGAGATGACCTTTGGTTGCCAGAAAAGTTAGACAAACAAATTGCTCACTTAGAAAATTCACCAGCAGTCGGTGTTAGCTTTAGTCGTTCTGCTTTTATTGATGAAGCTGGACAAGCTTTAGGTACGTATCAGATGCCCAAGCTTAAAGAAATCACGCCATCCTATTTACTCAGTTGCAATCCGGTTGGTAATGGCTCGGCTGCGGTAATGCGTAGAGAAGTTTTGGAAGCGATTAAATTCCAAGATAATCTTTACGGTACTAATGAAGATTGTTATTTTGATGAACGCTTACTCCAATCAGAAGACAACGAATTTTGGATTCGTATTTCCATTAAAAGCAATTGGCAAATAGAGGGCATTCCAGAACCCTTGACCTTGTATCGGGTTAATTCAAAAGGGCTTTCAGCAAATATGCTTAAGCAGTTAGATTTTTGGGAAAAGCAACTTGAAAAGACACGCTCCTACGCTCCAGAAATATTTACTCAAGGGGAAACACTAGCTAGAGCTTACCAGTTGCAGTATTTAGCTCGTAATGCTGTAAGACTACGAGAAGGTTCAATGGCTGTAAAATTAATTAATCGAGCCTTAATAACTAACTGGCATATTCTTCTTGAAAATCCAAGAAGTACACTTTTGACACTGGTAGCAGCCTATTTACTTTTACTCTTACCTCAAAATGTTTACAATAAATTTGAAGCTCTGGTTTCAAATAATATAATAGGGGCTAACCAAAAACGTCGTATTCTTCAAGAAGATATCTAGAAATAATTAAGAAATTTTCTATAAATGATTAAGAACTTTCTATGCATAAAGCATAATTAGATTTCTTGCATAATGCATAGTAAATTTAATTAGATATTAATTAAATTAAATGAATGGGAATAGTCAACAATGAAGAAAATTTCTATCATTATTCCGGTTTACAAAGCCGAGAAATATATAGCTGCTACAGTCCAATCAGTTCTTGAGCAAACCTATAAAAATTTTGAGATTCTTATTATTGATGATGCTTCTCCTGATAATAGTATAGATATTTGTAACCAATTTACAGACCCAAGGATTAAAATCATTCACCAAGCAAATCGTGGACTAGCTGGAGCTAGAAATACTGGTATTCGCAATGCCCAAGGTGAATATTTAGCTTTTTTAGATGCAGATGACCTGTGGTTACCAGAAAAGTTGGAAAAACATCTTGTTCATCTAGACAGTTCACCAAAGGTAGGGATAAGCTTCAGCTGCTCTACTCTTATAAATGATGTGGGAGAACCTTTAGGACTCTATCAAATCCCTAAGCTTAAAGAAATTACCGTTCCTCACATACTTTGCCGTAATCCAATTGGAAATGGCTCGGCTCCAGTGATTCGTAAGGAAGTTTTTAATGCTATTAAATTCCAAGATAATCTACACGGTAGTATAGAAGATTTTTATTTTGATGAACACTTTCGCCAATCAGAGGATATCGAATGTTGGATTCGCATTTCCATTCAGACTGATTGGCAAATAGAGGGCATTTCTGAAGCCCTGACTTTGTATCGCGTGAATTCAGGCGGGCTTTCAGCAAATATGCTCAAGCAGTTAGATTCTTGGGAAAAGGTGATTGAAAAGACACGTTGCTATGCTCCAGAAATAGTCAATCAATGGGAAACACTAGCTAGAGCTTACCAGTTGCGGTACTTAGCGCGTAGAGCAGTCAGACTGCAAGATGGTACAATGGCTGTGAAGTTAGTGAATCGAGCCTTAGCAACCAACTGGCATATTCTCTCTAAAGAACCACGCCGTACACTTTTGACCCTGGGAGCTGCCTATTTCCTTCGGCTTTTGCCCCAGTTCCTTTACAGTCGAATTGAGACTGTTGCTTTAAAGACTACAGGATATACTCAAAAACAGCGTATTTCACAAGGCTTAGGGGAGAGCAACGCCATTTTGTGAGGTCGCCCAAAGGACGTGTATAAATAAGCTTTAACGCGGCTTTTGGAGCGAATCACTCACTTGAGTCCCTGTATAATTGGGAACCCAGCCTTCTGCGTTGGCGCAGCCCGCCGCAGGCATCGCAAAATAGCGTATCCCTTTGAAATTCAACAATGCAGTTGGACCGCACCAATGCTCAACGCCAGGGGGGATGTAGAGATAGTCTTGTGCCTGAACTAAAAGCTGTACCTGGCTGCCATCAGGTCGCACAAAGCCATAGATCATTTCTCCTGCCAATACATAGACGGGTTCAGGCGCAGGATGAGTATGGTAACGGCCGTAGGTTGCAATTAGGTGGTGAAGATTGAACGAACCTGGATGCACATTTAGTAAGTCACACCATAAAGCGCCATTTTCTTGCTGAAGAAATTCAAAAACGCTGTTATGGAGTTCTACGCAATAACGTTTCTCGGTCTCAGTTAAAACGTCCTGGTCTAACAGATTAGGGAAGAGTAGCGATGTTCCTGGGTCGTAGTGTTTGAGTTGAATGCCAAGAGGCGCAAGTTCGCGAGCTATTTCGTCTAAATCGCTCTCAATCGTACCGTCATCAAGTAGTAGGTTAGCCATGACAAAAAGACTAATTAACTGTTAAGAAGAGTATACTCAATTTTGAGATGACAAGCCACTATTCCCGATTGAGAAACCGGGGAATGGGGGAGCAGGGGAGCAGAGGAGCAGGGGAGCAGAGGAGCAGGGGAGCAGAGGAGAAGTAGAAGTAGCAGTAAGTCTTTCCCCTCTGCCTTTTCCTATGGCCAATACCCATTAAGAGAATAAATTTATCGCCAGAATGATGCTTATTGGTACCACTAGCATCTAAGCTAGTACGGGTGAACTATATCCAGCATGGAATGTCTGACTTAATTCTGTTTTGGCATCGGCGCGATTTACGCATTTCTGATAATACGGGACTGGCTGCGGCAAAACGGCGGAGTCCGAAGGTGGTGGGCGTGTTTTGCCTCGATCCGAATCTTCTGGAACGGGATGATGTTGCTCCTGTGAGAGTAACTTATATGATTGGCTGTTTGCAGAAACTCCAAGAGCGATATGCTCAAGTTGGTAGCCAGTTGTTAATCCTCCACGCCGATCCCGTACAAACGATACCAGCCTTAGCCGAAGCAATAAATGCCAAAGCTGTTTTTTGGAATTGGGATGTAGAACCTTATTCACAAGAACGCGATCGCACCATTATAAATACCCTCAAAGAAAAAGGTATTGAGTTTCTTAACCAAAACTGGGATCAAATCCTCAACTCCCCAGAGGAGTTACGCACGGGTAGTAACAGTCCTTACACGGTTTACACACCCTTCTGGAAAAATTGGATTGCCAAACCGAAGGCTCAACCAGTAGAAACACTGCAAAATGTTGAGGGATTAACGGAAGCCGAACAGGAAATTGCCAAACTTGCAGGAGCGATAGCTTCGCCAACGTCTTCGACGAACGCACTACCTTCAGCAAAAGATTTAGGATTTATTTGGGATGAACAATTAATTATTTCGCCAGGAGAAGCGGCGGCACAAGAACGATTAGAAGAATTTACTAATAAAGCGATTACTGAATATCAAGAACAGCGAAATTTCCCCGCAGTGGACGGTACATCACAACTGAGTGCAGCTTTAAAATTTGGCGTAATTGGCATTCGCACCGTTTGGCAAGCCACGATAGAAGCACTGGAAAATAGCCGCAGTGAGGAAACAGCAGTTAATATCCGCACATGGCAACAGGAATTAGCTTGGCGGGAGTTTTATCAACACGCAATGTATAACTTCCCGGAATTAGCTGATGGTGCTTTCCGCGACACCTTCAAGAATTTTCCTTGGCAAACTAACGAAGAACACTTCCAAGCTTGGTGTGAGGGGAGAACTGGCTACCCTATTGTGGATGCAGCAATGCGCCAGATGAATGAAAGTGGCTGGATGCACAACCGTTGTCGAATGATTGTCGCCAGTTTCCTCACTAAAGACTTGCTAATTAATCCCCAATTGGGAGAAAAATACTTTATGCAGCACCTGATTGATGGTGATTTATCTGCCAATAATGGCGGTTGGCAATGGAGTGCTTCTAGCGGCATGGACCCCAAACCTGTACGAATTTTCAACCCAGCCAGTCAAACACAAAAATTCGATCCAGAAGGGGAATATATTCGGCAATGGGTATCAGAATTGCGGTCTGTAGATACAGAATATTTAGTTACTGGGAAAATTCCACCTTTAGAACGTCATGCTGTTGGCTATCCTGACCCAATTGTGGATCATAAAATTCAGCAACAGCAGTTTAAACTGCGTTATCAACAGCAAAAAATTCTTAGTATTGGTGAGTAAAATTGTGAATTTTTTAATGTTAATTTAGAGTTGATATTGTATCATAGGCGTTGCTGCATTCAGGTATAAAAATGATTTTGCGTGATTTCAAAACCCTTGTAGAGACATGGCATTGCAACGTCTCTACACCAAGATTCATACATCTAATCAGCAACGCCGTATCATAATAAGAATCTTGTTATAGGGCGATCGCATCTAAATAAGTAGTCAGACAGAATTAATTACACAATGTCATTGCGATCGCTCACAATGACAGTAAATATTTTAGGCTTTGATTCTTGCTCCCTAAGGCTAGTAGGCAAGGGGTTGGGGGTTAGGTTTGAGAGAAAGTTGCACACGGCGTTAATGTAATTAAAAAGATTGACTCAAAACTTATGTCATTCTCATAACTGATGCAGTAAAAAGACATCTAACAATTTATAATAAGTATAAAAAGATTTTGCAGAACATAGCGATTAAAAGAAAATACTTAGCAGTACCCAACTGGAATCAAACAGATAAGGAACACAAGACCAATTTATGACCTCAACCACAACTTACACTTACGATATCGATGGCAAAGTGATATCTGAGAGGACAGACAACAACGGTGATGGGATAATAGACTCAGTTATTACCTACCGCTACGATCGGACATTCACAAACTATGGCAACAACGTCAACGGCACTGATTATGTCTCCACCTATACTTATGATGCCAAAGGCAACCAGACATCAGTGAGCTATGACTACAACGGCGACGGCATACCGGATAATGTCTACAGCTATACTTATGATGCCAAGGGCAACCTGACATTGGAGAGCCGTGACGTCAAAGACGCCGATGCCGGCATACTGGGTTATGTCTACAGCTATACTTATGATGCCAAGGGCAACCGAACATCCGAGAGCCGTGACGACAACGGCGACGGCAAAGTTGATTCTGTCTCCACCTCTACTTATGATGCCAAGGGCAACCAGACATCAGTGAGCTCTGACAGCAACGGCGACGGCATACCGAATTATGTCGAAACCTATACTTATGATGCCAAGGGCAACCGGACATCAGTGAGCTATGACAGAAACGGCGACGGCAAAGTTGATTCTGTTGAAACCTTTACTTATGATGCCAAGGGCAACCAGACATCAGTGAGCTATGACGAAAAGGCCGACGGCATACCGGATTATGTCAAAACCTCTACTTATGATGCCAAGGGCAAGTTGACATCTACTAGCGATGACAACAACGGCGACGGCATACCGGATTATGTCTACAGCTATACTTATGATGCCAAGGGCAACAGGACATCTGAAACCCGTAACAACAACAGCGACGGCAGACTGGATTATGTCGAAACCTTTACTTATGATATCAAGGGCAACCAGACATCCCAGAGCCGTGACGACAACGGAGACGGCATACTGGATTATGTCCAAACCTCTACTTATGATGCCAAGGGCAACCGGACATCCATAAGCTATTACAACAACAGGGACGGCAAACTTGATAGAGTCGAAACCTCTACTTATGATGCCAAGGGCAACCAGACATCCCAGAGCCGTGACGACAACGGAGACGGCAAAGTTGATTATGTCGAAACCTATACTTATGATGCCAATGGCAAGTTTACATCCTTGAAGGCAGACTACCAAGGAGACGGCAAAGTTGATTATGTCCAAACCTCTACTTATGATGCCAAGGGCAACCAGACATACTTTAGCCGTGACTACCAAGCAGACGGCATACCGGAGTATGTGGAAATCTCTACTTATGATGCCAAGGGCAACAAGACATACTTTGGCTACGGCGACGGCAAAGTTGATTATGACGAAACCTCTACTTATGAACGCGCATCCGCCAGCTATGACTTCAACAATGATGGTGTAATTGATGCGGTTGGCATCTACAGCTACGATTTTAACGGCAACCTGACATCACAAAAAATTGACAATAATGATGATGGCATATTTGATGAAGTTACCGCTTATAGTTACGACGCTAACGGTAAACAGACTGCACAGGTAGGTGACAAAAATAATGATGGCATCCCTGATGAGATTACCACTTTCAACTACGATCGCAATAGCAAACTAATTTCCGCAGATATTGACAACAACAGTGATGGCATTACTGATGCAGTTGCCACTTATCTGTATGATACCAATGGTCAATTAATCAGCAAAACCACCGCAGACGGAAATGTGCCAAAGATTACTTTAAACGGTAGTAAGGGTGCAGATCAACTCAGTGGTGGGGCTGGTAACGATCAAATTTCTGGCAAAAACGGCAACGATCAACTCTTTGGATTAGCCGGAAATGACAAACTAGTTGGTGGTAATGGTAATGACATCCTCAATGGTGGCGCTGGGCGTGATATCCTCACAGGCGGTTGTGGCGCTGATAAATTTGTGTTTAACAGTCTGAGTGATTCGCTGCTATCTAGCTTTGATAAAATAACTGACTTAAATATTTCTCAAGATAAAATTGATGGGCTATATGCAGTTAGCGCTGCTAATTTAGTTCAACTTGGCACTGTTGCGAGTCTAAATCTTTTCGATGTACAACAGATATTGACTGCAACTGCTTTTGTAGCTAAAGGTGCGGCAACTTTTACCCTTGGTACAGGCAATAAGGGACAGACTTTTCTGGCACTCAACGATAACACCAATGGATTCTCTGCCCTCACGGATGCTGTGATTGAGATTAGTGGCTATAAAGGCAGCTTGAATAATTTAGCAGTTGTCTAACTTCATGCTGCTTACCAAAACTAGAGCGTCGGTTCGTACCCTTTGTCCAAATTTGAATTTATTATCCCCCTTGCTAGAAAGCTCCCTGCCTTCTGCCTCCTTCAATGAACCACAGAGGCGCAGAGAACACAGAGAAAAGAGGAATTATGAGCTAAAGCGCAGCTTTGGCGGGGTGGGTTTGGGGGTATTATGCTTAATTGCCCGGACATCATTAGGACTTACGCAAAAATTGCCAAAAAGCTTAATTTATCGAACCGCCTTCTCTACGAGACGCCAAGAGCGAACGCGTAGCGTCTTGTAGAGAAGACGCCAAGAAGCCAAGAATCGTAGAGTGTGCGTAAGTCCTAATCATATTACTTACGTCTTGACTGGTAAACGAGAAATTGTCCATAAGATGAGTAGGAAGATTAAGTAAATTGCACCAACTAATCCAAACTCAATCAGAGGAATATAGGTTACTTCGTAAATTCTGCCCAAGCCGCGTTCAGTCAGTGCATAAACGGCCAGGACACTCACTAAAAAGGCTCCGTAGATAGTACGTTTAGTCCAGATACCCACAGGTAAACCGTGAAGCTGAGTAAGTACCAGAATGCCAAAAAAACCAAAGAGAAATGTGGGCCACTTGCTTTGTCCTAGTATTAATGACACGATTACACTATGTAAAAGCACAGAAGCCTCCAAAGTAAATGTCCACCAACGGTTTACATGGGTGCGGTTAAAAATCAAGGAAGATTGGAGTAAAAGCAAGAACATATAGAGAAAACCAATCAAGTGCCCCAAAGTCGCTTCCATTGGGTGATACCAGAAGGTGTAGATAGCGGCAAAGGAGAAAAAATAGCCGTGGTACAGTTTGATAAGTTGCAAAAACTGTTGATGGAAGGGAACAGAATTGCCAAAAAACAAACCGCGTCGAGGCGTTTCTAAAATCAGTACGAAGACTAGTAAGAGGACAACTGCACCTTGAGAAGCCCAAATTGAAGTATCTTGAGCTAGAGCATCGTACCAAATATATGTTTGGAGAAAGTGTAAAGCAATGAATGCAGCATTAATGGCAAGCATGAGGTAATTTATCGGATGCAACGCCGATTTGTATTTCAACTGCGATCGCTGCGCCCACAAGATACACGCCCAGATGCTAAACTGATGCCCAAAGTACATACCCCAAGCCGTTACTCGACTCCAAAAGGTTGGTTGGGGAAGCTTCCAGTAGTACCAGTTTAATCCTTGGTCGGGAAGTTTGATAATGCTTGCAGGAATGCTCCCACCGATCCAAATTGCGTAGGTGAGGAGGATGCTTACAAAGATGCCTAAAAATAATGCTCGGCGACCTGTCATATTAATTCGTAATTCGTAATTCTTAAATTAAGACCTAGATTTTTAGGCGACACGTTCTGTTTTTGGTTCAGATGCGCTTTTAGTTACTCGCAAACTAAGAGTCAAAGCTACTAGCATTACTAAAGTTCCACTCAAAAAAGGAGCAGAACTTCCAAATTTCATAAAACTTACCCCTGCCCATGTTGGCCCAGCGATGCGTGCCAATGCAGAGCAAGAACTGGCAATTCCTAATATTTGTCCTTGTTCTTCTGGGGCTGTCATCTGGGAAATCAAGCTGTTCAATATTGGTTGGCTGACACTAATTCCCCATGCCACAAGTGTGGCGGCGACTAATAATAAAATTAAGCTTTGCGAGAATCCAATTAATAGTAATCCTAAACCTAATCCTAATATTCCCAAGATAAGTAACTTGATTTCACCTAATTGTTTCCTGAGAAATCCGATTAGTCCTCCTTGAATGATTGTGCTGACAACCCCCATGAAGGCAAAAAGATAACTAGCTTGTTGAGGGCCCCAATTTAATTGCTGCTTAGACCATAAAGCCAATGTAGAGTCCATAGCTGCAACAGCAAAGGTGACTAAAAAGTAAATGCCAACAAGTACACAAAACTGCGATCGCTGTGACAACTGTAGCAAGTTTAGGGATTGCTGACGGTGGCGATGAAGTTGGATTTTGGCTTTAGTCTCAGAATTTAGAGATTCTGGAAGTAATATCAAAGCACAAAGAAATGCTAATAAAGATAATCCGGCTGCAAACAACGACGGTAGATGAAAGTTAGCGTTATTCGGATCTGATCCGATTAGAAGACCTCCAATCGCTGGGCCGAGAATAAACCCAAGACCAAAAGCTGCGCCGATTACACCCATGCCACGAGCTCGATTACTTGGCGTGGTAATATCTGCTATGTACGCTTGAGCAGTGGCAATATTCCCTGACATAATCCCGGCTAGACTACGAGCAATAAACAAAATCCATAAGGAGTTGGCAAAACCTAAGCCTGCGTAGGCAATTACCGAACCGAATAAAGTCAGTAATAAAATCGGACGGCGACCGTAGCGATCGCTAAATTTGCCCCATAATGGTGCAAATAAGAACTGCATTAAAGAATAAATAGCTACAAGTAGAGTCGCTTCATTAGGTTTTGCACCAAATTGTTCGGCATATAAAGGCAGTATCGGCAGAATAATTCCGAAGCCGAGCAAGTCTATAAATACAGTCAAAAATAAGACGAATATAGCCCTGCGATTATTTTTATTCTCCATCTAGGCAATTCCATTTTATAAAAAAGATGTGTGAATTGGATTAGTTGTAAGGACATCAGAGAATGTTTGATTGTAAATAGCTATTGATTACAAATAGTAATCAGTACAAGCAAAATGTTTGAATTTCATTGTGGTTGAGCGAAATAGCATGGAACAAACCCATGATAAAAATCAAGCCAATAATACTACTAATTAAAGCAACTATAATTTCGTGCTTTCTTATGGCTTTTTGTATCTTAGCGTCTATGATGCTTTCTAATTCTTTGTATAACATTGAGTTGAATTTGGTTAAAGACAAGAATTATCTGGAACTTACGTTATGTACTTACATAAGTTGGAGCATGTCCAAAATCTCTGACTTATTATATTAAATGAAAACTCTTTCGATGCCGTGGGAGTGTTAAGTATGTTTGCGTCGTTTCAAAATAGCACCTGAAACACCAAAAGCTAATATCGCTAAAGTATAAGTTGGTTCGGGAACTGCAAGAATGCTTACCTGATTAATAGCCAAGCCGTATTGTGGAGCAGAACTGCTAAAAACAAGCCGTGAGATGTTTGGAGTATCACTACGAATCCCCAAAAATACTGCCGAATTATCTAATGCTAAGGACGAAATATTTGGAACTGAGAAAGTACCTAATAGGTTATTAGCGTTATCAAAAGCGGCGATCGAATTTTCAATTTTCAATTTACTAGTGTCTACAGCTATCTGAGTTCCAGCGCCAAAAACCGGCTGGGCAAAACTAATCGAAAAAGGCCCGCCGTTCCCCTGAGTTCCAGGATCTGGAGTACCGGGAGGAAGAGGGATAAAACCTGTTGGATCTATACCTCCGAAGAGAATAAAATCGCCTAGACCGAAGTTACTCCGAATGCCAGGTGGAGGTAAAGTTTGAAAAACAAATGGTGGAGTAATTTGAGGCTTATTAGTTGGAGTTATATTAATATCCAAGCCTAAACCACGTTGCGATGTCGCTGAAAAAGAGTTAGGTAAAAAAGCCGAAAAATTAGGGGCAGAGGGATTAAAGACTTTACCTAAACTTTCCCAATTAACTTCATCATTGGCTCCTAAACCAGCGCGCTCAGTTACTAAAAATGTAGCGGCTTTAACTGGTAATGGGAGAACCGTTATTATGACTGCGATCGCTGAAAAATATTTTACAGATAACTTAAATAATCGATCGATTGGAACTCCCATAAGCTTTTCTCCTTAATTTTTTAAGATAATATCATCAAAATGCAAAAATTAAATATTCATGATGAGACAATGCATTGCTCAGATCGAGAGAGTTAAAGCAACTGCTGCGATCGCGCCGACTGAGCTTGTGTCATTGGCAGTTATTAGCAGTCAACTTGTTATTGTTCTCTCTCCACCATCAATTAGATTATTTCCAAGATTAGCAGAGATATTGTCATTGCCTCCACGAGCAAAAATCCGGTCGTCGTTACTAGTATTCTGTCAATAAATCATCATTAGGAATATCAATAATAATAGATATAAAATATCCCTTGATAGTTTTCTATATCAAACGTAGTTGATATTTGTAATACTGACATAATACAAATGTAAAAATTATAAACTTCTGATGAAATGTACCTCAAAACAGTTAATCATATTTTATATCTCTGGTGAAATAAAAATCCGATTATTTATTTTTTTAAATTATTTTATTTCTTCAAGGTTATCAGAATGCAGGCGCTATCGTGTTGAAAATATGGGCAAGCAACAAAATATAGACTCATACAGCAGATTTCAACTTCTCTACGAACGCGAACAGTGTGTCGGAGACAGAGGTTACGTCAACGTCAAGGTAAAGAAATACCCCACCCCCGAACTCAACTCTTAGCGCACTGCGTTAGGCAGGCAATGCCCGACTTGTTCGCTCTTAGCGTTCCCACGATGAAAGCAAGTGGGGTGAGGGTTGATTTCGGGTGTACTTCCAACAAATAGATTATGCAATATTGTGGGGTATTTTTTTTATTTGTCAGTCCCCTATGGCAATTTATAGCTACCAACACGTAGATTTAACTGACCTTGGCGCGGGTTATCGCTGAATATAAATGCGCCTTCTTCGCTTTCCCCACTAGATAAAAAGTCGATCTGTTGCTCTCCTGTTTCTGTAACTTTGCCGTCAATCATTAACTCAGCTATAATCTGAACTGACTCAGCTGTATCTCCTCCACTGTTCACAACTTCAAAAGGGACATAAAACTGGCCATTAATTTCTCGAATTGTTTGTTTTTTAGTGACAGAAAGGATGGGAGGTTGATTTTTTTCGTTCAGCCAAGTGTAGCCTACTAGACTCACAATGATTGCTAGGATGAATGAGGCGATGCTGAATGTTATCCACTCAGCTATTGAGCGCTTTGGTTGTTGTTGTGTTTCAGTCATATTGCTAACCTTCCGGCTGCACCACCAATAGTTGCGGGTAAACCCAGTATCAATGTGTGATCTAACCACATTGTCCAAGGGTCGCTAAAAGTTAATTTTTGAAAGAACCACAGCATAAAAGCGCCTGCTAGCAATGATACTAGATAGGACATAATAGTTTCGCTCGATGGTCGTTGAAAAATTCCCTTTTGCTCTTTACGTTTTTGCTGGTTAGAAAAACCTGCCTGAAATACAATGCCATAAGAAATCACCAAAGATGCGGCGATCATTGCCAACTCCCAAGGTGGAGAGGTTGCGGCTGCAAGCATAGGAATTTCATCTGTGGGAGCGATGTTAAATGCAATTATGGTTGCACCAATCAGGGTTCCACCCACATCAGTAAAGGTGGCGTGTAACTCATCCCCTTTGTTATTGGTTGTGCTATTTTCGCGATCGCTTCCTTGTCCTTTTCCATTGCTGTTTTCAGTATCTCCCAACAACTGATTTGCTAATGCTACACCAAGAGCAAAGGGCACACTTTCAAAGATGATTTTACCTAAAGATTCCTTTAGAGAGGTTTCTGGTGTCAATTCTCGCAATAGTAATAGCACAAAGGTAGAACAAGCTATGCCGATCGCGATCGCTTCGACGGTATCCATTGCGGCTTGATGAGAAAGCCAGCGATATCTGCGTTTCCGAAAACCTTCTATCTGATTGAGCAAGTAAACCACAATAAACATTAATGCGATCGCCGTCATGATAAATTGTGCTTTTGCCAGCGATCCAATCCACCAAACCTCCATTGTGTACAGCAAGGGTATGCCAAACAAAAAACCTCCACAAGCACCTCGAATGATGTCATTAATCTCATTCTTCCAGACATTTTTTTGACTTTTCGTTGGCACTCCTTTATTTTCCTTTTATTGAAATTTTGTTTTAATTTATAGTTCATTTATTTGCAAAAAAGTTATTTTTTTAATATATATAAATTTTATTTATCAGATTTTCACATTTTGTATTATCTGCTACAATACCGATTGGCATCTCTCTTAAGATAATATAATTTACCAAAATATTCTCTCGGTTGATGGAAGTAAAAAAGAATACACAACTGTTAGATTAATTAATAGCTTAGGGACTTCCAAGTAATAAAATAACTCAAATATTTTATTACTTGTAGGGTGAGCGTTTTGCCCGTCCCGTGAAATGGGCGGGCTTTTCAACCCACTTTGCAAGTAGTAGTAATTTATCTTTGGAGTTCTCTGAATCAACTACAAGCTGGAGATAAAAACCATGAGTGCCGAAAAGAGAATAGAAGCGACTGCAAAAAATATTGAAGGAAAAATTCAAGAGATTGTGGGTGAAGTCACAGGTAATCCACAAGATAAAACTGAAGGACAAGCAAAGCAAGCTGAAGCTCAAGTTGGTCACACCGTAGAAAATATTAAAGACGAACTGAAGAAAGCTTTAGAATAATTTCGCTAGTCTAGTAGAAATAGCGATTTAAACGATGAGTAACTCCTAAATTTGTAACTTTAATTACTCCACTTTCTATAAGTTAGTGGGTTTTTTTATCGCGTCAAATCTGAAAGTGAGCTTAACTGAACTGTATTGCACCCTAACCCTCCCCTTAATAAAGGCTACGGTGTACACACAAGTCTTCTAGAGTTGCTCTACAGCTTTTTGATCCCCCCAACTCCCCGATAAATTAGGGGGCAAAGACCTCTCAAAGTCCTCCTTAAAAAGGAGGACTTAGGAGAATCTATTTTATACACAGATGTGTGTACACCATAGCTTATAAGAGGAGGGGATTAGATAGTGTTTGACTGAGTTATTGCATCAAAATCTGGCGGCTTAAAATACTCATGACTTCATGTGGATTACCTGTTGGTAGTAGCGCACTCCAATCACCAACGCTGGCATAGCCGAGAACTTGCAACAAGTGAATTGTGCTGGTAACAGCTTTTGGTGAACCAATCAATAAATGTTTAATTGGTTCTCTTTTTGGCAATGGCTTTTGGTCAGATAGATTCAAAAGGGGTGCGTTGTTGCCTTGGGTAGGTAAATACTGCTTTTGTTGTGATTTGGCGAACTTTTTTTCTTGTGTCATGATCGTAGTTGACTCCAATTGTAGGGGTTAAATGAAAGGCGATCGCCCTCGGCCAAGAGTCTGCGATCGCCTTTCTTATTTTAATTTATAGTAGTATTTTATACTTGTCAATAGTTATTTAAGTATTTTTACATAGAGTTATGCGTATAGCGCTTCTCTGCTGAGTGTAATAGAGACCTAACCCCCAGCCCCTTCCCTACAAGGGAAGGGGAGTAAGATTTAAAGCTTCTCTCCTTTTAGGAGAGAGGTTTGGAGAGAGGTCAAAATGTATTGGTTCCATTCAATAACCGCTATATATTGAATTTGGGTAGTCGTTTATTGAATTCGGGTAGTCGTTTATTGAATTTGGGTAGTCGTTTATTGAATTCGGGTAGTCGTTTATTGAATTCGGGTAGTCGTTTATTGAATTCGGGTAGTTGTTTATTGAATTCGGGTAGTCGTTTATTGAATTCGGGTAGCCATTTATTGAATTCGGGCAACCTACAAGAATGTACGTAAAAAAATCAACGTTTATTGTAGTAGATAAGTCAATTTATACTGAATAATGCGGGTGCCAAGTAACCCTAATTCTGTTTATCTTAGTGCTGTACAGTCCAGGGTAGAAGTCAGTTTTTACCCTGGCGCATTATTAATAACAGAAAGGTGATTTATGTCACGTCTAAAACGCGGGTCTAAAGTAATTGATAGAGCGCAGCGTCGGATTGCGGCTTTGAAATCGATCAGTCCCACCTTAGACTTAGGGAATGGGGTAACAATTGACGCCTTTGCAACCCTTATCAAAACAACACAAGACAAGTTGGAAGCTTATAACTCAAGCCTCTCCACCGTGGATATGACTCAGGAAGCCTTAGAAGTTACCGAAAAGTCGCTGATGGAACTAACAGAACACATGTTACTGAGTGTAGCTGCAAAGTATGGCAAGAATAGCGATGAGTACAAAATGGCGGGGGGCGTTCGTCGAAGCGATCGCAAGCGTCCGGCGCGAAAGCCTAAGCAAAACGCTGTTGCTTGATAAATCTGGGTTTTACCCCACCCTAAACCTCCCCGTATGTATTGGCTACGGTGTACACACATCTTTCTAGAAAACCAAAATCGTCGTAGATGCCCCTAAATCCCCCTTAAAAAGGGGGACTTTAAGAGCTTTTTGCCCCCCTTTTTAAGGGGGGTTGGGGGGATCAAAAGCCTGTGGCGCAACTCTAAAAGACTTGTGTGTACACTATAGGATGCATTGAGGAGGGAAAAAGTTTAAAGTTCCTGCATTGTGGGTTAATGGTTGGTGTCAAAAGTGTCTTTTGCCGTTTGGGGAGATAGTGAAGTACCAAAAAGGAGTAAATTAGAATTTACCTCAAATCCCACCTAGAATTTATTTAAATCTTATAAAGATTTAAAAAATAACGTAAATGAATACAAATAAAATTACACTTTCCCAGTTAGAAAACTTTTTAATGGGAGCGGCGGATATTCTGCGGGGCAAAATGGATGCATCCGAATATAAAGAATATATTTTTGGGATGCTGTTCTTGAAACGGATGTCTGATGTTTTTGATGAAAAACGGGCTAAAATTCGTAAAGATTATCGGCATCTGCCCGAAGATACTATTAATGAGTTATTAACAGACAAAATTAGCTACGGTGAGACTTTTTTTGTTCCTAATCGCGCCCGATGGCATGAGAGTTTTATAGATGAAAATGGCGTAAAACAACCCGCCATTAAGAATCTACAGAGCAATATTGGCGAAATGCTCAACAAATCCTTAAATGCTTTAGAAGATGAAAACTCCGTACTTTCTGGAGTTTTGAAGCATATTAATTTTAATCGGGAAATCAATAATCAACGAGTCGTAAAAGACCCAGATTTACGCTTATTGATTGACCATTTTAATAATCCTAAATTTATTTTAATTAATGATAACTTTGAATTTCCCGATCTATTAGGTGCAGCTTATGAGTATTTGATTAAATTCTTTGCTGATAGTTCGGGTAAAAAAGGCGGACAATTTTATACTCCTGCTTCTGTGGTGCGGTTGATAGTGCAGTTATTAAAACCCCAGGAAAAAATGAGTATTTATGACCCCACTGCTGGTTCTGGGGGGATGTTAATTCAATCGGTGCAGTATGTTAATGAACAAGGTGGAAATGAGCAAAATCTGGAATTACATGGACAGGATAATGATGGTACGGTGGTTTCTATTTGTAAAATGAATTTGATTCTGCACAATATTTTTAAAGGTCATATTGAATTTGGAGATACTTTAGTTTCTCCGGCTAATGTCAAAGATGGCAAGATACACCAGTTTGATATTGTTATTGCTAATCCGCCCTTTGCTCAAAATTATAATAGTGCGGCACTTCAACATCAAAACCGTTTTAGTTATGGATTTGCGCCGGAAACGAAAAAAGCTGATTTAATGTTTGTGCAGCATATTCTGGCTAGTTTAAAACAGGATGGACGCGCGGCGGTAGTTATGCCTCATGGGGTGTTATTTCGCGGCAGTGATGAGAAGAAAATCCGCGAGAAAATGCTACAAGATAATGGTGGAGTGATTGAAGGCATTATTAGCTTACCTCAGAAATTGTTTTATGGGACTGGTATCCCGGCGGTAATTTTAGTATTGAATAAAAATAAGCCAGATGCACTACAAAATAAGGTATTTTTTATTAATGCTGATGCCGCATATGGAGAAGGGAAGAATCGGAATTTTTTAAGGTCTGAAGATATTGAAAAAATTGATTATATCTTTACCCGTAAGGAAGAAATAGACAAATATTCTCGGTTGGTGGATATTGCGGAAATTGCGGGTAATGATTGGAATCTTAACGTGCGTCGTTATGTTGATAATACCCCAGAACCCGAACCGGAAGATGTCAGGGCGCATTTATTGGGGGGTATTCCTAAACGGGAAGTGGCTGCTAAGTCTCATATACTGGCAAAGTTGGGTTTAAAATTTGATTTAGTGTTTCAAGATCAAGATGCTGATTATTATGCTTTTCACGATCGTATTCAGGGAAAAGATGATTTAAAAACTCTGATTGAAAGCAATCAAGATTTATGTCAAATTATTGATAATATGGATAGTTTGTTAGTTGATTGGTGGCAAGAAGCTCAGGATGATTTTGCTAGTTTAGCACCTACTTCACCCCGTCCTAACGAATATCCGTCTCCTGATAAGAGAGGGGAAAAGCAAGAGGTTAAAAATGGCAATCAATTACCTCATGTCCGACAAGAATTGATTGATTCTTTGAAAAAGAAATTAGTACCTGTGAATGTGTTGGATTTGTTTCAAGTGGCGGGTGTGTTTGTTAATTGGTGGGATAATATTAGATATGATTTAAAAACGATTATCCAAAATGGTTGGAGTCCTACTTTAATCCCTGATTCTTATATTATTAAGGCATTTTTTCAAGCTGAAGCTGATGAAATTGAGCAGTTAGAAAGTGATATCGCTCAAAAGGATGCTGAGATTGATTCGTTGCTGGAAACGGCACAAGAATTATTAGAGTATGAAGCAGAAGAGGATGAAAAGATTACAGCTAAGTTAATGAAGGATGAATTAACGGCAAGGGTTAAAAGGAGTAAGGACAAAATCGCCCTACCTTTATTTGCTGGGGAAAATGCCAAGGAGTTAAAAGCGGAGTTAAAGGGATATGAGCAAGTTTTGAAACAGTTTAAAAAAGCAGAGGATGAGTTAAAGAATTTTAAGGCAACTCTCAAGCAGAAACAACTGGAGTTTGAGTTAAAGATTTTATTAAAGAAGTTTGGGGCTGAGGATCAGATTTATGAACATGAACAGTTATTAATTCAAGCTAGGAAAGAGTTGGCTGAGTTGGGGACGGAAGAGGAGGTTAAAAAGGATAAGGAGAAGAAGAAAAAGTTTACAGCTTTGACGGGGGATATTAAAAAGCTAGAAGCGAGAATTGTGAATATTCAGGATTTAATGGCAAGTTTTGGGGGTGTAATTACGGAGGAGGAAGCAAAGGAGTTGATTTTGCAAAAGCATCATGATTTAGTGTCTGAACAGTTAGATAGATTTTTAAATGGAATTAGAAGAACGGTGATTTTTGTGTTTGAGAATTTTTGGGATAAATATGCGGTAGCGGCTGGGAGTGTGGAACGGGAACGGGAGGAGACTTTACAAGAGTTAAATGATTTTTTGAGTAAGCTAAATTATATTTAGAGGTTGTTTGAAAAGTCGCAAAGTATACTAGAAACCCCTCTCCAAACCTCTCCCCGAAGCGGAGAGAGGCTTTGAATTGTTCCCCATTCCCGCTTCGGGAAGGGGGTTAGGGGGTTAGGTCTATTTGGATACTTGTACCTCACCGGATTAAAAATAACTATAATTGTAGGTCAGCTATAACGCAGTAAAACTAAACCTACAGCTTAATAGATAATTATGAGGAAAAATCATCATAGTACAGTCAGCACCAAAACTAATCAATGTTAATGAGTTTATTACTCAATATGGCGACAACAATAATTATGAACTAATTGATGGGGAATTAATCGAGATAAAACCAACAGGCCCCCATGAACAAGTATCATCTTTTACGAGTCGAAAACTGAATGTAGAAATCGATCGCTATAATTTACCATACTTTACACCCCATCGCTGTTTGATTAAACTATTGGGAACAAGTACGGCTTTTCGCCCCGATGTGATTGTACTCGATCAAACACAACTAATTAATGAACCGTTATGGCAACAAGAACCTGTAATTACATCAGGTAAATCAATTAAACTAATTGCGGAAGTTGTTAGTACCAACTGGCAGAATGACTACGCTCGTAAAGTTGAAGATTATGCTTTACTAGGTGTACCTGAATATTGGATTATAGATTATTTGGGGCTAGGTGGTAGAGAATATATTGGCAAAACTAAGCAGCCAACGATTACTATTTGTAAGTTAATAGAAGATGAGTATCAAAAGCAATTGTTTCAAGATGATGCTCAACTTGTTTCCTCTCTGTTTCCAAATTTACAATTAACAGCAAAACAAGTTTTGTCTGCTGGTGGTACTGTCACTATCTAGTAGTCACTATCTAGTAGGTTGGGTAGAACGCAGTGAAACCCAACGTTTTATTGTTTTTGTTGGGTTTCGTTCCTCAACCCAACCTACAAAGTATATTTAATTTTTTATAGGGTTAGTAGTGGTTAATCAATTGGATGATAATCGAGAGTTTAAGGATTCAGCTTTAGGTATGATTCCGAAAGATTGGATAAGTTGTAATTTAAAAGATGTTATCAATAATATAGTTGGTGGGGGAACTCCTTCACGTTCTAGAAGTGATTATTGGTTTGGTGATATACCTTGGGCTTCTGTAAAAGATTTTAAGGATGATGTGCAAGTTTTGTATCAAACAGAAGAATACATAACTAAAAATGGCTTGATAAATAGTGCATCAAATATTATAGAAGCTGGAATACCTTTAATTTGTACTAGGATGGCAGTGGGTAGGGCTGTTATTGCTGTTGTACCTGTAGCAATAAATCAAGATTTAAAAGCCCTCTATCCTTCAGATAAAATAAATTCTACATATTTATTAGTTTTACTTAATTTTTATCGTCAAAAACTAGCATCTCTAGCAATTGGCTCAACAGTTAAAGGTATTCGTATTGATGAACTGCTGTCTTTACATATAAACGTACCACCTATTCCACAACAGCAGCAAATAACAAGAATATTAGACACAGTAGATAAAGCGATCGCACAAACAGAAACCCTAATCGCCAAGTACAAAAGAGTCAAAACCGGGTTAATGCAAGACCTCCTGACTCGTGGGATAGATGAACATGGTCAACTGCGCGATCCAAAAACTCATAAATTTAAGCGATCGCCTTTAGGGATGATTCCCGATGAAAAAGACTGGATTTGTGATTGTGCAGATTCTTTATGCCTAAATATTTCTGTAGGCATTGTTATTCAACCTAGTAAATATTATTGTGAGTTTGGTATTCCTGCTCTACGATCTGCAAACATTGGCGAAAATGAAATTAATACTAATGAATTAGTGTTTATTAATGAACGGTCAAACCAGCTACTTTCAAAAAGTATTATTAGAGAAGGGTATGTCTTAACAGTTAGAACAGGCTATCCTGGAACTTCAGCCGTTGTAACAAAAGAGTTCGATGGTGCAAATTGTATCGATGTAATTATCTCTAAACCTAATTCGAGAATTTTACCACAATACTTAGTTTTATGGATAAATTCCCATTGGGGTAAAGAACAAGTATTAAAAAATCAAGGTGGATTAGCTCAACAGCATTTTAATATTAAAGAAATGAAAAAACTTTTAGTTATTAGACCAGGTATAGATGAACAAAAAAGGATTCTTAAAATGATTTCATTACATGAAACATTGCTTAAATCTGAATTGAAAAAATTAAACAAACTCCAAAAAATCAAAACCGGCTTAAT
Organism: Nostoc sp. LEGE 12454; assembly: GCF_056620565.1. Classification (NCBI taxonomy): domain Bacteria; kingdom Bacillati; phylum Cyanobacteriota; class Cyanophyceae; order Nostocales; family Nostocaceae; genus Nostoc; species Nostoc sp. LEGE 12454. The sequence continues at coordinate 49,149 of NZ_JBWQXL010000025.1, forward strand.
GCAAGACCTCCTAACCGGAAAAACCTCCGTCAAACCCTTACTAACAAACCAACCATGAGTGCATCCAAAAGCCAAAGAGAAAACCTCCGACTGGATGAAAAAAACCACGTTGAAGAACCCTTATTAAATCAACTACAAAGCTTAGACTGGACAGTCATCCGCCTAGAGATGCACCAACAAAAACCCAGCGATAGCTACCGTAATAACTTTGGCGAAGTTATCCTTTTACCCCAACTCCAACAAGCCTTACAAAAAATTAACCCCTTCCTGCGAGACGAACAAATAAACGAAGTCGTCCAAAAAATTATCACCTTTCCCAGAAGCACCTTAATTGAAAATAATCGATATATTCTCAACCTCCTCCTAGAAAATACCAGCGTCTCCATTAACCACAATACCCAAGAACAAAGCCCCACCGTTCGCTATATTGACTTTAACCCTGAAACTTTTTTACAAAATAACTCCTTTATTGCCATCTCTCAATTTAAAGTCCGCATTCCAGGCACAGAAAATCATATTATTCCTGATATCACCTTATTTATTAACGGTCTTCCCGTTGTAGTGATTGAATGTAAATCACCAAAAGTTAAAGATGCCATACCCGAAGCCATTGACCAATTAATGCGCTATAGTCAACAACGCGGCGAAACATCCGAAGGCAACCAAGAACTATTTTATTATAATCAGTTTATTATCACCACTTGCCGACAAGAAGCGAAATTTGGCACAATTACCACCCGCAGCGAAAAACGTTTTTTTCGTTGGATAGATCCCCATCCTTTTAAATTAAGCGATATTCAAACTAATATCGGTACATCCCCTAACGACCAACAAAGATTGGTTGCAGGGATGTGTTACCCAGAAAACATTTTAAGCATTATTCAAATTTTTACTATATTCAACACCAACGACAAAGGCGAAACCATCAAAATTGTTGCCAGATACCAACAATTCCGCGCCGTGAAACTAGCCGTTGAACGCTTAATTACCGGAAACAATCGCAAACAACGCAGTGGAATTATTTGGCATACCCAAGGTTCAGGCAAATCTTTAACCATGCTGTTTATGGTGCGAGAAATGCGAAAACATACCCAACTAAGTAGTTGGAAAATAGTTTTTATTACCGATAGAACTCAACTACAAGACCAATTACAAGGGACAAGTCAAGGAATTGGGCAAAATATCAAATTAGCCGAATGGATAAAACCCAAACCAGACGAACCTAATAAAAGTTTACACGAACTACTTGCCAATGATACGCCCGATATTGTCATGGCAATGATCCAAAAATTCCAAGAAAAAGACTTAGAAATAATTTTCCCCAAATTAAACGAAAGTCCAAATGTTTTGCTGATGATTGATGAAGCGCACCGTTCCCAATATACCCAACTGGGGACAAATTTAGACCGTGCTTTACCCAATGCTACCAGAATCGCCTATACAGGAACTCCCATTGATAAAACCGAAGAAACCTTTGGCGACTATATCGACAAATACACCATGAAGGAGTCTATTGCAGACGGAACAACCTTAGAAATTGTTTACGAAGGACGTACCCACAACGCCGAAATTAGCGATAAAGCCGGAATGGATGCTAAATTTAGCGATGTTTTCAGTGAATATAATTTAAACGAACGCTTGCAAATTTTGGGCTATGGAACTCGTGACGCTTATTTAGAAGCGATGCCGATCATCGAAGCAAAAGCCCGTGATATGGTAGATCATTATATTGAATATGTCTTTTCTGGAGGATTTAAAGCCCAAGTCGTCGCCACATCCAGAGAAGCAGCTTGCAGATATAAACAATGTTTAGATGCAGCCATTCAAGCCAAAATTACAGAATTATCAGTCAACAATCCCCTGAATATCAATATAGCCAGACTCCGAGAATTAGAGACGGCTGTAGTTATTTCTGGGAATAATAACGATCCGCCTCATATTAAAACTTACACGAATCCTAATTATCACACTACCAGCATTCAACGCTTTAAATTATCCTTTGATGCCACAGAAACAGCCGGAAATACATCCATCAATGGCAAAGTCGGGATAATTATCGTCAATAATATGCTATTGGTTGGTTTTGACGCTCCCATCGAGCAAGTTTTGTATTTAGATAGAGTGATTCGCGATCATAATTTATTACAAGCGATCGCCCGTGTCAATAGAGTAGGAGAAGAACACAAAGATAAAGGTTTTGTTGTAGATTATGTTGGCATTGGACATCATCTCAAAAAAGCTTTAGATACTTATCAACAGAAAGAACAACAAGAAATCATTAGCCAAATCCGCGACGAACAACAAGAAATTAACGATTTAATCTTAGCGCACCGAGAAATCTGGAACTTCTTAGAACAATACAACTTAACAGATTTTTCTGATGCCGATGCCTTCTATGATTTATTCTATGATGAAGATATCCGCTTTGCTTATATTCTCGCCTTTAAAAAACTAACCAAAGCCTTTAATGTAGTTATGCCACGGAAAGAAGCCCTGGATTATTGGCAAGATTACAAAAATTTTATTGCGATTAATAGCCTAGCTTATAAAAACTTTGGCTATGCGCGTCTTAGTCTTAAAGGCATACCTGAAAAATTGCGTAATATAGCAGATGAATTTCTCAAATCTCGCGGCATTGAGCAGAAAATTGCCCCAATTTATCTTTTAGATGATAAGTTTGAAACCTTTGTCAACAGCCACACCCGCATAAAAACTAAAGCCGCCACGGTCGAACACGCCATTAGGAATTACATCAACTTAAATCTTAACGAAGATCCAGAATTATTCCTTTCCTTCTCGGAAAAACTAGAACAAATATTAACAGAATTTAAAGATAATTGGGAACGCATATATGAAGAAGTAGAAAAACTGAGAAAGGAGATTAAATTAAAGGAACAGGAAAATACTTACGGGCTAGATCGAAAAACTCAAATGCCAATCTTTCGTATTTTTAAAGCCAATCTATTTGAGAACCGCGAACTTAATGAAAATGAAATTACCCAAAATGTCAACTTAACTTTACATACCTTCAATTTGATTAAGCAAGAAGTTCAAACTGCTGGATTTTGGGCTTCAATTCCAGCACAAAACCGACTGAAAGGAGAATTACAACAACTGTTCCTTTCTCCTGATTTTGTTGACTATCCTAATATTTTTCAACAAAGGAAAGAACTGATATCTCGTCTGCTAGAATGGTCAAGAGAAAACCATGCTAAGTTGAGCAGAGAATAACCAATGAAGCTAGATTATCATATTATTTATTCGCCTCAACGTAAAAGCCTAACCCTTTCAGTAGAACGAGATAAATCAATATTAGTTCGCGCCCCTATTGGGCTATCTGAAGAGAAAATTCATCAAGCGGTTGAATCTAAGAAACTCTGGCTTTATGAAAAACTCAACCATACCCAAAAATACCCAGATCAAACCACCTACAAAGAATTTGTATCTGGGGAAACTTTGTTATATTTAGGTAAAAATTACCGCTTAGAAATTACCGATGATTTAGTTCCTGATGTGCGCTTTCACTCTCGCTTTTTGATATCACGCTGTCATAAGGATAATGCTTTTCAATTATTCCGCGATTGGTACACAAAACGCGCATATATTAAACTTCCGCCAAAAGTAAAAGACTTTGCTGAATCTTTGGGCGTGCAATTTAATAAAATACTCATTTCTGATTTAAAATACCGATGGGGCAGTTGTACGCCTAATAATAATTTAAACTTTAACTGGAGGATTATGAAAGCTCCAGTTTTTGTAATTGATTACTTAATTGTGCATGAATTAGCCCATCTTTTAGAAAGTAATCACACCCCTAGATTTTGGAATATAGTCGCCGTTCAAGTTCCTAACTATCAAGTTGCAAAAAACTGGTTACGCGATAACGGGAATACTTTAGAAGAAGATTTTTTAGATAAAAAGTTGGGATTGACTACAGCAACAACTAATTAACCTATTATATATAAGATTTACGCATTGACATGAAATAGTAAAAGGTATATTTACTTCGCGTTTTGTGGCATGGCTTTTCCCCTCTCTCCAAACCTCTCCCCCACGGGGGGAGAGGCTTTGAAACCCAGTTTTAGTTTTTCTCTGCTTCTATGAAACTACCCTGCCTTCCCGATGTGGTAGGGGGGAAAATTCAAAGTCTCTCTCCTCTTAGGAGAGAGATTTAGAGAGAGGTTTTACACATACCGTCAAAAGTCAGATATTTACCACCAAACAATAATTAATAAAAGCCTGAAACAACCTATTTTTGAAATGCATACCAATAAAATAAGAAAATTCAACAGCGCCGCAGTTCATGCTTGTGACAAATAATTAGTTAATGTACAACTTTTGCAAGAGGTCTAATATTGGCATTACTGAAAACATCAAATCCCATGACTTTTACCGATTACCCAATTACGCCGGAAAAACCGAGCTAAAGCTGATTCTTCTAAAGATAAATAAATTGGGCGTCCGTGGGGACAGGTACGGGGGTTGCGAGTGCGTTGCCAATTATCTAAAAGTGTCTGCATTTCTTGTTGATTCATCGGTGTACCGTTACGAATGGCAGTGCGACAGGCGACGGCTACTTGGGCTGTTTGTAAATCGCCTCCCCAACTAAGTTCTAAAATTGCTTCTGCACAGTCGTCTCGCTGCTGCAAAGGTGCGGGGATATTACGGACAGCCCAAAGTTGTTCGCCAAAGGGTTCTATTTCTAAACCGATGCGTTGTATTTGCAATACTTGCGCTGGCGATAATTGATAAAGAATTATTGGTGGTTCGACGGGTAGAAGTTGCCAATCATCGCATAATTGCTCATATAAAACTCGCTCATGGGCAATGTGCTGTTCTACTAACCACATCCCACCTGAATGTTCCGCCACAATATAAGTGTTGCTAACTTGAGCAACAGCTTTTAAGGAGTTAGGAGAGACGCGATTAATCGCGTCTGTACAAGGTTTGGGATTTTGAGGATTGAAATTGTAGCCACCTTTGGCTTCTGCGGCTTTGAGTAATTTACTAACTCGTGTTGTGTGGACAGCTTCTTTGAGATTACTAGAAGAAATGCTGAGTGCTTGGTTAATTACTTGGGTAATTTGCTCTTGCCAATAAATGATTTCGTTGAGGTAAATTTCTGTTTTTGCTGGATTGCGATTCCAGTTAATTTGATCGGGGGAAATGGCAAGATGTAAGAAACAAATTGGATAGCGATCGCGTGGTAATGTTCTGTGAAATGCTGATAATATCGTTTGCTCTAGTTCCGGTGTCTTCACCATCCGTCCGTTAATGGCTACACGTACCCAATCTGGACGATGACGATGACAGCGATCGGGTAATCCTACTACTAAGTTTAGTGCGGAGTGGGGAGAGACGCGATGAATCGCGTCTGTACAAGTGTCCGTAGAGACGCGATTAATTGCGTCTGTACAAGAGTTGGGAGGGTTGGGTATTTCGAGTTTTACTTCTTGCAAGTCACCTTGTCGCACTTGCGGTAAAATCTGCGGTAGTAGTTGTCCAGTTGTGGCAGCAGGACAAATGGTGAACCATTGACGGTCATTTTGCCAAATCTGCCAGGTGACGTGGGGATGACAGAGGGCGATTTGGTGAATTGCGGCTTGCACAGCTTTCATTTGCTGTGCTGTTGTGGGTAATCCCTGACGGCGAGATGAGCAATTACCAAAAAGATGAGAAACTGTAACTACTGTACCAGGTGCGATCGCAGTTGCTTCAACTTGTACAACTTTCCCGCCATCGCCATAAATTATCCGCCATCCTAAATTTCCCCCCAGAGGACGACTCAAAATTTCTAAATCTGCCAGAGTCGTTAAACTGTGCAACGCCTCACCACGAAACCCTAAGCTATTAATTTTCCACAAATCGGCACTAGAGCGAATTTTACTGGTGCTGTGGGCTGTGGCTGCTTGTTGTAAATCATCTAGGTTCATTCCACAACCATTATCTGCCACCCGAATTCGCCATTGCTGCGGCCACAGAGAAACCACAATTCGCGTTGCACCTGCGTCTAGGGAATTTTCTACCAATTCCCGCACCACAGAGGCTAAAGAGTCGATTACCTCTCCAGCTGTAATGAGATATACAACTTCTGTTGGTAGAGCTTGAATAGTAGATGCCATAAATTATAGTTTATAGCTTCTGGGGGCACGCTATATACGACTTATAGCAAGAATCCTTTTTCAGCAACAAAAGAACCACAAATAAACACTGATAAATTATCTGTGTACATCTGTGGTTTAATTTATAAAACATTAATTTTGCAAGATATCTATTATGTATTACAACTTTTTCTATCGCATCAGAAAAAATTAGTAATTGCAACATTAATTAACATTAAATCACCTGACTTTATAGATATTTTTAGGCGATTCGTTAATTACTATCTCTCATGGACAAAATTTTCGGTGGTTCAGGTTTGAGCAAACCGTTCAACAGTGATAAAGGACGTTGACTGTAAGGCCAAGCAAAAGCATGACGGAAAGCTGCATCTTGACAAGCTTGTAGTTGTGCAAAACTAATAATGTTGTAAGTTAAGAGATTCTCATACTCAAACGGTAGACGCACATTGTGCAATCCAGCATTATCAGTACAGATAGCAATATCTACGCCAGCTTCAAAACAACGGTCAAAAACTAATTTGAGTTGACGGATATCCTGCAAAGTACCGGTTTTCAGGTAAGTTGTCGGACAAACCTCCAAACATTGTCCGCGTCTAGCCACATCATTAAGTAGCTCTGGATATAGTAGAGGAATTTGAATGCCGTGACCAATCCGCATCAGATATGGTAACAGTTCTGGGTAACAACCAGCGGTGGTTTCATATAGATGTCCCGTGGTGTTAACGCCCAGCGATCGCGCATAATCATATAAGCTAATCCATTCTTCTAAGCGATCGGCGTAATAACTATCACCTCCTGCTACATCTACTGCACAGACATATTGTTTATTTTGCGCCGCTAAATCAACAATCGCCTTGTTCACCTCATAAGGTAGGCGTGTGTGCATACAGAGAATTTGGCTAGTAACAATCGGATATTCTGGCTGTTGGCTGGCAAGTCCTACTACTCGGACAATTTCTGCCATCTTGTCAATTCTTGCGGATTGACTCAGATGCTCAGGTGTCCGCAAATAAGGAGTGTAGCGCAGTTCCAGATAAGCCAAATTTTCAAATATGTAAGCACCACGCACCAAACGATAGATAAAGTAAGGCAAAGTCTCTACAGTTTGCACGCTTTCTACCAGAGTGTGTAATTCTAGATACTCATCTAGAGTGTTACGCGGGCGGGTATAAAAATCTTCAAAATCTGAATAGTCAGTAAAACGGGAAATTAACTCCGAAGAATGCCGCTCGAAATATCGCCATAAAACTCGTGGTACGACCGAGCCGCCTAGATGTCTATGTAATTCAGCATATAAAGCCATAGTGTTATTTTTAGGTAAAAATTTCAATGATTGTAACAAAAACATCGAAAGAAAAATCTGTCTTCAAAAAAATTTTGCTCCAACTTCTTTGGAGTAGAGGTTTCCCTACATCTGAATTTCAACAAATACTCCAACCGAGAAACGGCGCGAACGATTTGGTGGCTTGGAATTAGATAGGTTTGAGAGCAACAGATAGATTTCTGCCTTTTACCTCCTGCACTAGTATTTGCAGCATGAATAAACTTGACATTACCAAGATTAAATTGATAGCATTGATATCCTTAATTTTTGTGCTATACTAAAAGAACATTGCTATTGTTAAGCGACTGAGATATAGCAATATATTTTTCTTTTAACAAAGCAAATTCCTGGCAAGGTTGGTATTAATTGAAAATTCAAGCGTTGGAAGTCAAGGCTGGCGATCGGATTATTGCTTACTGCAACAATAAAATGCAAACCTGCAAGGTAAAACGCATTTTAGATCCAGGTCAAGCTAATATCACACTATCAGTATTCACTTCTGAGAATTATCGCGGTTGCTCAGTTTCATCTATAGTCCGCTTTCAAAGCAACGCCTTAGTTGATTTGGTAAGTTAAAAACCAAGTATATATTCAAACTCAAAAATATTTCTAGCTATTGTCCAGCCTCAAACTGGACAAAATTTTTGTCAAAGGTGCGATGCCTGCGATTTTTGATAGCCTACGCACATACAAATTTTTTCTGAAAATGTAAAGCGCCATTTAGTTATTGCTAAACTGTTCCAGATATAATTTGTATATCTAAATTTAATTAAAATATTGTGGGGTGGACAGCGTTCGGCTGACCTGTACTGAGCGTTATTAAAGTAGCGCTGATGCTAAAGTCTTGCCCACCCTAATTATGCAAGTTAAAGGCGGAACTGTTGATTACTAAACTTAACCCTCCACTTGATGGCTTTTTTCATTTCTTTTTCACATCACGAGCCATGTTGAGGTAGTAGTCGTCAAGTTTGGCATTAGAACGACGACGGTTAGTGGTAGGAATTTTAGTAGTGTTATCCCGATTCGTTTCAATTGGCTGTTTAGTTGAAGTTTGTTTTACGTCTTGCACCCGATCGGATTCCAAGAAATAACCAGACTCACTGAATCCGAAAAGCTTACCAAAAAAACCAAATAAATTTCCGAAAAAATTAGAAATACTTTGGAATAAAACACCAAACAAGCCTTCAATACGAAGGAACAAGTTCCGAATAATTTGAGTTAGACGAAGCATAATAGCACCTTCAATGATTGCCTATTACCATTGTGACGCAATTCGGATTCGGGAATTGCTGATATGGCAAAAATCTACCAGTAGGTAGGTATAATTCCCACAACCCCTACTTTTCCTGAACCAGTAAAACCGACTTTACAGGACGCTTGATAGAATTTCCCTCCAAATCAACCTTTCCGTAAAAGGTTTTCCCATTGTAATAAAGCGAAGACGAACTTCCTCCATCCAGATTCATCGCTTGCTCGGCTTCAAGAGTTTTCATCAAATCAGCTAATGCTGGCAAAGATATTCCAGAGTTCGCCGGAGCTGAGGGTTTTTGAGCCACCATAACTAAAATAACGTTGCCATCACGGGTGATACCTACAGCAGTTCTGGCATTGGGTTGATTGCTGCCAAGCGCATCTCGTTTATTAGCATTGTCCACAAAGCCCTCTTTTTCTAAGGTGAGTTCTGGTAATAGGCGCGGGCCAGCACCTATAGCATCAACTAACCGACAACCTGCTGGTGGTGACTGACTGTGTAGGGCAATGGAATAGCGGCTAGTTTGCCCGCATAAGTAGCGACGGAATTCTGTGCGATTGAATATTTGACCCAAATAAGACTTTAAGTTGGGATTGTTCACCAGCCGCTCATTTTCCTTGGGATCGGCTATCAACTTTCCTTGTCGGACAACATAAGATGTCGTTTTTTGGTTGGCTGGGTCAAAAAAGCCTGCATTCAAAATAGCCACGGCTTGATGCTTTTGGGCAAATTCCTCTACAGTAGCTACCTTCTGTGATAGTGCAGGAGTCACCAAAAATTTGCTATTAGCTGGAATCAACACGATGTGAGCGATGCTTTGGGGCAAAGTGCGATCGAAGTAGCGGATAGTTTTTGCTGGTGAAGCCGCAATAGTGGGTATCGAAGGTGTTGAAAAACGCAAATTAAACCACAACACCATTGCCAAACTAATTAATATCAAAGCTAGTAGTTTGATTTTTCTCACTTTTAAACTCACTTGCAGTTAGCTCAAAAAAGTTGAATTTAGTTGATTTAATTAAAATACTTTAAGCTGAAAAATAAGCAATTAGTTTTAATTATTCCCAGTTCGCCCATTTTTTAGGGATTTAGGACAAATAGATAGTCACAAGTATACCGAAGGGCATATTTCCAAAAAGACTCAATTAGATATATGTTCGCAATTATGGCTAATAAACCCGTAATTACAAACGAAGAAGCCGATGATATACCTATACTTCTAACTCAAATAGAGCGTATGGGCATACAATCGCTAATCATCAACACTTTGCGACACGCAGAAATTGGCAAAAGAATTTTCAAAAAGTTAAGAGACAATATCTTGCTAGACCTTCTCAACCAGTGTTTACTCGAACTATGCCGCATTTATGCAACGCTTAAAATCGCTTTTTACGCCAATTTAACTTTAAAATAACTAAATTATCTGGATTCAACAGAATATGAATAGAGTTATCTTCAAAAAACATCAAAAAATAAAATATGTGTGCTATGGAATTGCACATTAGCAAACCAGTATCTTGCAATTGTCCACAGAGATATCTGCTTGATAGTTGCTTCTCGGATCAATTGAAATTGTTAACTGCTTATGCGTCCTCGTCAAAAAATTATCGAGATGTTCTCAACCTTCGTTGAGCTGGAAGGAGACAGATTCAGCAAATGGTTGATTGATATCAAACTACATCGAAATATTCAAAATTGCTTGGGGTCTTCACCATTTGTCCCTAACTCAGAAAATTTTTGGGCATTACATTGGCACAAGTGCTGGCGAGAGGAATCTAATAGCCTTGCTAGAATGCATTTATCTGCTTATTTACAGGAACCAAATTATTGGGCTGCTAAAAAAACAATTGCCAAATTTACAAATAGTCAACATAGCCTAGCAGATTATTTTCAAATGGCGAATGCTGAAATTGAAACAATTCTCAAAAACTTTAATCAAGAAAAATGCTCTAGCTTAAAAGCCTATGCTACTATGGCAGTTCCCAGTCGGCTAAAAGATATTTTACGCCAACGCAAAGAAGCTGATATTTGCACAAATTGGGCATTGTTACGCAAAGTAAGCAAAAAGCAGTTATTAGAAGCTCTTACTCAAGCTGGATTATCACCGATTCTAATTGCCCAATATCGACTCGCCTGGACTTGTTTCAAAGAACTGTATGTTCAAAACCAACCAGGTGGCACAAAGTCACTACCAGAACCAGAACCTCAACTTTGGGAAGCTATTGTCAACCTCTACAACCGCGAACGCCAAAATCAGTTAACTCAACCTACTCCACAATGCACGAGAGAGAAAATTGAACAGTGGCTAACCCAGACATCTGTGTACGTGCGTGGTTATCTGTATCCACCTGTTAGTTCTTTAAATTTAGCAATATCAGAAGATGACTCCACAGCAACTTTTGATTTGCCAGATCCATCCTCTGACTCATTAATTGCAGAGATGATAGCCCAAGAGGATACCCAAAACCAACAAAATCAACAATCTCAGATTGAAGGTGTTTTGTTAAAAGAATTACAAACTCTTGAGGTAAAAACTCAGGAAATACTTAAACTTTACTACCAACAGGGGTTAACTCAGCCACAGATTGTAAAACACCTACAAATTAGTCAGCCTACTGTTTCTCGCCGACTGCTCAAAGCCAGAGAATCAATGCTGAAAGCATTGATCCAATGGAGTCAAGACACGCTTAATATTTCTGTGACTTCCAACCTAGTTAATGATATGAGTAGTGCTTTGGAAGAATGGTTGAAAATTAAGTATGGGGAATCTCGCTGAAATTATGAAGGATGAGGTACTAAAAATGACTTCGGCTTTTACTGAACCGCAGGAACTATTGTTAGAAATATCACCATCATTACAGACAAGTTCTTGGCAAGAAAGCCAAATGTACGCCACACCTAGCAGTCGCTGGCGTGCTTACATAAATCAAATTTGCCTTCATGGATTTTTGAATTGGGTAAAAGCTGAATATGTTCCAGAAGCAAGTATCTGGCACAGTTCCCCTGGTATTCCTGCTTTTTGGGAATTTGTCAATGGCACAGCAATTTTGTTAAACCAAAAGCGAGTCGTTTTAATTCCTAGCGAGGCAATTGATGATAGCGAGTTAGAAGTTCCTCAAGAATGGGTAGACATTCCTAGTTGGGCAGCAGACTATTATTTAGCAGTGCAAGTTACAGCAGATGGGGAGTGGGTAAGAATTTGGAGCTACATAACCCATAGTGAACTTAAATCACTGGCAGACTATGACCAAGTAGATAGGACTTATTGTATAGATGCACGGCACTTAATTAAAGACCTTAATGTTTTTTGGATTACCTACCAATTTTGTGGAACAGAGGAGATGAAAGGTGCGATCGCTCCACTACCAGAATTATCGACTGTTCAAGCAGAAAATCTTGTGCAACGGTTAGGTAATCCCTCTGTAACATTTCCTAGACTTGCAGTGCCATTTACAACTTGGGGAGTGCTATTAGAGAATGAGCAGTGGCGACAGGGTTTGTACCAAGAAAGGTTGCGATATTTACGACAAGTCGCGCCTACGCAATTTTCACAAGTACAAGTGAATCTCAGTCGTTGGCTGGAGGAGATTTACGATGCTTCTTGGCAAGCTATAGAGACTTTTTTTGAGCCAAACTCTAGTAGCCTAGCTTATAATTTCCGCACTTCTTCTGGGTTAAATGCTGCCGCTATCAAACGCGCCAAGTTGATTGACTTGGGAATAGAAATAGAGGCTCAAAAAGTTATTTTATTAATTGCCTTAATACCAGAAGCTAACCAACAAGTTAGTATTCGCGTGCAGCTACATCCAGCTTGTAATCAACCTTACCTACCTGATAATATCAAGCTAGTTTTACTTTCAGATCGAGGGGAAATACTTCAACAAGTACAAGCAAGAGTTCAAGATATTTATGTGCAGTTGAAACTCTTTGATGGGGAAGTGGGAGAATGTTTCAGCATCCAGATCGATCTGAATAATTATCAAATAACAGAAAATTTCATAATTTAGTTATTAGAGGTTGTTTGAAAAGGGTCGTTTGAGATGATAATTAGTACATCTAGGCATCTGAATATAGGGCTAAAACCTTAATTTATCATTGCAGTTGAGGCCAATTATCAGGGCAAAATTGTACCTTACCAGACTTTTCAAACAACCTCTTAGGAACCAGCAGTGTCAAATTGGTGTTGATTGGGAGCATCCTACTTATAGAAAAATATCAAATAGCGATTTGACCATTGAGATAGGCACAACGTAATTTTAGTATGGCAGGAATATTGAATGGATTCTACTGCAAGGCGCATGCATCTTATCAATAAGAGCAACTCATTATCAATAAATTGCTAAATAATCGCATTAAGCGTAGCTTATTGACTGATCGCACTATTTTTTCGATCCCTGCAAAAGTTTTTAATGCCTCTGATGATGTATTTTTATACAAGATTGATGCGATCTCTTTGCGACGGCTTGTAAACGTTGTTTTTCCTCGAAGGTCTAGGTTTAGCCCAAATTTGTCTTATGTAGTTTTAATAGTACATTTTTTTGGTATTTTTGCATAAGTAGAATGCTCTTTGTTGATTAGTCATTAGTTAATCGCGAATGGCAAAGTCCATTTAACTTATGAGTAAGCTAGTTGTCTTCAGCTTCTTGGGAGGAGATTTAAATCAAGGATTTCCTGTTGTCACGGCTCAACTTTGGTGTCATGACGAATTTGTACCCGTGAAATTAACAGGGAGTCTACCGCCAGCACCAGAACTAAGCGAACTCTACCGCAGATGGCAGTTACTCTACGCAGCAATTCATCAACGCCTGGGTAGGAATCACCGGATAAAAGTACATTCGCAAGACATAACCAATATTTCTGTCAATGACTTCAATGAAGTATGTCAACAGCTACAAGCAAATATCAATGCTTGGTTAAAATTTGAATCATTTCAGAATATTGAACGGCAGTTGCGAACTCTACTTAGTCGCAATGATGAAATTAGAGTCATTATTGAAACAAATATAGCTCTACTGCATCGTCTGCCTTGGCATCTATGGCATTTTTTTGAAGATTACCCGAAAGCGGAATTAGCTTTAAGCAATCATGAGTATGAATCTCCTCAGCTATTACAAAAATCTCCTACAGGTAAAGTCAAAATTTTGGCAATTCTAGGCAATAGAGTTGGTATTGATATTGATAAAGATGCCTCTGCTTTACAAAGTTTAACAGATGGTAAAACCACTTTTCTTATAGAACCAACACGGCAAACACTTGACGAGCATCTATGGAATCATGATTGGGATATTCTATTTTTTGCCGGACATAGCACTAGTCTTACTGACGGAGAGATTGGGGAAATTTGCATCAATCAAACAGAAAGTTTAACAATTTCGCAGTTGAGAAATGGACTTAAGGCAGCAATTAGACGCGGTTTGAAACTGGCAATTTTTAATTCTTGTGACGGAATTGGTTTAGGACGAAATTTAGCGGATTTAAACATTCCCCAAATGATTGTAATGCGGGAAGGAGTTCCCGATTTAATAGCGCAGGAATTTTTAAACAACTTTCTTACCGCCTTTGCAGATAGCAAACCATTTTACTTGGCTGTGCGAGAAGCACGAGAAAGACTTCAAGGACTGGAAAATGAATTTCCTTGTGCCAGTTGGTTGCCAGTTATCTATCAAAATCCTACAACTGTTCCTACAACGTGGCAAGAACTGTGCGGTAATTTTGCTGATACTAAATTTGTAGGTGAAGTTTCGACAAAAGGTAAAATTGTAACACCAAAATTCAAACTTTGGACTGTACTACTTAGTACTTTGATTGTGGCTATTTCAACAGTAGGTTTGAGATACTTGGGAATCTTTGAGAAAATTGAACTGCAAAGTTTCGATCAAATGCTACGGTTGCGACCTCAAGAAGAGCCAGATCCAAGGTTAATAATTGTAGAAATTACTGAAAAAAATATTCAATCACGACAAGAGATGACCAAAGGACTGAAATCCATTTCGGATAGTACGTTAGCTAAATTGCTTAACAAAATACAAAAGTCTCAACCGCGAGTTATTGGACTGGATATTTATAGAGACTTGGCTGACCCCCCAAACAAATCAAATCCAATACAACTTCCGACTGAACTTCATAAAGATAATGTTGTTGTTGTCTGCAAAAGCCGCGATCGTAAATATGACCCACAAGGTGTTAAACCTCCGAAAGACGTACCTGTAGAACGTCAGGGTTTTACTGATGCAATTCAAGACCCAGATGGTATCGTCCGTCGCCAAATTTTGATGATGGCACAAGAGCCTTCTTCAACTTGTACAACGCCTTATTCGCTTTCGTTGCAATTAGTTACTCGTTACTTATCTTATGAAAATATTAAGCCTAAATTTAATGAAGATTATGTACAGTTTGGCTCTAAAGTATTTAAACGCTTAAAGTTTAGCCGCAGTGGTGCCTATCAACAAGGAGTTGATTTAGGCGGAAATCAAATACTTGTCAATTATCGTAATACAGATTATCAAAGAGTTTCTATTGATGAGGTATTGAGTGATAAATTCGATCGTAAATCAATGAAAGATAAAGTAGTGATCGTTGGAGTGACAGCTAATACAGTCAGCGATACTTGGTCAACTCTCTACAGTACTGCACAGCAAGATTACCAAGAAATACCAGGGATATTTATACAAGCACAAATGGTTAGCCAAGTTTTGAGTGCAGTTTTAGACCAACGTCCAATTCTTTGGGTTTCGCCTTACTGGGGCGATATTCTTTGGATATGTGGCTGGTCTGTAGTTGGGAGTCTGATTATTTGGCGGGTGCGATCGCTCTCACATAAGGGATGCACAATCCCTGCAATAGTTATCACTTTATATGGAGTTTGTGCGATCGCTCTTTTAAAACAAGGCTTATGGTTGCCATTTATTCCTTCTGCCTTTGCTGTGGTTGCAAGCGGTGTTGTTGTAGTGTTGATTCAACGCCGTCAGGAAGTTTTCCCGATTTCACAACCCTTAGTTGAATAAGATTTTCCTTTACAAGTAAAAAATAACGTCAATTTGGCGATTGACGATCTCAAAAATCCGTCATTAATTTTGCTTTGCGGAGTACAAATTGCAGTACAGTTTCTTGGCGGGTAATAATATCAACTCTGCCATCCATACCCAATTGAATTTGACATTTCTTTGTACTGCGACCTAAAGCAAGTTTCTCTGGTTCAATTGTGACTTCGTAAAAAGCACCTACAGCAGTTGCTTTTGGGGTAGAGTTCGTATCAGCATCAGCATCGTTTTTTTGCGACCTAACAGCATCCGGGGAAATCGCTTTGACAACGCCATTGAGTGTACCGTAATCAGGATAAGGACAAGCACTAACTCGCATTTGCACCTTTTGACCGACTTTTATCTTACCTTTTTCCTCAGAACCGACAGCTGCTTTGATAACTAAAGGTGCATGACTAGGAACGATTTGCACAACTTCCTCCCCAGCCCGGAGAGTTTGACCGGGGTTTCTCAAATTTAGCTTGGAAATAATCCCGTCTGCTGTAGCGGTAATAGTAGTTTGCTTTAGGTCAATTTCAGCTTGCTTGAATTCGCTAGTATCGCGCTCTAATTGTTTTTCCGTTTCAATTTTCTGTTTGAGAAGTACTTGAAGTTCTCTTTCTAAAGATGCTTTATTCACTTCTCCAGAGGCTTTTTCTTGAGCAATCCGTTCAGTCGCCATTGCTACCTCTGCATTGCTGGGATTGAGAGCTGCTTGAGCGCGATCGCGTTTAGCAATAGCCCCTAAAACAGCTTGTTTTAACCGCTCATTTGTTTTTTCTTGGGCTTTATAAGTTGCTTTTTGCGCCTGTACAGCTTGTTCCTGCTGTTTCACAGCCAACTGTACTTCTTCTAGTTGGTCGCGGGATAATGCCCCTTGTTTAGCGGCACTTTCATATCGGTTCTGCTTTGATGTCGCTGCTCCTAAAGCCGCCTCAGTCGCGTGGAGATTAGCTAGTGCTGATTGTAACTGTGCTTGCCCTGCATATAATTCTTCTTGGGCCATTTTGACATTGGCTGATGCTTCTTGAAGTTCAGTGATACTGGTAATTTTTTTGTCTTGATGATCGCGATCGCGTCCTTTCAATTCAGCTTTAGCAGAGGCGATAATCCGATTAGTGCGATCGCTTTCGGCTCGAATTTGACTATCTATTGCATTTATTTGGGGAACGGTTTGAATTAGTTGTAACCTAGCTTGTTGAATATTGGTTTGCAACTGGTTTTTTTTAGTTTGCAGTCGAGAATCATCAATAGTGGCAATTTTATCTCCTTTTTGCAGTGTTTGATTTTCTTTGACGTAAATCTGCATTACCTGTCCTTCTGTCGCCGCCTGTACAATTGGCAATTCACCCGCAGGACGCACAACCGCTTGTCCAATCACCGTAACTTTATATTTAACCACCGCAGCCACAGGAACAGCTAACGACAAGGCAAACACGATAAATAGTCCGCCAAATGTAGTCCAACGACTAATTGGTGGGAGAAACTCATTGTCTTGAACTAAGGGTAAAAAATTTGTTTGAGACTTACTAACCATAATTTATAAATATCTCTAAAATGTCTAATAAACATTAACTAATTCCGAAAAACTAAAGAAGATTTCAATCCATTACCATTATTAGAAGAATACATTTCATCAAGAAAGCTTAAATGCTCTCCAGGGATATGACGTAATTCTTCTGGAGTCCCTTGAATTTTTAAGCGCCCATCTTCAAGCAATACAATCCAATCAGCCCGTTTGATAACTTGAGGACGATGGCTAATCATAATTGTAGTTTTACCTTGACGGTGATTAAGTAATCTATCCAAAACTTGGGTTTCACTTACTGGGTCAAGAGCGCCTGTAGATTCATCTAGAATTAATACAGATGGATCAATCACAATTGCTCTAGCTATAGCTAATCTCTGCCTTTGTCCGCCAGAAATATTTGCACCAAATTCGCCTAAAACAGTTTGATACTTATCGGGTAATTTGCTAATAAATTCATCTGCACCAGCAATTTGGCAAGCAAGGACTATCTCTTCAAAACTAATGTTGGGATAACTGAAGCGAAAATTTTCCACAATCGAACGACTCCAAAAATGAGGTTCTTGAGGAACTAATACGACTTGCTGCCGCAAACATTCTAAAGATAAATCTTGCTGGTTGTATATGCCATAACGAATATTACCAGATTCGACTTGATATAAACCAGTAATTAATTTGCCAAGAGAGCTTTTACCACAGCCCGATTGACCGATTAAGGCTATTACTTTACCACCAGGGATAGTTAAAGAAAAGTTTTCTAACAGGTCAGTTCTACCAGCATGATGAAAGTTAACTTGAGAACAACTAATATCTGCATTGCCAGGAATTTCTGCCCAAGGTTTTTTAAAGTCATTTTCATCTTCTGGGGTAGAATCTATCACTTCTGTCAAGCGTTGAACGACAATTTGAGCAGTGATAAATTCATCAATTAGCCCGACTGCTGACTCTAAAAAGCCAAGAAAGCTACCACTCATACCACTGTACGCCAGCAGTTGACCGATGGATAATGTCTGATTAATCACCAAGCTAGAACCTAACCAGAGTATGCTAATACTCGTCAACTTGGAAAGAATACTAGTGACTGTGCCGCTATAAAGCTCCAACTTCATCGTAGTCCAGTCTAAGTTAGCAAGGCGACCAAAATTTGTCTGATATTCTTGCCAAGCTTGCTCTGTAGCTTGGGTGGTTTTGAGGACTTGAACACCGCGAAAGGTTTCGACTAAAAAGCCTTGATTTTCCGTACCTTTAACGATCAGGCTGCGGGTTTTTTGGCGCAAAGCGGGAAGAAAAAGCAGGTTAACAAAAGTGACGATCGCAAAGGCGGCGAGGGAAGCTAGAGTCAGTTGCCAACTATAGAAGAGCATGAAACCCAAGGAAACCAGAGCCACAAAAAATTCACTGGGTAAACCAAGGACAATTTGGGAAACTAGATTATTGATGGTATGAACATCTGCAATCCGGCTAACGACTTCCCCACTGCGACGTGCTTCAAAATATGATAGGGGTAAGCGCAACAGTTTTCGGCCGTATTCTAGAATTAGTCCGTATTGCAACCGTTGAGCAAAATGACCAATCAGGTGAGATTGTACCAAACCAATGGCACTTTGAATTAGGTTCATGGCGATGACGCCAATTGCCACCGTTGTTAGCAGTTGGGTATCTCCCCGCACTAGCACGTCATCAGTGAGGAGTTGCATCATTAAAGGGGAAGCCAGGGACAACAGCCCGATCGCGAAGTTAATGGCGATCGCCTGAACCAAAAGATTGCGATATGGTAAGACGCGGGCAATAAAGCGCCCAAAGCCGCCAATTTTATCTTCCCCTTGCTCATAGAAGCGGCTATCATCTGGCATCAGCAGCAGCATCACACCATCACTCCAACCCGCGATTAGCTCCTGGGAGGTGAGGTACAAGATGCCGAAGGCAGGGTCAGAGACGACATATTTTTTCCCCTTTTTCCCGTACAATACTACCCAGTGGTAGCCTTTCCAGTGAATGATGGCTGGCATTGGAACTTCATTTAATTTCTCAAGCAGTTCTGGAGTAGCTTGAACTTGACGGGCATTGAATCCCAGGGTTTCTGCTCCCCGCCTTAAACCTAATAGTGTAGTTCCTCGCGTTCCCGTGCCCACTGCTTCTCGCACGCGATTGAGGGCAAAGGTGCGTCCGTAGTATTTAGCGATCGTGGCTAGGCTTGCTGCACCACAATCTTCTTCACTGTGTTGCAATATGCTGTGATATTTCATTGTTTAAAAAATCAGTACCAGCGGCAATTAACAGTACCAGCCGCAGTTAACAAGGGGTGGACAAGTCCGTTTCCTACCTGATAACTGTTAACACCGTTTACGTTTATTTGTGCTATTTTGATATGAATGAAAAAGTAGGAGCGAAAACGACCTTTTTGAGGAACGAAACCCAACATCCCTGCATTTGTTGGGTTAAGCAAAACAAAACCCAACAAAGAGTTAGTATTTTTAACCCCTATTAATGGTGAGGTGTACTAAGCGCTAGGTTATTATGCAAGAGTAGCTTTTACAAAGGAAATGGTATTATTTATAGCTTTTGTAAACCTTGGATACTTACCCGGCCTAAGTGTTATACCTAAACCGCCTTTACCGTTACCGTTTGTCCTTAAATCCCATATACCAGATAAAACCTTAGCTGATGATATTGAATTATTGAACTGACCGGTAAGTTTCTCGCTCAGACCGGCCTTATTAATAGTAAGCAACAAAGATTTTCCCGTAAAGTTAGCACCCAGAAATAATTGAATTTTAGCACCACCCTGAATGGCAGCAGCTTGTTCACAAGTAAGTTCTTGAAGATGTGGACTAAGCTCAATATTGTTCATACTTACTCCGTGGTTGTTGATGTTAGACATTGTTTTTCTCCTAAATTTTAGATTGTGTTTGAACTGAAGGTAATCGCTTGTTTTCTCCCTTATGATTTTTAATTGCTAGCAGTAAAAAAAGTAGGAGCGAAAACGACCTCGCTCCTACAAACTGCAAGAGAAGAATGTTACTCAGCTAAAAGTTTATGTGAGAGCATTCTTTTCTGTTTGAGGTTTTGAAGGATTCGAGTACACGGTATGAAATAGACCAGAACTGATTATGCAGGTTTGACAGACGCGATGTCGTTATTAAAAGGACCAGTGAAGTTACCTTTTGTACCTGCTTTCAGACGCCTTGATTTACCTGTGAAATTCTCACCAGTGTAGGCAATCCAATCTTTTTTACCCGTCACCTCGTACCAAGATGCTCTATTGTTAAAGCTGCCTAAACTGCGTCGTGCGTTTGCGATATTATTTAGCCGCACTCCTTCACCATCCTTCTTATCGGAAAAGTCTAAGGCACCACCACTAATAGTGGCAGCGGCTTCATGGGAAAGGTCTTGCACATCGATGCTGTAGAGGTCTCTGATTTGCTTGTTGTTCATATCTACTCCGTAGTTATTGATGTTAGACATCGTTTTTCCCCTGAGTTTTAGATTGGGGTTTGAACTGAAGGTAAGCTTGTTTTTTTCCTTCTGATTGTTAATTGGTAGCAGTGAGATAAGTTTATTCACGGCTGGAAATCAGAAGTTTTTAGCTTTGCCTTCTGATAACTGATAGCTGATTATGCAGGTCTGGCAGACGCGATGTCGTTGTTAAAAGTACCGTTGAAGTTACCTTTTGTACCTGCTTGCAGACGCCTTGATTTACCTGTGAAATTCACACCAGTGTAGACAATCCAATCTCTTCTACCCGTCACCTCGTACCAAGATGCTTTATTGTTAAAGCTGCGGAAACTGGCTACTGCACGTCCGATATTATTTCGCCGCGCTCCATCACCATTGCTGCCGTCGGAAAGGTCTAAGGCACCACCACTAATAGTGGCAGCGGCTTCATGGGAAAGGTCTTGCACATCGATGCTGTAGAGGTCTTTGATTTGCTTGTTGTTCATATCTACTCCGTGGTTATTGATGTTAGACATTGTTTTTCCTGAGTTTTAGATTGGGGTTTGAACTGAAGGTAAGCTTGTTTTCTTCCTTCTGATTGTTAATTGGTAGCAGTGAGATGAGTTTATTCACGGCTGGGAATCAGAAGTTTTTTAGCTTTACCTTCTGATTGTTAATTGGTAGCAGTGAGATAAGTTTATTCACGGCTGGGAATCAGAAGTTTTTTAGCTTTACCTTCTGATTATTAATTGGTAGCAGTGAGATAAGTTTATTCACCAGGGCAAACGCAGGTAATTTGTGAAACCCTTGTTGTATAAGGATATTGATAAAAAAATCGCCTCAATTATCAAACGCTCAAACCCTTGCTCTGGTTTATTCACTTGATTCAACAGTGCCAATTTGCTAATATCCTCTGTTATGCATAAGTTCATTGTCCTGACACTTACAGGACTAGCCCTTTCAAGGTGACTCGTTAAATATCTTGTTTTTCTTTAGCGCTCTCTGTGCTTCTGTAGTTTATAAGTATTTTATTTAACTACATAGACATAGAAAACACCGAGTAAAGAGCTTAAAAAGTAATTTCTTGACTAAAGTTTTTAGCTACCTTGAAAAAGCTAGTCCTAACACTTTCTACTCAAGATTGAGGCTGAAAACCTAAATTTCCTTTTCTATAAGAGAGTGCAATGTCTTTTAAAACTGCGCCAAACTGGTTACAAGGTCTACTAGGAGTTGCCATTGTCAGTGCAGTTACCTTATATGCAAATATTTCAGTTGCCCAAATCACCCCAGACGGCACTCTGCCAAATAATTCCAATGTCAGATTAGAAGGTAATACCAGCATTATTGAGGGTGGAACCATAAGAGGGGGTAATCTGTTCCACAGCTTTGGGGAGTTCTCTGTTCTCAATGGCAGTACTGCTTTGTTCAATAATTCACTGGATATTCAGAACATCCTGACACGAGTAACAGGTAAGTCAATTTCTAATATAGATGGCTTAATTCGTGCTAACGGTAAAGCCAACTTATTCCTGCTCAATCCTAACGGGATTATTTTTGGTAAAAATGCCAGTTTGAATATCGGCGGTTCCTTTGTCGCCACAACAGCCAATGCCATTGGGTTTGGCAATTTGGGATTTTTCAGCGCCTCAAATCCAGAAGCACCTTCACCCTTGTTAACAGTAAATCCAAATGCCTTATTATTTAATCAAATTGCAGCAGCACCAATTCAAAATAGTTCGACTGCACCAGCAGTAGCTACTCCTGGTGGCGAAGATGCACTTGGTCTACGTGTCCCAGATGGTCGGAGTTTGCTGCTAGTAGGCGGCGATATCAAAATGGATGGTGGAGGATTGAATGCTTTCGGTGGACTCGTCGAGTTAGGTGGGTTAGCTGGTGCGGGAACAGTTGGGTTGAATGGGGATGGTAATAATCTAAGTTTGAGTTTTGCCGATAGTGTAGAAAGAAGCGATGTTTTCCTTAGCAATGGCGCTCTTGTAAATGTGATTGCTGGCGATGGTGGTAGTATCGCGGTTAATGCCCGGAATTTAGAGATGACGGCAGAGAGTGCTCTGTTTGCAGGCATAGACAGTGGACTGGGTTCTGATAATAGTCAGGCGGGAAATATTTCGGTTCATGCCACTGGAGCAATAAACCTTAACAATAGTCAAATTTTCAATTACGTGCAACCAGAAGCAAGAGGACAGGGAGGCGATGTCAATATCAGTGCTAGCACCTTGCGGCTTGAAGGTGGAGCACAGATAGGTACTAGCACTTTCGGTACGGCCAAGGGGGGTAGTTTGACTGTTGATGCCCAAGATGTGCAAATCATTGGTACAAGCGCTGATAGTCAATTTCGCAGTGCCTTGCTTGCTGAGGCACTGCCAAACTCAACAGGGGATGCGGGTGATATAACGCTAAGAACCAATACCTTGCTAGTGCGAGATGGGGCAGAGGTAAGTGCTAGCATTGCCGGTGCGGGCAAGGGGGGAAATTTGAGCGTTGATGCCCAAAATGTGCAGCTGATTGGTACAAGCGCTAATGGTCAGTTTCCTAGTGGCTTGTTTGCTGCTACAACGCCAAATTCAACAGGGGATGCGGGTGATCTAACGCTAAGAACTAATACCTTGCTAGTGCGAGATGCGGCAGTGGTAAGTGCTAACACTTTCGGTAAGGGCAAGGGGGGAAATTTGAGCGTTGATGCCCAAGATGTGCAATTGATTGGTAGAAGCGCTGATGGTCAGTTTGGTAGTGCCTTGTTTGCTAACGCACAGCGAAACTTAACAGGGGATGCGGGTAATCTT
Source organism: Nostoc sp. LEGE 12454 (assembly GCF_056620565.1). Classification (NCBI taxonomy): domain Bacteria; kingdom Bacillati; phylum Cyanobacteriota; class Cyanophyceae; order Nostocales; family Nostocaceae; genus Nostoc; species Nostoc sp. LEGE 12454. The sequence continues at coordinate 72,627 of NZ_JBWQXL010000025.1, forward strand.
ACTGTCAAAACCAATACCTTGCTAGTGCGAGATGGCTCACAGGTAGGTACTGCTACTTTCGGTGCGGGCAAGGGGGGTAGTTTGACTGTTGATGCCCAAGATGTGCAAATCATTGGTAGAAGTGCTGATGGTCGGTTTCCTAGTACCTTGTTTGCTTCTGCAGACCGAAACTCAACAGGGGATGCGGGTAGTATAACGCTAAGAACCAATACCTTGTTAGTACGAGATGGGGCAGTGGTACTTACTAGCACTTTCGGTCCAGGCAAGGGGGGTAGTTTGACTGTTGATGCCCAAGATGTGCAATTGATTGGTACAAGCGCTGATGGTCAGGTTTCCAGTGGCTTGTTTGCTTCTGGACAACCAAACTCAACAGGGAATGCGGGTGATATAACGGTGAGAACTAATACCTTGCTAGTGCGAGATAGGGCAGCAGTAACCGTGCAAAGTCTCGGAACAGGAACCGCAGGCAACATGACATTAAATGCTCGCTCTATCCGTTTAAACAACAATGCTATACTCACCGCCAATACACAAAGCCCCCTTGTTGACCCGAATAGGGAGCAAGCGACAATTAACATTAACTCACAAGATTTGATTATAAGTCGCAATAGTATCATCAGAACCAACGCCACAGGAGCAAACGTTATTGGCGGCAACATTAAGATTAATGCTGATGTCCTGGCTGGGTTTCAAAATAGCGACATCACTGCCAAATCTACTGATTTCCGTGGTGGAAATGTCAAAATTAATACTAAAGGTATCTTTGGTCTTCAGTTTCAAGATATCGCTTCCCCAAACACAAGCGACATCACAGCCACCGGAGCAACTCCCGAGTTGAGCGGTAATGTGCAAATCACTACACCTGATATAGACCCCACTCGCGGCTTAGTCGAACTCCCAATTAATCTAGTTGATGCTTCCAGGCAAATTTCTAATGCCTGCACACCTGGAACTCGGCAATTCCAAAATACATTTGTGGCAACAGGACGCGGCGGACTACCCATGAGTCCCACTGAACCATTACAAGATTCAAGTACTGTGTCTGGGTGGGTGAGATTAAGACCAAAATCAGAAAACTTGGCAAACACAACGCCTGTGCCAAAATCAACAGCAGTTTCAACTACTCCCATTGCTGCTACAATTCCAATTGTGGAAGCTTCTGGCTGGGTAATCGATCGCAAGGGAAATATAAAACTAGTAGCACAAGTTCCTCAACTCAACCCCCACAGTCCTTGGCAAACACCTGCTTCCTGTCCTGTATCTCAGGGAGGTGTGGAATATGGCAAAATTTCAGCTGCCAAAGCGAGTAATTAGATTTGCGGTAACTCCTGTACTCCTATTTACCCTTGCTGTTTTCCTGACTATTATCCCTAGCACATTCGCTAAACAACAAGAGACAAATTCACCAGACAGATTTCACATCCAAACCAATAAACCCCCAGCCACAACACCACAGCCACTTCTTGAACAAGGAGAAGCACTTTATCAAGCTGGACGCTTTACTGAAGCTGTAATTATTTTACAACAAGCTGTCCGTACCTCTCAACGAGAAAGCAATAACTTCGCACAAGCCGCAGCGCTAACAAACCTCTCTCTTGTATACCAGCAACTCGGCTCATGGAAAGAAGCTTATGCAACTATTGACAGTAGCTTAAATTTACTTGGCTGGGATGAGATAAATCAAAAGTTAAATGTCAACAATCCAAAATCTGAATTATTAGAAATTCTTGCACAAACTCTAAATATTCAAGGCGAATTGCAACTATCACAGGGACAAACTGATGCATCTGTGAAAACATCACAACAAGCAGAGCAAATCTGGAAGAAATTAAGTGACAATGCCGGAATAACGCGCAGCCGGATTAACCAAGCACAAGCTCTACGAGTTGCTGGTTTTTACCGCCGTAGCTTAGATATATTGAATGAAGTATCCCAACAATTAATTTCCCAACCTGACTCACTTGTAAAATTAACAGCTTTGCGATCGCTTGGCAATGTCTTACAACAATTAGGCGAACTTGAGTCATCCCAGAAAAACTTACAACAAAGCTTAGAAATCGCTCAACGTCTGCAACTGCCTCTAGAAAGTAGTTTGACGGAATTTAGCCTCGGTAATACTGCTAGGTCGCTAAGTAATATTAAGTCTGCGATCGCTCATTATGAAAATGCTGCCAAAATTGCACCAAACTCTCTAGCCAAAGTTCAAGCCCTGATTAATCAGCTGAGTTTGCTGGTCGAAAACCAACGCATCACTGAAGCAAAGTTATTAATACCCACAATCCAATCTCAATTACCTAATCTGCCTACCAATCAAGCTGGTATTTATGCACGGATCAATTTTGCTCAGACTTTGGCCACAATTGGTAACAAAAAAGATATTGCAGAGATTCTGGCAACTAGCGTTCAACAAGCCAAAATCATCGGCGATGAACGTGCCCAATCTTATGCACTGGGCAGCTTGGGAGAAGTTTACGAGCAGAACCAACAATTGCAAGAAGCAAAAGATTTGACGCAGCAAGCGTTGTTTCTAGCGCAAAGAATCGATGCCTCAGATATAGCTTATCGCTTTGAGTGGCAGTTAGGACGCTTACTCAAAGCACAGGGAAATATCCCAGCCGCTATATCTGCTTATGATGCTGCTGTAACAACTCTTCAATCTCTTCGCAGCGATTTAGTTGGAGTTAATCGAGAGGTACAGTTCAATTTTCGCGATCGCATAGAACCTCTTTATCGGCAGTCTGTAGAGTTGATTTTACAAGAGAAAGGACAAGGAAAACCAGATTTAGATAAGGCACGACAGCGAATTGAAGCCTTGCAACTTGCAGAACTCGACAATTTTTTCCGAGAAGCTTGCTTGAGCAACCAATTTGTGGCATTGGACAAATTAGTAGACCAAGACAACCCAAATACTGCTATTTTCTACCCGATTATTTTAGATAACCATTTAGAAATTATTATCAAGCTTCCCAATCAAACATTGATGCATAAAACTTCTCAAGTCAACCGTCAGCAAGTAGAGCAAGTTATTACAAAAATACGAAAGACAATAGTCGAACCCGATGCTAATCAGAAATTTAAAGCAGCTTCTCAAGAGCTTTATAATTGGTTAATCAAACCAGTTGAAACAGACCTTAAAAATAGTAAAGTTAATACTCTAGTCTTTATTCCAGATGGGTTGCTGCGAAATATCCCGATGTCTGCATTATATGATGGCAGAGAGTATTTAGTCCAAAAATACTCTGTAGTTATTAGCCCCGGACTGCAACTATTTACTCCCAAACCTCTAGGACAGAAAAAATTAAATGCCCTTGCTGGAGGACTATCGCAACCATCCAAAAATGAAAAGTTTGCACCGCTTCCCAACGTTAAGGTTGAATTGAAATCAATTCAGGAATCAGGCATATCAACAACTACATTATTGGATAAAAATTTTACTAGTACAAATTTAGCAAAAACCATCAACGCTCAAGCTTTTAGAGTTGTTCACTTGGCAACTCACGGGCAATTTAGCTCTAAAGCAAAAGACACTTTTATCTTAGCAGCTGATGGACGCATCAATGTGAGCGAATTAGATAGCTTGCTCAAAAGTAGAGAGCAAAAACGAACAGAGCCAGTTGAATTACTTGTTTTGAGTGCTTGCGAAACAGCAGCAGGAGATAACCGAGCTGCCTTGGGATTAGCAGGAGTTGCTTTGCGTGCTGGTGCGCGGAGTACTTTAGCCTCCCTATGGCAAATTGGCGATGATTCTACAGCTTTATTTATTGAGGAATTTTACCGCCAGTTAGTGAGTGGTAAAACTACGGCAGAAGCTTTACGCTTTGCTCAATTAAAATTACTTGAAGCTCCTGAATATAACCGTCCGATGTACTGGGCACCCTACGTTATAATTGGTAATTGGTTGTAGAAATATAGGTTTATAGATACTTTACCGGATATGAAATTTTAGCGTGTTGGTAATTTTATTATAGGCATCGTAGCAATATTATCCAAATAGATGGATTGCAATAAACTTTGCCAATCTTTTTCAATATATGCATCATTAGAATTAGAAATGCGTATTTGAGCTAGCATATTTAAAGCGTCAAACCAAATTCCTTTTTCAGCATAGATTATAATTTTTTGCCGAGGCTCATTTACGGCTTCTAATTGTTGCATAACACGCTCATCTAAATTGATTCTTTTAATATCCCCTTCTACATATACAGGAATGCTTGCTGTCTCTTGGTTACAACGTATTTTGAAATACCAGCGATATGTCTTATCTACTTCTAATGAAGCAGTACTAGGGAGAGAAATACCAATGATACTTGGCTTTGAAGGTAGGGCGATCGCATTTCTATAAACATCATTTTCGGCGCTATCCTGTAAGCTAAATTCAGCACTTGAATTAGACAAATCCTTAGTGTAGGGGATGTAAAACCAAAACGTAGGCCGTTCTAAAGTGGTTAGTCCCTCTACAGTCCCGATAATTGACTTGTTTGTCTGTTTGCCAACCTTTTGTTCCTCTTGAAATGGTACTAAGGCAGTGAGCGGGATTGAAACCGCAGGACAATTATCTCGACTACCCATTCCTGCTCTACGCCCAGATACAGGACTTAATGGAGCAGGTGCTTTTGGCAAAATAAAAACTGGTCGAGAAGTAGGTTGTTGAGGTGAAGCAGGTGTTTTAACTGGTTGTGCAGGCTGTTTATTAGTAGCTGGTTGTTTAGTTTGATCTATTACTTGTGCGGAATATTGAGTAGTACTGCTCAAAATCAGAGCAGTTGTTAAGATCCATTTCATTGATTTAATAGGTACGATTTTTGCTTGTTGCTATCGTCATCATAAACTTCACCTTAAATTAAACCTCTGCATGAAAACTTGTATACGAGTTTTATTGTAGATATATTTAGCCATCTTTTATAACTGATTCCAATTCTTGAGACAGCGAATGTGTGTCTCTAAATGTTGAGGCAGGCAAGTACACTGTAAATTGAGTACCTCTGCCTACTTGACTGTAAACATTGACAAAACCACCGTGATTCTTAACAATACCCAACGCCGTAGAAAGTCCTAAACCTGTACCTTTGCCTACCTCTTTGGTAGTGAAAAATGGTTCAAAAATTCTTTGCTGGACTTCTGACGACATCCCCATACCAGTATCAGTCACCACGATCGCAATATAAGAACCCACTTTCGCATCTATATTTATTTGGGCAGAATGTTCGCCAATCACTAGATTTTCCGCCGCAATCCGAAGAATACCGCCATTGGGCATAGCGTCGCGGGCGTTGATTACTAAGTTTATCAATACCTGATGTAGTTGAGTTATATCTCCACGAACGTACCAGAGATTTTTAGGGATATCTATTTGGCAATTAATGGAATTAGGGAATGTTTGAGCAATAATTTGCTCAATTTCTGCCATCAAAGGCTGAATTTCCACAATTGTCCGTTTGCTTTCAATACCCCGTGCAAAAGACAATACTTGTTTAAGCAAATTAGCGCCGCGTTTGACATTATTTTCTAAAGTTTGCAATATTTGCTGACTCTGCGAATCGGGCAATTTCTTCTGCAATAGTTGAACTGACATTAAAATTGGCGATAGTATGTTGTTGAGGTCGTGAGCGATACCGCCAGCTAAAGTACCGATACTCTCCAAACGTTGCGATCGCAGAAGTTGAGCTTCTAGTTGTTTCTGCTGCGTAATCTCAGTGTTCACACTCAAAATGGATTTGGGTTGTCCATTATCATCTAGTATCAGTGTCCACCGACTTTCAACGATAATTACTTTGCCTTCTCTTGTCAGTTGATGCAACTCACCCCGCCACTCACCCGTATTCATCACCTTCAAATAAGCATCTTCTAGCTGTGGTGAATCTTTATACAAAAGTTGCAAAACATTCTTACCCAAAGCGTCTTCAGCCTTCCAGCCATACAGACGTTCAGCACCTTGATTCCAAAACAAGATTTGGTTGTGGATATTCCGCACCAGAATCGCATCAGTTGATACATCCAACAGCGCTGCTTGTTCGCGAATTTTCTGTTCTGCCTGTTTTTGCTGAGTTATATCTCGCGTCAGTGCCAAATGGATGAACGTGCCATCAGATTCGTTACGTAGTGGTACAGCATGAGTTTCTATGTAGCGGCGAGTGCCTTTAAATCCCACGATTTCAAACTCTAAAGTCCTCTTATTACCTTGGCAGACACTTTCATGCAAGTCGGCAAAGGCGGCTCTATACTCTGGCAGAATTACAGCATCAACTGGTTTACCAATCAAGATATCAGCACTTTTTACTTCCATCATTGCCAGCCCTTCTGCATTAATTTCTAAAAGGGTGCCATCTCTGGCAATTAGCTGGATGCATTCTGGTTCTGCATCTATCATGGCGCGTAAACGATTTTCGCTTTGACGTAGGGCCAGTTCTGTCTGCTGAAGTTGCCTGATATAACGCCACAACAAATCATACAGCAACGCCACCAGCACCAAATCCACAATCGCAGCGATAAAAAATGTTACTATCGCCTTTTGGGAATTTGCTTGTGACTGCTGCATTTCCTGCTGTAATAAATTTTCCTCTACCTTCAAAGAGTCGTTAATCAGTTGTTGAATGTCTTTGCCAGTTTGGTTGTCATTATCAGATAATATTTGCTGCCGAACTGCTTCTAATCCCTGGTTTTTTCTAAGGTAAATTTCTTGTTGTAAAATGTTGAGTCTGTTGGTAATTTTCGGCTCCAACAAAGCAATCCACTGCTGCTTTTGACGGTTATTAGCTGTTAAATTTTTGAGAGTCTGAATATTGCTATTTGTTTGTTGATCAGCTGCAAGATAAGTTTGTAAATCAGCCGTATCTGCTGTAATTAAATAACTACGTTGTGCAGTTTCAGTATCTTTGAGTGTAGATTGGATACTTTCAATTTGGGTAATAACTTTATAGGAGTATGTTAGCCATTGCTGATTGTGAATCAGCTTCACAGTGTTGCTATACGAAACTACAGCATTAGTAAATACAACTGCCAATGCTAGGACGAATATTGCTTTCAGCTTTTGGACTCGATACCATTTTTTGCTCATGCGATCGCCCTTTCTGCCGCAGATGCCCTCCATCAGTTAAGATTAAAGATTAAAAACAAATACTGAGAATCTTTTAAGGATTTTGATAACACGGGTATCAAAATATAGTTGTTTACAGTTGTAACTACAAGGATTTTTAAGGATGATGATTTATACATAATACTTACAAATAAATCCGCTAAATTTTAATATAAATTCATTTTGATCTGTAGTATCGCCAATAAAGTTCGGCTCGGATAATTTGCCTATCTATAATATTTGCAGAGACGTTGCAATGCAACATCTCTGATTTGGAATTTTAATTAACCCCACACTATCCGTAAATCCAAAACAAAACCAGGTAATATATTTTCTCCAGACAAGCTAGTGGGAGACTCTAATACTTCTTTTGGTTGTCCTTGTCTATAAATTTCGACGCGACGTGTTTTTCGATCGATTAGCCAACCAAGTCGCACTTTTGCATCCATATATTCGCCCATCTTGGCTTGCGTCTGGCTCAAGCTATCAGATGGAGACATTAGCTCTAAAACAAAATCAGGAGCTATGGGAGGAAATTTCTCGCGCTGTTCGGTACTGAGTGCATTCCATCTTTCTAAATGTATCCAGGATACATCGGGGGAACGGTCTGGACCGTTGGGAAGTTTAAAGCAAGTGGAAGAGTCGAATACTTCTCCGAGTTGGGTTTGTTCGTTCCATAAGACAAATCGGGTAGTAAGTTTGGCATTGCATTTTCCAGTTTCTCCCCCTGTTGGTGGCATTACAATTAATTCTCCCTTGGCGTTGCGCTCAAATTTGACATCAGGATTATCCCGACACAGTTGGTAAAATTGGTCATTGGTAAGTTTGATAACGTTATTAAAGTTGATGGTAATCGCTGTCATAGTAGGGTGACATGATAAATCCACAATGGAATTTGCTGTTAGGGCGCACGTCTGTACGCTCTTACTACAATTAGCTTGACATGATTTAAGCAATGTGTTAATAATTATAGTTTGTGGAAACTTTACTTCTTAATATAAGCTCTTGGCTAACGTCATTGTCATAGGTGCCCAATGGGGCGATGAAGGAAAAGGTAAAATAACTGACTTACTCAGCCGTTCCGCAGATGTTGTGGTGCGTTACCAAGGGGGTGTCAATGCTGGACACACGATTGTAGTTAAAGGTCAGACCTTTAAACTGCACTTGATTCCCTCTGGGATTTTGTATCCAAATACCGATTGCATTATCGGCTGTGGAACAGTGATCGATCCAAAGATTTTGATCGCAGAACTCGACCAACTAAAAGATTTAAATATTTCCACTGACCACCTGCTGATATCTGAGACAGCCCACGTAACGATGCCTTATCATCGATTGATTGACCAGGCATCTGAAGAACGACGGGGAAGCTATAAGATCGGCACAACAGGTCGGGGCATTGGGCCGACTTATGCTGATAAATCTGAACGTACAGGCATTCGGGTTTTAGACTTGATGAACCCGGATGGGCTGCGCGAGCAGTTGGAGTGGACGATTAATTATAAAAACGTCATTTTAGAAAAGCTTTACAACTTGCCACCTCTAAATGCACAAGAGGTGATTGAAGAGTATTTGGGATACGCAGAACGCTTGCGGCCTCACGTTGTTGATACATCGTTGAAAATATCCGATGCAATTCAGCGACGACGCAATATTTTGTTTGAAGGCGCACAAGGTACGCTCCTAGACTTAGATCACGGAACTTATCCTTATGTCACCTCCTCTAACCCTGTGGCAGGGGGCGCTTGCGTTGGTACTGGGGTAGGGCCGACAATGATTGACCGGGTAATTGGGGTGTCAAAAGCCTATACAACCCGTGTCGGAGAGGGGCCATTTCCCACCGAATTGGATGGCGAGTTAGGAGAATTATTGTGCGATCGCGGTGCCGAATTTGGCACAACCACCGGACGCAAACGGCGCTGTGGCTGGTTTGATGCGGTCATCGGTCGCTATGCCGTGCGGATTAACGGCATGGATTGTATGGCGCTGACCAAACTGGATGTTCTTGATGAATTAGAGGAAATCAAAGTTTGTGTCGCTTATGACATAGATGGCCAACGCAGCGAACACTTCCCCACCAGTTCTCGTCAATTTGCTAGATGTCGCCCCATCTACAAAACTTTACCGGGGTGGAAAGTGTCAACAACTGACTGCCGCACCCTAGAAGACTTGCCACAAGCAGCATTGGATTATCTGAAATTCTTAGCCGAATTGATGGAAGTGCCGATCGCGATCGTCTCATTAGGAGCCAGCCGCGATCAAACCATAATCGTAGAAGATCCCATCCACGGGCCCAAACGCGCTTTATTGCACCCCGACGGTACACCTGCTACCCTACTTAGTGCGTAAATTTAGTCATTAGTCATTAGTCATTAATCATTGACAAATGACAAATGACAAATGACAAATGACAACTGACAACTGACAAAGGACAACTTTTATGGCTATTACAGTCGAATCTCAAAAACGTCCAGAAGGCAGCAAGCCAAAAGCTTTGCGCCGTGCTGGATTGATACCTGCTAATTTGTATGGTCATAAGGGTACAGAATCCATTTCTTTGACCATTGAAGCCAAAACTGTTGAGCGTTTGCTCAAAAGAGCTTCCGTCAACAACACCTTGATTGAGTTGAATATTGCTGATGCACCTTGGCGCGGTAAAACCTTGCTGCGGGAACTTCAGATTCATCCAGCCAAAGGTACGCCTTACCACCTCAGCTTTTTTGCAGTTGCTGGCCACGGCGACACCACTGTAGAAGTACGGCTGCGTTTTGTGGGAACTGCTGTTGGTGTTAAACAAGAAGGTGGTTTTTTAGACACTGTTATCACTGAGTTGCAAGTGACCTGTGCGCCAGAAAACATCCCGGAAATAATTGAAATTGATGTCTCTAACCTGCAAATCGGAGACAGCTTGCGTATTCACGAGCTAGTCTTGCCTGAAGGTGTCACAGTTCTTGGCGATCCGGAGCGAGTCGTAGTTAGCGTATCGCAGCCACAAATCAGCGCTGCTGCTGAGGATGAAGCTGAGTCAGAGACTGAAACAACCTCTGAAGCTACGTAAATGTGTAATAATTTTTGATGATAGCCAGGGGGAAACTCCTGGTTTTTTTGTATTTGAACCGCAAAGACGCAGAGAGCGCAGAGGAAAGAGATGACAGAAGCGACTCTTCCAGCTTTAATTCAGCAAATGTTACAGCCTGGATTTTATCCCCATACGGTAACAGAACCTATTCAACTGATTCAAACCCACGCTTCTTATCTGCTGTTAACTGGGGATTACGCTTATAAGCTGAAAAAACCTGTGAATTTTGGCTTTTTGAACTTTTCTACCTTAGATAAGCGGCAGCATTTTTGTCAGGAAGAGTTACGCCTAAATCAGCGCGGTGCTGGTGAACTGTATTTAGAAGTTTTGCCCATAACTTTGGTAGGGGAACAATACCAGTTAGCGGGAACAACCGAGGCTATAGAATATGTGCTGAAAATGCGCCAGTTTCCTCAAGAGTCGCTATTAAGTACACTTTTTGAAGAAGATAAGTTAAATGAGACACGCCTAGATGAGTTGGGACGGGTGGTGGCTCAATACCATGCCGAAGCACAGACGAATGATTACATTTGCACTTTTGGTGAAATGCCAAACGTTCGGGCTGCTTTTGATGAGAATTATCAGCAAACTCAGAAGTATATTGGTGGCCCCCAGACTCAAGAGCAATTTACAGAAACAAAGCAATATACAGATAACTTTTTTGCCAAACGTCCAGAATTATTTGCTAGCAGAATTCACAACGATTATATTCGTGAATGTCACGGAGACTTACACCTGAGAAATATTGCCCTGTGGCACGATAAAATCTTGTTGTTCGATTGCATTGAATTTAATGAGTCGTTTCGCTTTGTCGATGTGATGTACGATGTGGCGTTTACGGTGATGGATTTGGAAGCGCGGCAGCGTAAAGACTTGAGTAATGCGTTTTTGAATGCCTATATAGAGCAAACTGGAGACTGGGAAGGTTTACAGGTTCTGCCTTTATATTTAAGTCGTCAGGCTTATGTCCGCGCAAAGGTGACATCATTTTTGCTCGATGATTCGAGTGTACCCACGACAGTAAAGGAAGAAGCGACAAAAACTGCCACTGACTATTACAAACAAGCTTGGGAATACACTAAACCAAACCTGGGACAACTAATTTTGATGTCGGGGTTGTCGGGTTCTGGTAAAAGTACCACAGCAAGGTCTTTAGCTCGTCAACAGGGAGCGATTCACCTGCGTTCTGATGCGGTGCGGAAGCATTTAGGGGGAATTCCATTGTGGGAACGAGGTGGCGATGATTTGTATACACCGGAGATGACCGAGAAAACTTACACACGACTGTTGGAATTGGGAATTATCCTGGCTAAACAAGGTTTTTCGGTAATTTTAGATGCCAAGTATGATAAACAGCAATTACGGCAAGAAGCGATCGCACAAGCTACAAAACATCAACTTCCCCTTCAGATTATCCAATGCACAGCACCACTTGAAGTTCTAAAAGAGCGTTTGAACAATCGCACTGGTGATATTGCTGATGCCACCGCCGATTTATTAACCTCACAAATCAAACAAGCTGAACCTTTTACTGAAGAGGAACAACCTTATGTAAAGATTTGGGATACAACTCAACCACAACAGGCACAATTAAAATAATTTGTAATTCGTAATTTGTAATTCGTAATTGAATCGAAAATTAGGAATTACGTTAGCGTAGCGTTAGCGAGTCAGACGCTCCTACGTCGCTAACGCTTCACTATCGAGCGTCATTAGTAATTCGTTAAATAAGTTCTTTATTTTATGGCAGACAAAAAGAATGACTTATTCAGTATTTCTCCCGGTTTCTTTTCTCAACTATTATTTGGGGGATTTTTAACATTTATATTAATAATGACCGGCTCCGCACCAGCCCTAAGCATCTTTTTAGGAATCATGGGCGGTTTCATCTTAAGCTGGATTACAAATGTAACCGATAATAGTCCCCAAGCTCCAGCTGTTGCCTCGTCTGATGGTGTTGATGCAGGACTGAAATACTGGTTATTTTTCATGCTGGGTTTTGTATATTTAGGCTATCCAGCACCCATGAGTATCTTGCTCGGTGGATTAGGTGCTTTCGCTGGAGGCTGGATTACTGCTTGGTGGGGAAGTAAGGAAGAAACTAGAACTCAGTTGCAAGTTGAAGAATCAGAAGAGGTTGAAGTTGAACCAACGAATGAAAGGATCAACAAACGGCAAATCAGAAGAGCCGGTCGCCGTTACCGTCGCACTCCTGGAAGTAGTTTCAATTACAAGTTTTGGGAAAGGTAATAATTTGGGCATTGGGCACAAGAGGCAGAGGGGCAGAGGGGCAGAGGAAAGGGGCAGAGAGGCAGAGGGGCAGAGAGGCAGAGGGGCAGAGGGGAAAAACTTACTGCAACTTCTCCTGCGTAACAGAGCGTACCCGCATTTCTCACAAGCTTATGAAGCGTTTGATAATGAGTAATAAGTAATGGGTAATGAGTAATAAGTAAAAGAGCAACAGGCGCAATCCCAGTGCAAGAACTTGTACATTCTTACTCACTACTCATTACTCCTTACTCACTACTCATTACTCCTCCATTCGAGGTGTGGTGAGAAATCCGGGCGTAGCCGTTCGCGCAGCATCTCGTAGAGAAGTGTTGCTCCCCTGCTCCCCTGCTCCCCTGCTCCCCATGCCCCATGCCCTAATAATATGTTTTTATATCTATCCAAATTACTGCCACTATTTTTTTATCCACTAGGATTAGCCTGTGTAAGCTTGGTAGTAGCATTAGTGACTTTGTGGAAACGACCGCGGACTGCGGCGATCGCAATTGCTTTTTCCCTAATTTTATTGCTATTTTGCAGTAATGCTTGGATCGCTAAATCATTAGTGCGATCGCTAGAATGGCAAAATCTGCCACCCGCCCAAATACCTAATGCAGAAGCGATTGTGGTTTTGGGTGGCGCAACCAAATCAGCTTTTCCCCCCAGACCTACCGTCGATTTAAGTGAAGCAGGCGATCGCGTCATCTATGCCGCACAACTCTATCGCCAGAAAAAAGCGCCTATAATCATTCTCAGCGGGGGACGCATTGATTGGCGTGGAAGTGGTTCTCCAGAATCGGCAGATATGGCAACCATACTCACATCTATTGGTATTCCATCTGAGGCGATTGTTCAAGAACCTGACTCTCTCAATACTTATCAAAATGCTGTAAATGTCCGAAAAATTTTGTCATCTCGTGGAATAAATCAAGTATTATTAGTTACTTCGGCAATGCATATACCGCGATCGCTTCAGATTTTCCAGCGTCAAGGAATCAATGCTATTCCTGCACCTACTGACTTTCTAGTTAGTGAGGGTGAGTTGCAAGAACTCGGTAGTACTCCCAAAGCCGCGATACTAAATTTATTACCTGATACTGATAACTTACACCAATTTACCATCGCTTTCAAAGAGTATATTGGCTCTTTAGTTTATCGCTTACGCGGTTGGCTTTAATTAAAGTTAGAAGTTGTTAGAAAGTTATGAGTTATGAATTATGAGTTATTAATTAAGAAGTGCGGTAATTACCTGAATTCAAAACAGACGCGATTGATCGCGTCTCTACGACTCTTAATTTTATGTCAAAAAATTTACCTTATATTATTCCAGTTGCTCAACCCCAAGTTGAGGAAGCTTTTGCCTCTTACCAAACAACCCATGAGTTTTACCACGAAGTTCGGTCGCGATCGGAGTTTCAGCGTTATTGTGATTGGTATTATACTACAGCAGAACAAAACCGCCAAGACCTTAAAAGAATGCGCGGCGAACTGAATATTTTTCAGTGGTTTCGCCGCCGATAAGTGCTTTAGATGACTTCTAACTCATTTTCACGTAAGTGGGCTTTAAACTTTTTACTAAACTGGACTACAATCGGTAGATTAGCACTTACTGGTCTGTCTCGCCATTGGGTGGCAATAGCTACTACATCGCCTTCTGTACCATTGATATCAAAAGGCTGATTCCGATGTTCAGGATGATGATACACCACTACCGAATCTTTAACGCGGACGCGATCGCCAACTTTCATAACAACATTTACACCTAGCATTTTCTTTTCCACAAGTATCTGCTACAAAATATATGATTAAATCGCTTAGAATTTGATTTAATCAGCTATTTCTTGACGCTTCATCGGGGTGTAACGGCTTAACCCTCTGCGCCCAGGCACGTCTTAGCAATCCGTGCGTACTTTTTTAAGTTTTTTGCCGCGTTAATAAGTATCGCCCATAGCCTTCCTCTTTAACCCAAAAGCAGGGAAATGAAAGAAAATCAGGCGATATCGGATGTGCTTAGTACTTTGACAAGATATCCAACCCTTTTATCTTGACTCCAGGATGTTCCCCAGGTCAACTCTCTCACGAATGTTTCGTCTATGGCAGATGCTTGGTAATTGCGATCGCTTGTTTGTAATACAATTTGATCTCTCCTTATTAGGCTATGCATTACCCACATCTTTCTTAAGATTGCTGTAATTTACACGCTGGTGCGATAAGAGTTGTTAAATTGTATATTGGCATTAGCTGATTAATTTTGGATTTCTTATTCCCAGCGATCGCTTCATCTATTAAATGCGTATTGGGAGCATCCCATTTTTGCAAAAACATTAGACAGCAAGTTGACCATTAAGATAGGCACAACGAAGTTGTAGTATCGACTGCACATTGGCAAGATTCCACTAGACACCAGAAAGTTTTAACCTTAAACCGAAATGCGACAACATCCTAACCCTAAAGATTGGGCCGGATTCATATTAATAGGTGAAGCCGACTAAGTGCAACCTTTTAGAAAGGCGATCGCTCACTATAAAGAGATGCGATCGCAGTTTAGAACCTAATTTTTACAGTGATTCTAAGCTTAAATCTAGAGCTAAAGGCGATCGCTTAGTAAATTAGAGATGCGATGTCTACGACGGGCTTCGCCTACGCAGTTATAAACTCGGCGTTCCGAGTTCCGAACACCAATGACCGAGCAAAAACGTCGAACTTCCGAGTTCCGAACACCAATGACCGAGCAAAAACGTCGAACTTCCGAGTTCCGAACACCAATGACCGAGCAAAAACGTCGAACTTCCGAGTTCCGAACACCAATGACCGAGCAAAAGGGTCAAACTTCCGAGTTCCGAACACCAATGACCGAGCAAAAACGTCGAACTTCCGAGTTCCGAACACCAATGACCGAGCAAAAACGTCGAACTTCCGAGTTCCGAACACCAATGACCGAGCAAAAAGGTGAAAGTTCCGAGTTAAACCTCCGGTTCGACTCCCAGCGCTTTTAACTGAGCTGCTAATCTCTCTGCACGCTGATTTTCTTGTTCTGCAAGCTGTTGAGCCACATTTTTCTCTTGCCGTTCTTTTGCTGCTAACTCCAAACCCTACAGTAATAGTTCGCCATTGTCATCCCACCAACGTAACCAATAACCTGTGCAGTTTTCTCGGCTTCCTTGCCATACGCCTAAAAACAAATTCATTTCCGCAATCCAGTGACGATTATTTGCATCTGGTGTTTGCAGTTGATAATATCCTAAATCATCTCGCCGATAAACTTCTAAAACTCCACCGTCTGGTTCAAAAATGGCATAGTTTGGCACTTGTAAAATCTGCTCATAATAAAACCATTTACCAGGGGGATAGGTCGGTTTACTCGAATACTCTCCACCTTCTGTATCTGAAAGAAATTCCATCACAATTACGGGAATATCACCTTGGAGTCGTGGCGTATAACTGCGCTTCACTTCTTCTCGCGAGACTCGAATTGATGATACATAACCCCAATCTGGTGCTTTGACGACAAATCGATTATTCAAGGTAGCGCAGATAGCATAATTAGTGATGGTTAAAGCATCGGCGGATAATCTGACAGCAAGTTCTAAGCTTTCTGTTAAAGCAGCAGCCAAGAGTGGCTGATTAATGTTATCCACTGGTTCGTTGTCTAAAACAAAATCATCAGGTAACTTTTCCCAGGTGACATTATGAGTGGCTGCATTGGCTAGCACGATCGGAATATCTCAAGTACAAATTCAATTTCTAATGACCCGATTAAAAAATTGCACGCGGCGTTACTCCTGAGCAAGAGTTCGCACTTCTTCCACTGACAATCCCAAAGCTTGGGCAATCTGTTCAATGCTCAAATTCATTTGCAATAATCGGGGTATGGCATCTTTCCTGGCTTGTTCTGCAAGTTCCGCCCGTTGTCGTTCTTGTTCGGCGTTGCGAGAAATTTCTGTATAAGTTAAAAACCGTTCTCCATCAGGGCGATATAACTGTAAACCTTCTGGTAATAGAGCAAACTGAATTTTTAACCGAGGACTCACCCAATCTTCCATTTGGGGGATGACATCTAAACCGTCTTCGCCACGCAACCAACCACACAAATTATTGCGATCGGGATCGTAAATGTAATACTCTTCTACCCCATAGCGATCGTAGAAAAGTAATTTCTTGTCCATTTCAGTTTGGGTGTTGCTCGGAGAAAGAATTTCAAACACCACTTGCGGTGCAATTCCTTCCTCTTTCCATTGTTGGTAGCATAAGCGATCGCCTTTTGGTCTACCCAATACCACCATCACATCTGGGGCGTTAACAATTTTATTGCGTCCCTCTACTGGATACCAAAACAAATCCCCCGCCACAAATACATTTGGATCGTCAGCAAATAGCCACTCTATATTCTGCTTAATTTCTACAATCCAGCTAAATTGTATGGTATTATTAGCTACTAGTTGTCCATCACTATCTGGGTAGATGACCTCTGGCTGGGTAGGCGGTTGGATTTGCGATACCATAGCTTCGCCCTCAGAAGGATATTTAATCAGGATGCTTCCAAATTAGCAGACTCTTAAGGATGTCTGCGCCATGAATCTGGAACAATAACTAACTAAAACAGTACTATTGTTCTACTATAAACTAATTAAAGATAGTATTATTAAGGACTGTTTCATCAGAAACTCCTTCTTCGCCGCCCAATATGTCAGACAAACAGCTAGCAGCATCCTTGAATGGACATCTTCCGTACCCCAGCCACAACAGCCAGAATACCATTCGGATTCGGGGTGCTAGGCAGCATAATCTGAAAAATATTGACTTGGAATTGCCACGCGATCGCCTAATCGTATTCACTGGCGTTTCTGGTTCTGGTAAGTCTTCTCTAGCCTTTGACACCATTTTCGCTGAAGGGCAACGTCGCTATGTGGAATCCCTCAGCGCCTACGCACGGCAATTTCTCGGACAACTGGATAAGCCGGATGTAGAAACCATTGAAGGCTTAAGTCCAGCAATTTCTATTGACCAAAAGTCAACGTCTCATAACCCCCGTTCCACTGTCGGTACGGTGACAGAGATTTACGACTATTTGCGGCTGTTGTTTGGTCGGGCTGGCGAACCCCATTGTCCGATATGCGATCGCTGTATTGCACCCCAGACAATCGATGAAATGTGCGATCGCATTATGGAATTACCAGATCGCACCCGCTTCCAAATTCTTGCACCCGTTGTCAGGGGGAAAAAAGGCACACACCGGAAGCTTTTGTCAAGTCTGGCATCCCAAGGTTTTGTGCGCGTGCGGATCAATGGCGAGATCCGCGAACTGTCAGATTCCATTGAATTGGATAAAAACTTTACCCACACCATCGAAGTGGTAATTGACCGCTTGGTGAAAAAAGCTGATATTCAGGAGCGTTTGGTTGATTCTCTGTCTACGTGTCTCAAGCAATCGGGGGGGATTGCAGCCATTCTGGTGAGTCTGCTTGGTGACGACGGACAAGAAAAAGAAGAAGAATTAGTATTTTCAGAAAATTTTGCTTGTCCAGAACATGGCGCGGTAATGGAGGAATTATCACCGCGATTGTTCTCCTTTAACTCGCCTTATGGTGCTTGTCCGCACTGTCATGGCATCGGGACTTTAAGAAGATTTGCGCCAGACTTGATCGTACCCGACTGGGAAGCACCAGTTTATGCTGCGATCGCGCCTTGGTCAGAAAAAGATAATTCTTATTATTTGGAATTACTCTATAGTGTCGGACAAATTTATGGGTTTGAGTTACAGACAAATTGGGGCAAGCTGACAGAAGAACAGCAGCAAATTCTTCTGTATGGAGAGAAAGATGAACGAGCCGCAGAAGCACAGAGAAAGCAGAGTTTTAAAGGTGCTATTCCAATATTGCAACGGCAGTATGAGGGTGGTTCTGAATTAGTTAAACAAAAATTAGAGCAGTATTTAATCGATCAACCGTGCGAAGTTTGTCTGGGAAAACGGTTAAAACCAGAAGCCTTGGCGGTGAAGTTGGGACAATATGGAATTTTAGAATTGACTACCGTATCAATTCGAGATTGTCGGGAGAGAATTGAGCAATTTAAGTTGAGCGATCGCCAGTTACAAATTGCTGATTTAGTCCTGAGAGAAATCAAAGCAAGATTACAATTTTTGTTGGATGTAGGTTTAGATTACCTCACCCTTGACCGTCCCGCCATGACTCTTTCCGGTGGCGAAGCCCAACGGATTCGTCTAGCAACGCAAATTGGTTCTGGATTAACAGGAGTTCTCTACGTTTTAGATGAACCGAGTATTGGTTTGCATCAACGAGATAATGGCAGATTGCTCAAAACCTTAACTAAATTGCGCGATTTGGGTAATACATTAATTGTCGTTGAACACGATGAAGAAACAATTCGCGCAGCCAACCACATTGTTGATATTGGCCCTGGTGCAGGAATTCATGGCGGAAATATTATCGCCCAAGGTGATTTTCAGGCGTTATTAGCAGCAGAAGATTCTTTGACGGGTGCATATTTATCAGGAAGACGAGTAATTACCACACCAGCAGAACGCCGAGAAGGAAATGGGCGCAGTTTGGGAATTAAAAATGCCCATCGCAACAATTTACAAAATATAGATGTAGACATTCCACTAGGTAAACTCGTTTCCATCACAGGTGTGTCTGGTTCGGGCAAATCTACGCTGATTAACGAATTACTATATCCATCTCTGCAACATCATTTAACTAAGAAAGTTCCTTTACCGAGACATTTGGATAAAATCCAGGGATTAAACGCGATTGATAAAGCGATCGTTATCGATCAATCTCCCATTGGACGCACGCCACGTTCCAACCCTGCAACTTACACAGGAATTTTCGATGCCATTCGGGATGTCTTTTCCCAAACAGTAGAAGCCAAAGCAAGAGGTTACAAACCTGGGCAATTTTCCTTCAACGTTAAAGGTGGACGTTGCGAAGCTTGTAGCGGACAGGGTGTGAATGTTATTGAAATGAACTTTCTCCCGGATGTTTACGTGCAATGCGAAATTTGTAAAGGTGCAAGATACAACCGCGAAACTTTGCAAGTGAAGTACAAAGATAAGTCAATCTCTGATGTACTGAGAATGACAGTTGAGGAAAGTTTAGACTTTTTCCAGAATATTCCTAAAGCGATCGCACGTTTACAAACTTTATTTGATGTCGGGTTGGGCTATGTCCAACTAGGACAACCTGCGACTACTTTATCTGGTGGGGAAGCGCAACGGGTGAAATTGGCAACAGAGCTATCTCGACGCGCCACAGGTAAGACCCTTTATTTAATAGATGAACCGACAACAGGCTTATCTTTTTATGATGTCCATAAATTGTTAGATGTGTTGCAACGATTGGTAGATAAAGGTAATTCAATTTTAGTAATTGAACACAACTTAGATGTAATTCGTTGTTCTGACTGGGTAATAGATTTGGGGCCAGAAGGTGGTGATAAAGGGGGAGAATTGATTGCTGTAGGGACACCGGAGGAAGTTGCAAAAAATCCCAGGTCTTATACTGGACAATATTTAAAGCAGGTGTTGAAGCAGTATCCGGCGGTAAAGAAGTAATAGGATAGTTTTGTGAAAGCTAGCGCATTCTACTACCCCACCACCATATTTAATTTTATACTTGATTTTAAAATATTTAATTTTTGTATGTTGTATTACAGTATGGATGAGTTAACTGTGCATTATCTAAAGTCCCTAGACCACCATCGGCTTTTCTCTTGATGTGATCTATAGAGTTAAGACGAGTGGGGAGATAGCCACCACAGATTTTACATCGTGGAGAACCAGGTAAAGCATCTCTGATAAAAGCTGCTGCTTTTGTCTCTCGTGAGAATTCTTTAGTTTGGGTATCGCTTGTATTACTTTTAGTTTTAGTTTTTAAAGTTCCAAAACCTTTTTCAGCAATGATCTCTTTAATGACATTTTTTTTATCTATTCCTTGCAATAATTTATCAATAACTTTTATATAAAAATCTTTAACTTTGTCTCTAGCCTTAAGTGCATTTCCATTTTTGCTAACAATCTGTGGAACCATATCATCTTGCCAAATCACCCATTCAAAATCTTTTCGCATTTCTATAAATTTAGAAAAATATTTATTTTTTTCTAAATGTAACATTAAAGTAACGATGCCATAAAATGAGCCGATTTTGGGTTTGCCAGTACTATTATAAAAATATATGATGGGATGCAAACCCAGAGAGGAAGGATGATTGCTATTTATCCTCTGAACAACTTTTTTGCAATTTTTTAGCAGTTCTACAGTTTTATCTCCTGTGGGATCGTCTCCCAATTGATCATCGAATTCTATACTATTAACCATATTTACAAACTCTAATATAACTTCAAGTTTTTCAGGAACTGATAGACTACCTACTATTGGTAAGTCTAGAGTTTTAATAGGGTTCTTTAGTTTAGGTTCAAAAATAAGTTGATGTATTTCTTGAGCTAATTGTTCGATTTCATCTTGTTTCTCTTGCGAGAAATCTGACCAATACTTGTGACCATTACCACTTCTCATAATTGCACGAGCAGCAACACCATTAGGTGTCTTTCGTGCTTGTAATAAGCGCATCTCAGTCTCACCAATAGGTGCTGCTTTTTGGTTAATTTTGAAAAAAGATGCTTCTGCTTTTTCTGAATTCCCTTCAACCCACTGAAGCTGGATACCTAAAGCTCCTAAGTTTCTTGCTCTATCAAGAAATTTTTGATCTACTTGTCCTCGATTCTGTGTTAAGGATTGATAATCTTTGTAAGAACCTATACTTGCTTTAATAAGTTTCCTTACCTCTTGAGCAGCGCTTTTTTGCTCTTCTGTAATGTCACCATCATAAAATTCTTTAGAAATTTTACCATCACCATAGTCATCATTAATCCATGCTATTAGAGAACTAAGTCGATGGGAGCCATCAATGACAAAATAATAACTGCTAGTACTTCTCCAAAGAATAACAGATGGTATTAAATCACCATCTAAAAAACTTTCTATAAACTCACATATTTTCTCAGACTCCCATTCATTAGTTTCTCTTTGAAAATCCGGTTTGCGTAAAAATGGATAGAAAAAAGAATTCTTTTCTAAATCCCGAATAGATATCATAGGAATATTTCTTCCTATGTTTTGACCTTGTTGCCCTTGTACTTCAAAAGCTTCTCTACATATCAGGGCATCTAAACAAACCTTCAGACTGTCTTTTGGCATCTTAAGTGGCTCTTTAGTTTATTATACTTATTATAAGTATATACAACATTTGAGTTAATGATATACCAGGATAATTCTAATTTATCAATATAATAGCTAGAAGCTTTCATAGCAATTAAGTCGGGCTAAATGATAATCGCTTAGTGTATTTGAACTAGGTTTAACTCAAAAAAGCGATCGCTTATTATAAAATCAACAAACTCTTGGTAAATTAATTATTAGGAACTTTTGCAAGACATCTTGCAATCGACAAAATCCCCAACTTGTTTGATAAGTTGGGGATCTACGATTTACAATTATTACAAATAAAATAGGATTGCAATAAATGTTTATCAAGTAGTAGCTAAAGCTGGTTCTGCCAAAAAATATTTCAGATTTTCTTGCTGGGTAGCAAATTTCAAATATTGAGATGCCATTTCTGGTGTTAGCAATTCAATCATTAACCTGTTTTCCACCCAGAACTCAATCACATCAAAGAAAGAATCGCGGTTACAGCGCACTACACGCCAACCTTCACGCACACCAATTTTTTCAATTTCTTGCTGACTAATTGGTACAGAGATAGCTGCATGAATATCTGTATACCTGGAAGTAATAGCAGTATGTACAAAGACGCATTGTTCATCACCTTCACCAGGTTCTATTTGAGAACCTAAAGGATAAAGTTCAATGGCTGTACCGTATTCATCAAAAGGTATAACCATATAACTTCCTGGGTTAGGAGGAAAGGGAACAGCTTGCGCTTTTAAAATTTCCGCCAAAACTTGAGCAACATGGCTAGGGTTTCTAACAGCAATTGAAATATGGTGAATCATAGAATTACCTCAGTTCGATATCTTGTAGATTAGAAAACAATCGGGTAGAAGTAGGGGAGACAGGGGAGAGAAAAAATTCTTAATCTCAGCGTATTGGGTTCTATGCAAATTGAATGCTCATTAGCTTATTGAGGTCGTCCATAATGAGCGCGACCCTTACCATCGGCAGTCTCAAGTACTAAAACTTGCTGCCCATAATCATTCGTCTCAATCGACCACTGGTAAGTCTCAGGCTTTGCTGTATTGCGGCTGGAGTAGGTGCGCCCGCTATTGCAGATTTGCCCTTTGGATGTGCTGTCACTGGGTTGAAAAGTAAGGCGTTGAGCCTCAATCTTAACTTTGCCTTTTTCCTCTATGAAGAGGTTAGACGCACAGTTGTAGGTGTTGATTTGAATCAGTCTATTTCGCTTGTAGTTTCCATTAGATGCAAGTTGGAATTGGTCGCTAGAGCCGTTTGGGGCTGCGGACTGCCCTGTGTAACTGTCTTGGTATTGGATGGACGAAATCCGGCCATACCGCCACTCGCCCTGGAGTTCAGTAGGCACTCCAGTGTCATTACCCGCCGGACTCGCGCTTGGATAAAAAACAAGGCTAACAGTGAAACCCAAATTTAGGGCACTGGCAGCGAAAAAGCGGACAGTTTTTGGCATGGAATAGAATAGCCTGTTGGTTATTGAGTGCATAGGATTTTTGTAGAAATAGATTTATTTATCAACGAAAGCGATTTCTAACGCGAATGTAATTTAGTAAGTGATTTACTTACATACTTGATTTGATGTTTTTAACATTAGAAATTAATCGGGGAGAACTAGGGTAGATAAATGGGTAATTGCTATTTTTTTTGTAACTGATTATTAAGACATTGAACTAAGGTTAAAATCTCTAGAAACAATTAGTAGCCTATTGTGGCTAAAGTCGATATCTCCATGCCTAAAGAGTCACTCAACTTCCCCAAAGCAGACATACTAGTGATTGATGACACGCCAGAAAACCTGAATCTCCTATCTGCCATGTTGACGGAACAGGGATATAAAGTTAGGAGTGTAACTAAAGGTTCTACGGGTTTACGGGGAGCAAATGCAGTTCCTCCCGACCTAATTTTGCTGGATGTGAATATGCCTGAGATGAATGGCTATGAAGTCTGCCAACATCTGAAGGCAAACGATCGCACCCGCGAAATTCCAGTAATTTTTATCAGTGCTTTGGGTGATGTGCTAGATAAGGTAAAAGCCTTTACAGTTGGTGGGGTGGACTATATCACTAAGCCTTTTCAACTAGAAGAGGTTTTAGCACGAATTGAAAATCACTTGACTATTTGGAAACTGCAACAACAACTCCAAGCCCAAAATGAGCAGTTGCAGCAGGAAATTTCTGAACGCGCCAAAGCAGAAGAGAAGTTCGCTAAAGTTTTTCGCTCTAGTCCCAATCCGATTGCGATCGCCACAGTTTCCGAAGCTCGTTTTATTGATGTCAATCCCAGCTTCTTGAAGATGAGCGGCTATTGTCTAGAAGAAGTAATTGGAGATACTGCTACCGAACTTAATTTAGGTAATAACACAGTTGCTATTGCCCAAACAATTCAACTTCTGCCGGAAACTGGCTCACTGTACAATCTGGAATTTGAATTTTCTACTAAGTCTGGAGAACTCAAAACCATACTGATATCTCTCGAATTGATTGATCTAGCTGGAGTTCCATGCGCTTTATTAATTGCCAATGACATAACCGAACGCAAACGTCTAGAAAACGAATTTATCTCTTTAGTCAGTCATGAGTTGCGTACACCTTTAACTTCCACAATGGGAGCATTAGACTTATTGAGTTCAGGACAACTGGGAACTCTGACTGAACAGGGACAAAAAGTCCTGAGCATTGCCACCACTAATACTGAACGCCTGATTCGTTTAGTGAACGATATTCTCGATTTAGAGCGGATGAAATCGGGCAAAATCTTAACGCGGAAGGCGAAGTGCAACGCCGCAGACTTGCTAATTACGGCAACGGAAGCAATGCAAGCAATGGCAGATAAATTACAAGTTCGACTAATTATAAATCCCGTAGCAGTACAACTTTGGGCAGATCCCGATCGCCTCCTGCAAACCCTCACCAATTTACTGAGCAACGCGATTAAGTTTTCTGAACCAGGTGACACTATATGGATAAGTGCCACTCTCTCAGAATCTAGAGGCGTTGAGTCTGAAGAAAATCAGCCTTCATCACCCAACTTTCTTTTAATTACGATCCAAGATGAAGGGCGAGGAATTCCTGAAGATAAATTGCAAATCATCTTCGAGCGTTTTCAGCAGGTAGATGCATCTGACTCCCGCAACAAAGGAGGAACAGGTTTAGGACTTGCTATTTGCCGAGATATCATACAGCAACATGATGGTAAAATCTGGGTTCAGAGTATTTTAGGCAAAGGTAGCACCTTTTATGTACTGTTACCTTTAGCAGACTCTCAATAGCAGCCTTTAATTACCCAAATCTCCCCTACTTCTACCCGATTGCATTCTAAAATAGCTGAAGACTAATCAAGCTAATCAGCATCACATATCATGCGAGAGTGACAATATGAGCAGAAATATCTTGATTGTTGATGATGAAGAAGATGTGCAGGCGATCGCAAAATTGGGATTAGAAATGGGTGCTGGTTGGAACGTATTGACTGCTTATTCTGGTCGAGAAGCGTTGAATATAGCTGCCAACTCTAAACTTGATGTAATTTTACTAGATATGATGATGCCTGATTTGGATGGGCGTGCCACTCTGCAACAACTGAAGGCTAACCCCACCACTAGGTTAATTCCAGTAATTTTACTAACTGCCAAAGTCCAGGAGTCCGCTCAAGAGAGCTTTACTGGTTTAGATGTAGCTGCTATCTTTGCCAAGCCTTTCCGCCCCTTGAAACTAGCAGCGCAAATCAGTGAAGCATTAGGCTGGGACTGAATTTTTTCTGGGTGGTTACAGCAAAGAGGTTACGACATATATATATTATGTATGACCGCTTTTCTGATTCGCATTGACAGAGAACCGGGCAGATGTGGGTACAAAACGATTTGGCGTTGGATACCATCTGTCAGATTGAGGCACAAAGGAATTTGGTCTATAAATAATTTAAGCTCTGTGAAAGCGATCGCCCCTGCCAATATCCTCCAACAGCCAGGTACGCAACAGAGGATCTAAAACTAGCCTTGGCGGCAAAACAGCAGAATAGCTCACAGATTTGTTGCTTCCTTAGAGACTTCCAGCAATACTATAGCCTAAAACCCTTGTGCTCCAAGGCTTTGATAGTGATGCGGAAACCATCCAAAATAAATTTGGGAAAAATAGTTGACACAATGAAATAGGTTCGCTATATTGAATAAGTGCTTGAAGCGGAGCGCGAAAGAGCGACGCTTAAAGGACACCGAACCTTGAAAATATTATAGTTTGAAAGCGATTATACAGCAAGTGGATTGCGTCAAGCAAATAAAAATAACTAAGCTGAAGTTAAAAAAGAGCAGCTAAATGAGCTATAGAGCTTTCCAAAACAAAACGGAGAGTTTGATCCTGGCTCAGGATGAACGCTGGCGGTATGCTTAACACATGCAAGTCGAACGGTGTCTTCGGACACAGTGGCGGACGGGTGAGTAACGCGTGAGAATCTGGCTTTAGG